>NZ_JBITBX010000002.1:0-260105 GCF_044452725.1 Actinoplanes sp. NPDC051859 | reverse complement strand
GACCGGGCTGAGCTTGGCCTGGCTCGGCTTGACCCGGCTCGGCGACCGCACCTCCGTCATCCACGCGGCGTGGACCGGCGGCTACGGCGAGCGCTGCCACGGCCAGTGCGAGGCCGACCGCGAACGTGATTCGGCCGCTGACCAGGTTCGCGGCGAAGACCACCGCGCCCAGCACCCCGCCCAGCAGCGGGCGACGGGCCGATGTGCGCCACAACAGCAACAGGAAAGCGAGCGACGACGCCACCGCGGCGACAGCACCGAGCAGGCGCATGCCCACGAGGGAGCCGAGCGGTGCGGTCAGCAGGCTGTAGCCGAACTGGGCCACGCCGCCGTACCAGCCGAAGTCGACCGGCGCGGTGCCATGCTCGGCGAAGAAGTCGGCGCGGGCTTGTTGGGCGGCAAGGTCGGTGCCCATCGGCGGAGCAAGCAGGAACGCGATCGACAGTGCCACGGAAACAGCGGTGGTCCAGACAAGCGCCCACGGGAGTCCCCGCGGCGATGCTGCCGCGGCGGTCGGACGAGCGGGTCCGGCCGTGGTCGACGCCGCGTCGGCGTGACGTCCGTGCCGATCGCCGGCCGCGGCAACGGCGGAGCGGCGGTGCGGTTCAGGCATCGAGGACGCGTTCCATCGCGGCACGGGAGCGTCGGGTGATGCGCAGGTAGCGGTCGACGAACTCGCCGGGGTCGCCGCCGCCGAGCAATTGCACAACGCCAGCGAGCTCGGGGCCGTGTCGGGGCAGCTGGTCGGTCGGCCGGCCCCGGACCAGCGTGAGCGCGTTGCGGACCTGGGCGGCCAGCGTCCACCCTGCGGTCATTGCCGCCGCGTCGACCCGGTCGACCAGCTTGGCGTCCAGGGCCGCGGTCAAGGCTTCGAGCGTACGGGTCATGCGCAGGCCGGGCAGCGCGAAGGCGTGCCGCAGTTGGACGAGTTGGACCGCCCATTCGACGTCGGCGAGGCCGCCGCGGCCGAGTTTGGCGTGTGTGGTGGGGTCGGCGCCGCGGGGCAGGCGTTCGGTTTCCACGCGCGCCTTGATCCGGCGGATTTCGACGATCTGGTCCCGGGTCAGGCCGCCGTCCGGGTAGCGCATGCGGTCGGCGAGCTGCTCGAATTCCCGGCCCAGGTCTTCGTCGCCGCAGACGAAGCGGGCGCGCAGGAGGGCCTGTGACTCCCACACCTTCGACCAGCGGGCGTAGTACTGCGCGTACGCGTTGAGGCTGCGGACGAGCGGACCTTGGCGGCCTTCCGGGCGCAGGTCGGCGTCGACGCCGAGCGGCGGGTCGGGGGCCGGCGCGCCGAGGGCGCGGCGCAGTTCCTCGGCGATGGCGTGCGCGGCGCTGCTGGCCTCGGCATCCTTGCTGCCCTCCGGGGCGGCGAAGACGAACAGCACGTCGGCGTCGGACGGGTAGCTCATCTCGTAGCCGCCGAGCCGGCCCATGCCGATCACCGCGAACCGCAGGCCGGGCGGTCCGGGTCGGACCCGGCGGGCGGCGTGCAGGGCGGCGCTCAGGGTGGCGTCGGTGACGGCGGACAGGGCGATGCCGATGGCGTGCACGTCGAGCGGCTGGGCCGGGGCCAGCTCGCCGGCGTGGCTCAGAATGTCGGCGCAGGACAGCCGGAACAGCTCGCGGCGGCGCAGTGCCCGGACCGCGGCGATGGCCGGGGCGGGGTCGGTGGCGTCGTCGCGCAGGTGCCGGTCGACGGCGGCCACGAACCCGTCGCGCAGCACTTCGCGGGGTCGCGGCTGGAGTTCGGCGTCGTCGGCCAGCAGGCGCAGTGCTTCCGGGTCGCGGGTCAGCAGGTCGGTGGCGTACCGGGAGAGGCTGAGCACGCGGGCGAGCCGCCGCGCGACCGGGCCGCCGTCGCGCAGCAGGCGCAGATACCAGGGGGTGCCGCCGAGCTTGTCCGACACGTGCCGGTAGTTGAGCAGCCCGCGGTCGGGTTCGGGCGCGTCGGCGAACTCCTGCAGCAGCATCGGCAGCAGCGTGCGCTGGATCGCGGCGGTGCGGCTGACCCCGCCGGTCAGCGCCTGGAGGTGTCGCAGCG
The DNA here is from genome assembly GCF_044452725.1 of Actinoplanes sp. NPDC051859. Lineage (NCBI taxonomy): Bacteria > Bacillati > Actinomycetota > Actinomycetes > Micromonosporales > Micromonosporaceae > Actinoplanes > Actinoplanes sp. NPDC051859. Next base: position 258,061 of record NZ_JBITBX010000002.1, on the reverse strand, counting down.
CTCCGGCCGGATCGGCGAAGCCGAGCACTTCGAGGCGGCGGCCGGCCGATTCGGCGGTCATCCGCAGCGCTTCGGCGGGCACCTTGGCGACCGCTTCGAGCAGCGGTTGGTAGAGCAGTTTCACGTGCAGGCGCCGCACGTGCGCGGCGTGGCCCACCCAGTCGGAGCGGAACGCCTGGACCGCGTCCCGGCCGGGGTTCGCCGTGTAGTCGAGCGCCGCGGCGAGCCAGCGCAGCAGCTTCGGGTCGTCCGGGACGGTGTGGGTCCGGCGCAGGTTCTGCAACTGCAACCGATGTTCGACCGTACGCAGGAATCGGTAGCCCCGCAGGAGCGTCTCGCCGTCCTCGCGGCCCACGTAGCCGCCCGCGACCAGGGCACGCAGCGCGGGCAGGGTGCCGCCGAGGCGCAGACTTTCGTCGACGCGGCCGTGCACGAGTTGGAGCAGCTGCACGGCGAACTCGATGTCGCGCAGGCCGCCCGGCCCGCGCTTGATCTCCCGGTCGACCTCTTTCGGCGGCACGTTCTCGATGATCTTGCGCCGCATGTCCCGCACGTCGGCGACCGCCTCGGGCCGTTCGGCGGCGTGCCACACCAACGGCGCAAGGTCGTCCAGCCACTCCCGTGCGAGGGCAAGGTCGCCTGCCGCCGGTCGCGCTTTCAGCAGAGCCTGGAATTCCCACGTACGCGCCCAGCGCCGGTAGTAAGCCTGGTGGCTGGCGAGGGTCCGGACCAGCGGCCCGCGGGAGCCCTCCGGCCGCAGGGCGGCGTCGACCGGCCACGCCACCTGCCCGCAGATCTCGATCAGTTTGGCCGCGACCGTGGTCCCGGCGCTGAGATCCTCGTCGCCCGCCGCCACGAAGATGACGTCCACGTCGGAGACGTAGTTCAGCTCGTTGCCGCCGCACTTGCCCATGGCGATCACCGCGAGGCGCGGCGCGGCAATCGACTCCGGCAGCCCCGCGACCGCGATGGCGTACGCGGCGGCCAGCGTCTCGTCGGCCAGCCGGGACAGCGCCGCCATCGTCGGTTCGAGGCCGCGGCCGCCCGTCAGGTCGGCGGCGACGATCCGCAGCAGCGCGATGCGGTACGCCGTACGCAACGCGGGAACCGCCGGCTCCTCGAGCTCGAGGTGACCTTCCGCGGGCGGCGGCATGCCGGTCTTGCCGGTTTCGAGGACACGCCACTGGCCGGGGTTGGCAACCAGGTGATCGCCCAGTGCGCTGGACGCACCGAGCACGCTGATCAGCCGTCGCCGCAGGGCGTGATCGGCGGCCAGCGCCGACAGGACCGCGTCGGCGGCCGGGCTCGCGGCGATCTGCTCGCCGGGGCCGGTGACCGGGCCACCGCTCTCGCGCTGGGCCGCCCGCGCCACCGCGTCGACCAGCCGGTGCAGTTGGCGCAGCGCGAGGCTGGGATCGGCGGCCCGGGACAGCGCCTGCAGCAGCTCCGCGGCGGCGGGGTCGGCCGGCTCCTGCGCGTCGGCGTTCCACAGCCGCAGCCCCTCGGGGCCGAGCAGGGCACCGTCGTCGGCGAAGCCGTACCGGGCGAGGCGGCTGGGTTTGGTCACGTCATTGGCCCAGCAGCGGCAGCGTCCGCGGGCTGTTGCCCGGCACGGGAATGTCCGCGTCGGGCAGCTCTCCGAGGGCGAGCGCGGCGAACCGGGCCGCGAACGGCTGCCAGGCCTCCTCGACATCGGCCAGCACGTCCGCCGTCGCCGCGACCACCACTTCGGGGTCGAAACCCAGTTCTTCGAGCAGCGTACGGTCGGCGGCAGCCCAGCCTTCGATCATGGCCGGATCGCACTCGATGTGGAACTGCACGCCCCAGGCCCGGTCGCCGAGCCGGAACGCCTGGTGCGGGTAGCGGGTGGACGCGGCCAGCAGCACCGCGCCAATCGGCAGCTCGGTGATCTCGTCGCTGTGCCACTGGATCACGTCGGGCAGCAGCGGCACCCACTTGAACAGCGGGTCGGTGTCGGAGGCGTCCCGACGCGCGACCAGGCCCGGACCGATCTCCGGACCGGCCGTGCTGCGCTCGACCAGGCCACCGTGGGCCTGTGCAAGCAGCTGCGCACCGAGACAGACACCCAGCGTCGGTACGCGGTGGCGCACCGCCTTACGCAGCAGCCCTTCGAGGGCCGGGAACCAGGGCGAACCCGGCTGTCCCTGCTCGTCGGGGTACGCACACTGGTCGCCGCCGAGAACGACGAAGGCGACGTACCCGTCGAGGGTTTCGGGCAGCGGCTCGCCCGCGTGCGCGCGGACGACGGTCAGGCCGAGACCGGCTTCGGTGAACCAGTCGCCGAGGCGACGCAGATCGTCGGACGGATAGTTCTCGATCACCAGTGCTGTGCCCACCCCCCGAGGCTATCGGGTGCGGCAGGCTTGTCAGGCCGCGGTCGGCCCGGCCGTTCAGGCCGGCGTCCACCGGGCGATCAGCTCGTCGTCCTCGCGTTCGCCGGTCTCCACGAATCCGAGTGAGCGGTAGAGCTCGCGGGCCGCGGTGTTCTCCGGCTGGTAGCTCAGCGCGACGTTCGGCACGCCCGGCTCGGCGGCGAGGCGGTCCCGCAGCGCGACGATCAGCGCCCGACCGATGCCCTGCCGTTGCCGGGCCGCGTCGACGACCACCCCGCCGATCCACCGGCTGGCGTCGTCGTCGACCGCCCACATGCAGAAGCCCACGACCTCGCCGTCCACGGTCACCGCGAGCGGGTGCCACAGCTCGCCGTAGTGGCAGAGCAGCAGGTAGTAGCTCACGTCGTTGACGAACTCACGCTGCTCGGGCAGCACCGTCAACGCGACGCACGCCCGCCAGGTGTCCTTGGTGACCGGCTCCAGGTCGACCTGCACCGGCATCAGGCGATGCAGGCGCAGACGATCAGGGCCGCGCCGAAGTGCGAGGCCGCGCTGACCAGGGCGCCCGGGTGCCGCTCCTGGGTGCAGATGACCTCGCCGAGCTTGCCCGGGGTCATCCAGTCCAGCACGAGGAAGGCCAGCGCCATCACGCCGATGCCCAGCAGGCCGAAGATCGCCGTGGACGCCAGGCCCTCGCCGAAGTTCTGGTAACTCGTGAAGATCGCGGTGAACACGATCAGCGCGATGCCCAACTGGTTGGCCGCGAGCAGCAGGGCGGCGTTGGGGTTCTTCTCCACCCAGATCAGGTCGCGCAGCTTGCCCGGGGTCAGCAGGTCGACGAGCACGAAGCCCAGGGCCATCAGCCCGATGCCGACCCCACCGAACACGATGCTGCGCCCGGCACCCTCAAGCAGATTCTCCAGCACGGTTACTCCCTCGTCACGGTGTCCGAGGGCACCGTATCCGACCAGGGCACACGGGTGCTCCACCGGCCGGTGGAAAGATCAGAGTGTCAGGTACCGCTCGCGCTCGTACGGGGTCACCTCGCGCCGGTACTGTTCCCATTCCTGCCGCTTGTTCCGCAGCACGAAGTCGAACACGTGCTCGCCCAGCACCTCGGCGACCAGTTCGGACTGCGACATGACGTCGATCGCCTCGGCGAGGTTCTCGGGCAGCGAGTCGTACCCCATGGCCTTGCGCTCCTGCGGCGACAGGGCCAGCACGTCGTCCTCGGCGCCTGGCGGCAGCTCGTAGCCCTCTTCGATGCCCTTGAGCCCGGCGCCCAGCATGACCGCAAAGGCCAGATAGGGGTTGGTGGCCGAGTCGATCGACCGCACCTCCACCCGCGCCGAGTTGGGCTTGCCGAAGGCGGGCACCCGGACCAGCGCCGACCGGTTCAGATGCCCCCAGCTCACGAACGCCGGCGACTCGGTGATCCGGTCCGGCAGCTGCAACGGGAACAGCCGCTTGTAGGAGTTGACCCACTGGTTCGTGACCGCCGTGTACTCCCGGGCGTGCACGAGCAGCCCGGCGATGAACGCCCGCGCGGTCTTCGACAGCTTCAGCGTGTCGCCGCCGTCGTAGAAGGCGTTGCGCTCCCCCTCGAACAGCGACAGGTGGGTGTGCATGCCGCTGCCCGGCTGGTCCGTGTACGGCTTCGGCATGAAGGACGCGCGTACGCCCTGGGACAGCGCGACCTCCTTCACCACGTGCCGGAACGTCATGATGTTGTCCGCGGTGGTGAGGGCGTCGGCGTACCGCAGGTCGATCTCCTGCTGGCCGGGCGCGACCTCGTGGTGGCTGAACTCCACCGAGATGCCGATCCGCTCCAGCGCGAGCACGGCCTGCCGCCGGAAGTCCCGCGCGACCGAGTGCGTGGTGTGGTCGAAGTAGCCGCCGCCGTCCACCGGGATCGGCACGGTGCCGTCCAGCGGGCCGTCCTGCACGAGGAAGAACTCGACCTCGGGGTGGGTGTAGAAGGTGAAGCCCTTCTCCGCCGCCTTCGCCAGCATCCGGCGCAGCACGTGCCGCGGGTCTGCCCAGGCCGCACTGCCGTCCGGGAGCAGGATGTCGCAGAACATCCGGGCGCTCTCGCCGCTGTCGCCGCCCTCGAACGGGAAGACCTGGAACGTGGTCGGGTCGGGCATGGCGACCATGTCGGACTCGGAGACCCGGGCGAAGCCCTCGATCGCCGACCCGTCGATCCCGATGCCCTCCTCGAACGCGGCCTCCAGCTCGGCCGGTGCGACGGACACGCTCTTGAGGGTGCCGAGCACGTCGGTGAACCAGAGCCGGACAAATCGGATGTCGCGCTCTTCGAGCGTACGAAGCACGAACTCCTGCTGTCGGTCCACGTCAACCCCTCGTCCTGCGCCGGTGGGCCCAAGGGTGCCCTGCAGCGGTTACGCCGAGATTACGCGATGCCGGTCCGCGGCCAGGGGGAGAGCACCGCCCTCCCCCGTTCCGGCCTTACCGGTCGAACGCTCCGCCCCGGACGCCCGCCGCGAACGCCTCCCACTCGGCGGGGGCAAACAGCAGCACAGGCCCGGCGCCCCTGTCCTTGGTGTCCCGCACCGCGACAACGTCACGCAGGTTGGTGGCGACCTCGACACACTGGCCGCTACCTGCGGACCGGGACGACTTACGCCACTCAGCATCATTCAAGTTATGACTCACGGTCGTTCAGCTCCTTCATCTTTCGAGAAATGAACTCGACGGACTCGGTCTTGTCGAGGGACGAGGCTTCGAGTTCTTCCCAGAGGTACTGATAATCAAGGATCTCGGAGTGCCCGTCGAGGTAGATCGCACCGGTCAGACTCTCGCTGTAGACCGTGCTCGCCGCGGACCCTCCATCGTCGCCAGCGAAATCGAGCACCGTGAACGCGCCCGCCACTACTGCTCGGTGAATCCCGGAAGATAGCGGGAGCACCCGGACCTGCACGTGCGGCAGCTCGGTGGCCTGCAGCAAGTGCCAGAGCTGACGACGCATCACTCCCTCAGGCAGCTCAATCAGCAGAGCCGGTTCGGCGATGATGACCTCTAGCCGCAGTGTATCGGGGAATCGCGAGAGCAACCGCTGACGAGAACGGCGAAGCTCCGCTCCGCTTCGACGTCCTCATCGGAGAGCTTCGGCCCTACGGCCCGGATGGCCTGCTCCATGTAGGCATCAGCCTGCAATAGCCCGTTGACCACCAGCGGGTCGAAGCAGCGCAGCCGGTATGCCGTTGCTTCCAGAGCTACATACAGCTCGAACCAGTTCGGGACCACGTCGGCGTAAGAGTGCCACCACTGCGCCGCCGTGCCCTTGGTGTCCTTGGCGAGATGAACCAGTGCCTGTCGCGTCTGGACCGGCACGGCGTACAACTCGCAGAGGTTCGCGACTTTGCCGGTCGGGGTGGAGACCGAGCCTTGCTCGATGCGGCGTACCGACTGCTCGGACTGGCCGAGGATGTCGGCGGCCTCCCGCATGGTCTTGCCCGCCATGGTGCGGAATCGGCGGAGAGCGATCCCGAGGATGCGCCGCGGGACCGTCGCGCCTACCGCCACATCTGCCACGCGATTCGACTCCTTCCACATGGGCCCCGCGGACCTCACAGATCGGGAGGTGCAAGGACCTGATTTGTCACGTCAGACAGGTTTTTGCTGGAACGTGAAGATCAACCCGTGGAACCACGCTCTGAGCGGTTGATCCCCCGACCTTACGGAGTGAACATCGACACCCACAAGGTTCGAGCAACCACAAGGGGTGACCGATTGTGCTGCCACTCGCCGTCATATCCGCGCTGATCATCGGGTTTCTCGCCGGTCTCCTGACCTTCAAGATCAAGACACGCTGGTGTCCCTCCTGCGGATCCACCACCCGCGCGGTTCCACCGCCGGAAGGCGCCCGCCCGGACCAAGGGACGCGACGTGTCTGAGCCCCGGAATCAGCTGCCACGACGGGTGTCCGGGACGAACTTGCCGCCCGCGGCGTACCAAAAGATCAGTGCCGAACCCGTCTGGGACGAGAAGACGCTGAAGGTGCTGCTGAACGCTCTCCGGCGCTGGCAGATCATCGAGCGGCGGTGAGGTCACCGGGTCCCGCCAGATCGCGCTCGCCCTGGTGAACAATGGGCGCATGCCCTCGATGCGCATTGCTCTCGCCCAGGTGAACCCCGTAGTCGGTGACATACCCGGTAACGCCGCCGCCGTCCGCCGGTGGACCCGGCAGGCCGCCGACGCCGGTGCCCAGCTCGTCGCCTTCCCGGAGATGATGCTGACCGGCTATCCCATCGAGGACCTGGTGTTCCGGCAGTCCTTCGTCGCGTCGTCGCAGGCCGCGGTCAAGCAGCTCGCCGCCGACCTCGCCGCCGACGGCCTCGGTGACGTGGCCGTGGTGGTGGGCTACGTGGACGCCGACGGGCCGGCCCCGACCAGCGCCGACGCCGTGCCCGGCAGCGGCCCCCGGGACGCTTCCGCGTTGCTGCTCGGCGGCGAGGTGGCAGCCACCTACTTCAAGCACCACCTGCCCAACTACGGCGTGTTCGATGAGGACCGCTACTTCGAGCCTGGCGACACGCTGACCGTGGTGCGGTTCGGCGAGGCCGACATCGCTCTGACCGTCTGTGAGGACCTGTGGCAGGCGGGTGGTCCGTTCGCCGCCGCGCGCCGGGCCGGGGTGCAGCTGGTGGTGTCGATCAACGCGTCGCCGTACGAGCTGGACAAGGACGACGTGCGGCTGCCGCTGCTGCAGCGCCGGGCGGCGGAGGCGGGGGCGACCGTCGCGTACGTGAACATGATCGGCGGTCAGGACGAGCTGGTCTTCGACGGCGACTCGATGATCGTGACGGCCGGGGGCGAACTGCTGACCCGGGCCGCACAGTTCTCCGAGGAGCTGCTGATCCACGACGTGGAGTTGGCGACCGGCGCCAGTGCAGCCACTCTCCCGCCGCCGGCTACCTCCGCGGAAGCCCCGCAGGGCGAGGAGCGCGGTGCGGACGACATGGACATCGCGCGGGTCACGGTGGCCGCCGCGCCGCGCCCGTACGCGGATGGTCCTGCTGTTGGTGGGATTGCCGAAAGGGTGACCGACGAGGCGGAGATCTGGTCCGCGCTGACCCTGGGTCTGCGTGACTACGTCGAGAAGAACGGCTTCCGCTCGGTCGTGCTGGGCCTGTCCGGCGGCATCGACTCGGCGGTCGTCGCGGCCATCGCCGTCGACGCGGTCGGTCCGGAACGCGTGGTCGGCGTCTCCATGCCCAGCGGGTACTCGTCGGACCACTCCCGCGACGACGCAGCCGACCTCGCGAAGCGCACCGGGCTCGACTACCGCACCGAGCCGATCCAGCCGATGGTCGACACGTTCCTGGCGAACATGTCGCTCTCCGGCCTGGCGGTGGAGAACCTGCAAGCCCGGGTGCGCGGCGTGATCCTCATGGCGTTGTCGAACCAGGAGGGCCACCTCGTACTCACCACCGGCAACAAGAGTGAGCTCGCGGTCGGCTACTCCACCCTGTACGGCGACTCGGTCGGCGGCTTCAACCCGCTCAAGGACGTCCCGAAGACGCTGGTGTGGCGCCTCGCGAACTGGCGCAACGCCGACGCTGCCCGGCGCGGGGGCGAGCCGCCGATCCCGCAGAACTCGATCACCAAGCCGCCTTCAGCGGAGCTGCGGCCGGGCCAGGTCGACACCGACTCGCTGCCCGACTACGACGTGCTCGACGCGATCCTCGGCGGCTACATCGACGGCGACCAGGGCCGCGACCAGCTCATCGCCGCAGGTCACGACACCGCGCTGGTGGACCGGGTGCTGCGGATGGTCGACATCGCCGAATACAAGCGCCGGCAGTCCGCGCCGGGGACGAAGATCTCCAGCAAGGCCTTCGGCCGCGACCGGCGGCTGCCGATCACCAACCGGTTCCGCGAGGGCTCGGTGTGACGGCTTCCACTCGCCTCTGACCGCGGGCGGGCCCCGGGTGCGACGATGCGAATCGACACCCGGGGACCGCACTGTGCGGCCTCGAGGGAAGGAGACAACGATGTCCGAGATCACCACCCTGTACGGCGGCCCACCCACCCGCCGGGTCCGCACCCGCGACCTGATCGCGGCGAAGGAACGCGGCGACCGCTGGCCCATGCTCACGTCCTACGACCAGTACACGGCTGCGCTGTTCGACACCAACGGCATCCCGGTGCTGCTCGTCGGCGATTCCGCGGCCAACAACGTCTTCGGCTACGAGACGACGCTCCCGGTCACGACCGACGAACTGCTTCCTCTGGTACGCGCCGTCGTCAACGCCACGAAGACCGCACTGATCGTGGCCGACCTGCCCTTCGGCTCCTACGAGGAGGGGCCGGTCCAGGCGCTGCGCACGGCCGTACGCTTCATGAAGGAAGCCGGCGCCCACGCGGTGAAGCTGGAGGGCGGCCGCCGCGTCGCCGACCAGATCCGTGCGATCGTCGGCGCGGGCATTCCCGTGATGGGCCACGTCGGGTTCACGCCGCAGAGCGAGCACACCCTCGGCGGCTACCGCGTCCAAGGCCGGGGCAACGCCGCCGACGAGGTCATCGCTGACGCGCGGGCCGTCGCCGAAGCCGGTGCCTTCGCGGTCGTGCTCGAGATGGTGCCCGGTGAGGTAGCCAAGCAGATCACCAAGGACCTCGACATCCCGACCGTCGGCATCGGCGCCGGAGCCGACACCGACGCCCAGGTGCTGGTGTGGCAGGACATGGCCGGGCTGCGCACCGGCAAGGCGCCGCGGTTCGTCAAACGCTACGCCGACCTGGCCGGAGTGCTCGGCGAGGCCGTCCGCAGCTTCGCCGACGAGGTCCGCACCGGCGAATTCCCCGCTGAGGAACACACCTTCTAGAAACAGGCACCCGGGCAAGATCGGGGCAATGGCAGACTTTGTGCCATGTCTGTTCCTGCCCGGGTAAGCCTCAGCACCCTCGGCGTGGCCGACGTCGCCCGCGCCACCGAGTTCTACCAAGCCATCGGCTGGCGCCTGTCGCCCGCCTCGGTCCCCGGCGAAGTCAGCTTCTTCCATACCGGCGGCAGCACCCTCGCCCTGTTCGGCACCAAGGACCTCGCCGCGGACGCGGGCCTGCCCGCCGAGACGCCCGCACCGGCGGCCACCGACTTCCGCGGCACATCGCTGGCGATCAACGTGGAAAGCCCCGCCGAAGTGGACGAGGCGCTGCGCACCGTCGTCCAGGCCGGCGCCACCCTGGTCAAAGCCGGCACCGCCACCGCCTGGGGCGGCTACCTCGGCTACTTCACCGACCCCGACGGGCACCTGTGGGAGGTCACCCACAACCCGGACTGGCCGTTCGACGACCGCGGCCTGCCTCAGCTGCCCTGAGCCTTCTCGAATGTCACGGTGCGGCTCGCCGGGTCCGCCACGGCCAGCCGCACCGTGACCCGCTCACCCAGCGGCAACTCCCCCACGCACCGCGCCCGCACTGCGGGCTCGTCGATCGCCACCGTGCCGCCCCGCTTCTCTTTCGGCGGGTCGTCCACATCGAGGACAGCCGCCTCGAAATGCTCGCCCACCCGGTCCGCGAGCAGCACCGCCTCGGTCAGCGCCACCGCGCCACGGTCGGCCGCCGACGCCACCCGGTCGGTCGCGGCCATCGCCGCCGGCAGCTTCGGCAGGGCAGCCCGCGCCCACTCCGGCACCGGCTCACCCGCGTGCAGGGCCAGGCACACCTCGGTCGCGTACCGGTCGGCCAGCCGCCGCAACGGCGCGGTGACATGCGCGTACGGGGCGCCCACCCCGCCATGCCCGGTTTCGGCCGGCACTGCCCCGTCGAACGCCGTGTAGGCCGCCCCACGCAGCAGCGCCGCCGCCTGATCCAGGAAGGCGGCACCCCGCGGATCGGCCGGATCCACCGACGCGACAACCGCGCCCACCGACGCTTCCGCCGGCCACTGCACACCGAGCGAACCGGCAGCGACCCGCAACGCGGTAACCGCCTCAGGTTTCGCCGCCGGCATGGTCCGCAGCAGACCCACCCCACCGTCGAGCATCAACGACGCGGCGGCCATCCCGGTCAGCAAAGAGATCTGCGCGTTGTGCTCCTCCACCGGCAACGGCGCCCGCAACACCAACCGCCACCCACTGCCGTCCGGCTCCACCTCCTGCGCCGGCATCGGCAGATTGACAGCGCCCCGCTCGGCAGCTCGAGCAGCGAGCAGCCCGCCGATCTCCGGCAACAACGCGATCGGCTCCGGCGCGGTCCCCGCCGCCACCGCCTCCTGCAACCCGGCGTAGGCCAGCTTCTCCCGGCTACGCACCCGCGCCCGCTCCACCACGACAGCAACGATCACACCGTCCGCGTCCAGGTCGATCGTCCACAGCACGGCCGCCCGGTCCACGCCCGGCAGCAGGCTCACCGCATCCTCGCTGAGCACCGGCGGGTGCAACGGGATCCGGCCGTCAGGCAGATAGATGGTCTGTCCGCGTACCCAAGTCTCGGTTTCCAGCGGACCGCCCGGCCGCACAAAGCTCGCCACATCGGCGATCGCGTAACGCACCCGGAAGCCGCCACCAGACCGCCGGCCCAGGTGCATCGCCTGGTCCAGATCGCGCGACGAAGCCGGATCGACAGTCACCAACGGCACATCGGTACGGTCCACAGCCGGCGGCACGATGGCGGCAGCCCGTTCAGCCTCCGCCAACGCCTCCGCCGGGAAGTCGCCGGGCAGTTTCAACTCCGCCCGCAGCACGGAGAAGTCGATACGCGGCGCGAAAACCCGTTTGATCGGCACCGCCCATTCCTAACACGCGAAAGGGCCGCACCCCTGCTGGGTGCGGCCCTTTCGCGGCGCTGCTAGCGCTTGGTGGTCGCCTTGCGCACCGCGGCGCTGCTAGCGCTTGGTGGTCGCCTTGCGCACCGCGGGTGTACGACCGTTGATGGTGCTCGCCGCCCGGCCATTGCTGGCCGCAGTCGCCCGGCGGGCTGCCGCCGCGTTGGCGGGTTGCTTGACCCGTCCGGCGTTGGTGGCCGAGTTCTTGGTCATCGTCGCCGGCTTGGCGTTGCTGGCCTTCCCGGCCCGAACCTTGGCAGCGGCGGCGTTGCCGGTCGCCCGCACAGCCGTCGCCTTGGTCGCGGTCGCCTTGGTCGCGGTCGCCTTGCTCGCGGTCGCCTTGGCCGCGGTCGTCTTGGCCGCAGTCGCCTTAGCCGCGGATGCCCGTGACGCAGACGCCTTGGCGGCGGTCTTGGTGGCAGTCGCCTTGGTGGCAGTCGCCTTGGCCGCGGCTGCCGACTTTGCTGTGGCGGGTCGGGCCGCGGGCTTTGCCGCTGGGGACTTGGCGGTTGCCGGGCGGCCGGCCTTGGCGATGCCAGGGGCCTTCTTGGCGATCGTCGACTTCGCCGCCTTGGTCATCGTCGACTTGGCAGCCTTCGGCTTGGCCGTCGTTGACTTGGCAGCGCCGGGCATGGCCGCGGTCGATCGTGCCGTGCTCGGTTTGGCGGAAGCCTTCTTGGCGACAGCGGACTTCGCCAGCGCCTTCTTGACAGCAGCCTTCTTGACAGCAGCCGTCTTGGTGGCGGCCTTTGCCGCCGCATCCGACCTGGTAGCGGCAGCCTTGGTCGCCGCAGCCTTAGTCGCAGAGGCCTTGGTGGCAGTCTTCTTCGCCACCGTCGTCGCCGTGGCCTTCGCTTTCTTCGCCACCGTCGTCGCCGTGGCCTTCGCCTTCTTCGCCACCGTCGTCGCCGTGGCCTTCGCCTTCTTCGCGACGCCGGTCGCCTTCGCCGTCGTGCTCTTGGCCGCCGTGGCCCTCCCTGCGGTGGCGTTGGCCGCGGTCGTGCGGGCGGTCGTCGACTTGGTCGCGGTCTTGGTTGCCGGAGCCTTCTTCGCGGCCGTCTTGCTAGCCGGGGCCTTCTTCGCCGCCACCTTGCCGGCCGCCGTTGTCGCAGCCGCGCTCTTCATCGCCCCAGACTTCGCAGTCGCACGCTTCAGAGCCGTGGTCGTCCCAGCCGTACTCTTCGCAGCCGTGCTCTTCGCAGCCGTGCCCTTCGCAGCCGTTGACTTCGCGGCCGCTGACCTTGTCGCCGTGGTCTTGACGGCCGGGGTCCTTGCAGCGGTCGACTTGGCAGCCGTTGCCTTCTTCGCAGCAGCCGACTTTGTCGCTGCCGATGTGGTGGTAGCCGTCGACTTCGCGGGTGTGGTCTTTGCTACCGAAGCACGGCCCACGGCTTTCGTGGCGGAGGCAGCCTTGGTCGCGGAGGAAGTGGCGCTCTTGGCGATGGTGGAGGCTCGCTTCGCGGTCTTCTTCGCCACAGCAGTACCAGCAGCACCGTTGGCCGACGCCCGGCGGGCCGGAGCGGGCGCCGCGGTGCTCGAAACCGTGGCGGGGCGCTGGCCGGTGGTCGAGGTGGCGGCGGCGGTGCGTTTGGTGGGCGCCGCGGTGGCGCGTTTGCCGGTTGCCGACCGGGCCGCGGCCGTTGCGGCGGCGGGTTTCTTGGCGGCAGCCCGGGTCGGGGCGGCCTTCTTGGTCACGGCCATGGGGTACTTCCTCCTAGCGAATGACTGCGGGCTCGTCTCCGCGGAGGAGACCGACGATTCCGGCTTGGACACAGGGGTCGGGCCGGAGCTAGCTGACCTCCCCGGTCCAGCGGGCGTCCTCGGCATCCCACGCCGCATTGCGCTTCTCGACCGTCTCGAGTGCCCGCGTGGCGTCGTCAGCGGAGGCGTACGGGCCGAGCCGGTTTTGGGCAGCACATACGGCGTCCTCGGACTCGACCCGGTCATGCCGGAGGCACCAGAAGTAGCCGCCCCCACCAGGCCCACTGTCGTTCATGCCATCACTGTGCACCTCAAACCGACCAAGCGCTACCGATTCAGGCAAAAAGCCCCGTTTTTCCATAGTGGAGCGTCGCAAATACCCCCCGAAGGAACGACAAAATGTTTACCGCCGCCGGCGCTTCCTGCCCGCCGAGCCGACCGAAACCACGACCGGGCCAATCACCGAGCCGCCCTGACCAAACAACAGCGCCCCGCCCCACCGAGTCGGCGGGACGGGGCGAACAAGCCAGGAAGCTCAGCGCAGCGAGGCCGCCACCAGCTCCGCGACCTGGACGGCGTTCAGCGCCGCTCCCTTGCGCAGATTGTCGTTGGACAGGAACAGCGCGAGCCCGTTCTCCACCGTCTCGTCGGCACGGATCCGCCCCACGTACGTCGGATCGCGCCCGGCGGCCTGCAACGGCGTCGGAATGTCCGACAGCTCGACACCGGGAGCCGCCGCCAGCAACTCGCGCGCCCGCTCCGGCGTGACCGGTCGGGCGAACCTTGCGTTCACCTGCAGCGAATGGCCGGTGAACACGGGCACCCGTACGCACGTACCCGAAACCTTCAGGTCCGGTAGGCCGAGAATCTTGCGGCTCTCGTTGCGCAGCTTCTGTTCTTCGTCAGTCTCGCCGCGGCCGTCGTCGACGATCGCACCGGCGAGCGGCAGCACGTTGAAGGCGATCGGTCGGGCGAAGGAACGGGCCGCAGGAAACTCGACCGCACTGCCGTCGTGGGTCAGCTCGGTGGCGCGGTCGGCGACCTTCTGCACCTGCTCGGCGAGCTCGGCGACGCCGGCCGAGCCCGCGCCGGAGACCGCCTGATAGGTGGTGGCGACCAGAGAAAGCAACCCGGCCTCGTCGTGCAGCGGCCGCAGCACCGGCATGGCGGCCATGGTGGTGCAGTTGGGGTTGGCGATGATGCCTTTCGGACGCCGGGCGATGGCGTCCGGGTTGACCTCGGCGACCACGAGCGGGACGTCCGGGTCCATCCGCCAGGCCGACGAGTTGTCGATCACGACAGCGCCGGCCTCAGCAACCCGCGGCGCGAACTCTTTGGAGCTGCCCTTGCCCGCCGAGAACAGGACGATGTCGAGTCCGCGGAAGTCCGCCTTCTCGGCGTCCTCGACGGTGGCTTCACCCCCGTGCCAGGGCAGTGTCCGACCGGCGGAACGCGCGGAAGCGAAGAGCCGGAGCTGGTCTACGGGGAACGCGCGCTCGGCCAGGATGCGGCGCATGACGCCACCGACCTGTCCCGTCGCGCCGACGATGCCGATCCTCATGGTCCCAACGTACGGTCCGAACTGCGCGTACGGAAATCTCCGGCCGTAACGTCGACGGCATGTCTGCCGTCTACACCCACGGACACCACGAGTCGGTTCTGCGGCCACACCGGTGGCGCACCGCAGAAAATTCGGCGGCGTACCTGCTGCCCCACCTGACCTCCGGCGCACGCCTGCTCGACGTGGGCTGCGGGCCGGGCACCCTCACCGCCGACCTGGCGACGCACGTCACACCCGGCCGGGTCACGGCCCTGGAGCACACCGGGCCTGCGCTGGACCTCGCCCGCTGCGAGATCGCCCGGCGCGGCCTGACCACCATCGACTTCGCGGTTGGCGACGTGCACGCCCTCGCCTTTGCCGACGCGACCTTCGACGTGGTCCACGCCCACCAGGTGCTCCAGCACGTCGGCGACCCGGTCCAGGCGCTGCGCGAGATGCGCCGCGTCGCCCGTCCCGGCGGCGTGGTCGCCGTGCGCGACAGCGACTATGCGGCCTTCACCTGGTTTCCGCGCCTGCCGGAACTCGACGAGTGGCTGAGTCTCTACGACCGCATCGCCCGCGGCAACGGCGGCGAACCGAATGCGGGACGCCGGCTGCTCTCCTGGGCACACGCCGCCGGCTTCACCGACGTCACAGCGACCTCGTCAACCTGGTGCTTCGCCACAGACGACGATCGGGCGTGGTGGGGTGGCATGTGGGCGGAACGCATCCTCGCCTCGGACCTGGCCCGGCAAGCGGTGGCGTCGGGAGCCGCCACCCGCGACGATCTGAACCGCATCTCCCACGGCTGGCAGACCTGGGCGGCCCACCCCGACGGCTGGCTGTCCGTCCTGCACGGCGAGCTGATCTGTCGGGCTTAGACCGACTTCGGTTTGTACGCCCAGTGCCACGGCTCGCGCGGCACGTTCTCGGTGAAGCCGTACTTTTCACCGTTCTCCCGCATCCACTTCTGCGCCTTGGCGTTCAGATCGAGGTCGGTCGCCATGCCCCAGCCGTGCTCACTGGTGCCCGGCTTCGCCGCCAACCCACCTTGGGAATACAGGCCCTTACGCCGCGCGACGTCGACCTGCTCCTCATATGAGCGGTAGGAGTCGGTGATGCCGATGGTCACCCCCTGCGCCTTGGCGTCGGCGATCATCTGGTTCAGTGACTCGGCGGCCGGCGCCCACAGCTTGTGGTTGGTGTTGCCCACCTTGCTGAGCGCATTCGCCGGGATCTTGCCGTTGCCGTAGGCGGCCAACTCGGTCGGGATCCCCTTACTGTTCAACGAGTACGACTTGTTGGCCGCGCCAGTTGTCTGCGTTCCCATCGCGTCCGCAAGCGCCGAGGCGAACGAGGCACCCGAGGCGGATGTGGTGCCCGTGGCGGTCGAGGTAGCTGCCGCGGTCTTGGTGGCCTGCTGGGTCTGCAACGCGAGGATCCGGCTCTGGATGTCGCTCATCCGGCTGTTGACGCGCTCGATTCCCACCGCGAACACCTCCGTACTTGCGCGGCCTGACCCCTGCCTCTTCGGCGCAACCCGGAAAAGACTGAGCCGCAACCCAGGAGTGGCGTCAACGCGAACCGAACCCCAAGGCGGGGCCAGCCTGCGGCGCAGCCCAAGGCGAGGCCAACCTGCCGCGCAACCCAAGGCGAGGCCAACCTGCCGCCCAGCCCAAGGCGAGGCCAACCTGCCGCCCAGCCCAAGGCGAGGCCAACCTGCCGCGCAGCCCAAGGCGAGGCCAACCTGCCGCGCAACTCAGCGTGCCGTCAGCCTTGCGCCGCGATCGAGGTGGGTCAGCCGATGGCGACGGGTTGGCGCACCTCGTTGCCTTCGATGCGGTCCTTGACCTCCAGGTCGAGCTCCGAGGTCTTGTCGGCGCGGTTCGGCAGCAGGTTGGTGATCAGGACGAGGAGGCACCCGATGCCCGCGTAGAGGGAGAGCACCAGCAGCGGCCCGCCGATCGAGGCGTCCGGGAAGTAGAGGTCGTAGCGGACTGCCTGCACGCCTGCGCCGGTCGGCAGGTTCTCGCCGAGGATCCGGCCGAAGTCGGGCAGAAACTCGGGGAGGATGCTCGCGCCGCTGATCACCGTACCGATGGTGAAATAGACGGCTCCGAGCAGCGCGCCCGCCGGACCGACGAGGGCCACCGCGCCCGCGGTGGAGCCGGTGATCGCGAGCGAGACCAGCGCGAAGATGCCGAACATCGTGACGTGATCGGCATCCGCGCCGACCCCGAACCAGCTCATCGACCACAGCACCACCGCCGCCGACGCCACGGCGTACACGATCAAGGTCGTGAGGTGTCCCAACCCGCGCGCCCACGAGCGGCGAGTGCGCGGGATGAGCCGGCCCAGCCCGACGGAGGCAATCGTCCCGCCGAGGGCGAGCGCCTGGGTGAGGAAGCCCAGTGATGCGCCATTGACATCGTCAGCGGGCAGCGGCACGACGTCGGTGATCGGCGGCGGGGCGGCCAGCGAACTGGCCTCGGCGACGGAGATCGCATTACCCCGCTTCGCCAACTCGCTGAGATGCGCGCCGTTCTGCTGGGCGATGACGGACGTGTAGGTGGTGCGCAACAGTGACGCGGCGGCGGTCCCGGCGGCGCTCGCGATATAGAGGTGCGGCCGGTCAGCTGTCACGTCGACCCCGCCGTACACGGCACGCTCCTGGATCGCGGTCTCCAGCTCGGCCACGGAACCATAGATGGTGGCCTCGAAAACACCGTCGCGCTCCAGCAAGTCGAGGATGGCGGCCTGCTTACTTGCAGGCGAGACCAGCCCGACCGGCACGTCATGCGGCATGGCCCGATGGCCCATGCCCAGGTAGTAGGCGGTGAGCGCAAGCTGCACCAGTGCACCGGCGAGACAGACCACCACAGCGAACCGGCGGAACTGCCGCACCGATTTGATCTGATTGTCGTCATCCGTCATAGCCCCAGCATTACGGACATCCCGAATCTCCCGCAGGTGATCGTCGCGCAAGGTCCAGATCCCATAGGTACGGGCACACCCGCCCCCAACCGCACTACCGCCGCCCCGCCCCCAGGTCTGACGCCGCCCCGCCCCCAGGTCTGACGCCGCCCCGCCCCGCGGCCTAGGCCAGATCTGCGGGATCGGTGTTGGCTCCGCAGAGCAGAACGATCACCCGCTCCCCGACCGCCGGGACATACGCACCTGAGGTGAGCGCCGCCTGCGCGCACGCCGTCCCGTGCTCCACCACGAGCCGATAGTCCTCCCACAACCGCCGACGTGCCTCGACGATCGCCTGATCGTCGACAAGCACCGAGCTCAGCCCGGCGGCGACGGCGGTTTCGACGGCGATCGCCCCGGCACGCCGCGCTCCGAGCGAATCCGCGGCGACTCCGGAAACGGGCACATCCACTGCTGCTCCGGCGTCGAGGGCGGCATTCAACGCCCGGGCGTTGCGCGGTTCGACCGCCACCACCTTGGCCTGGCCGTGCAGAGCAGCCGCCACACCCGCAATCAGGCCACCCCCACCGACCGCCACCAGCACAGTGTCGAAGCCAGCGGGCAACTGCTCCAGCAACTCCAACGCCACCGTGCCGTTGCCCGCGACCATGTCCGCGTCGTCGTAGGCGTGACAGAACAGTGCCCCGGTTTCGGCGCCGCGCACACTCGCGGCGGCGAACGCTTCCGCGTACTCAACTCCGGCTTGGACGACCCGGGCACCCAGCTTGGCCAGCTTCGCGACCTTGACCGGCGGCGCGGTGACCGGCACGAAGATCTCCGCCGGCACGCCCAGCTCCCGGGCGGCGTAGGCCGCCGCAAGTCCCGCATTGCCGCCGGACGCGGCGATGATGCCGGCAGCGGGCAAGCCGTCCTCGGCGGCCGTCAGGATCTTGTTGAACATTCCCCGGGTCTTGAAGGACCCGGCGTGCTGCACCAGCTCTAGTTTGTAGCCGACCGGCCCATCGGTCAGCACGGGTGTCCGGCGCACCCGTCCGGTCAGGCGCCGGGCTGCAGCTTCGATTGCATCGCGGGAGATCACCGATCCGTTCTACCCCACCCGGCGTACGCCGTGCTGCGGCCTGTGGATACGCCGCAGCCTTGTGGATATTCCGTCCCCGCTCTCGCCTCCGTTTCCGCCGGCGCTGTCGCTACCCCCGCTGCCCTCAGCCGGGCGGCTCGAATAGTCCTGATGACGTTCGCCGCCGCCAGTCCCGTTGCCGGCGGAGGCGGTCAGGCTGCCGCGGTCTTGTAGAGGAGGCCCGCCGGGACGGGCTCACGTTCCCCCACCAGGCGGGAAAGGTCGACCAGCCGATGGGAGAAGCCCCATTCGTTGTCGAACCAGCCACGCACCTTGACGCCCCCGTCGGCCGTGGCCTGGGTCCCGGACGGGTCGAAAAGACAGGAGGCCGGGTTGTCTCGGACGTCGATCGAGACAGTCGGATCGGGGTCATAGTCGATCAACCCACGCATCGGCCCCGCTGCGGCCTCCGCCATCGCGTGGTTCAGCTCGTCGACGCTGACCGGCCGATCGGTGTGCCCACCCAGCTCGGCGAGCGACCCGATCGGGGTGGGCACGCAGTAGTAGCTGTAACGCACCTCGCCGAGCCGAGGAAGCACCACACTTAGCAGGTCACCGCTAACGTGATCGTGCGGAATGATGCTTTCCGAAGCGGCCCGTCCCAATCGCGGATCGTCTCGCGACGTTCCCGTGGTGGCATCGTGCACCTTCTGCCAGCCCTGCACCGCAAGCACCACCGAGGTCTGCACGCTGCGCAGCCCGAAGCGGTCCAGCAGCACCTTTGCCATCACGGACAGTGCGTTCACACCGCAGGAGGCAGGCGACACGACATCGTGCCGGGCGGGGTCGTACAAGTCGTGGTTCACCCCCCAGACCAGGACGGCATCTGGGTCGTCCGCAGACGCACTGATCACGACCTTGCGGGCGCCACCGTGGGTGATGTGCACGCGTGCGTCGTCGCCGCGGCGGAACTGGCCGGTGGCCTCGATGACCACGTCAACGCCGGCGTCGGACCACGGGATGCGGCCCGGCTGCGATTCTCGGTAAGTCCAGATCGGACGGTCGTTCACGATGAGCTGCCCGCCCACCGTACCGACGGTGCCAGCGAATCGGCCACGCAAGCTGTCGCGTTTCAGGGCATGCGCCAATCTGTCCGGCGCGGCGATGTCATTAACGGCAGCAACCGTGATTCCAGAGCCCGGCGCGGCGTTGATGATGCGCATAACGGATCGCCCGATGCGACCGAAGCCGTTGATGCCGATCCTGACAGTCACCAAGCACTCCTCGCGGCCGCTCCGACTACCCTGCACTTCGCGACGCGGGAACTCATCCCA
The DNA here is from genome assembly GCF_044452725.1 of Actinoplanes sp. NPDC051859. Taxonomy (NCBI): domain Bacteria; kingdom Bacillati; phylum Actinomycetota; class Actinomycetes; order Micromonosporales; family Micromonosporaceae; genus Actinoplanes; species Actinoplanes sp. NPDC051859. The sequence continues at coordinate 238,353 of NZ_JBITBX010000002.1, read as the reverse complement.
GCCCGCACCCGTCGTCACATATCAGACACTATGAGTATGCAACTTGCACGTCAACTCGACCGGTCGGAGGGCATACTCACAACCCCGAGCCGTCGTGTCAACCCGATCAAGGCCGGCCCTTACTCATTACCCGTCCGCTGTGGATCTGCACTTTCACCTGCTATTTCAACCACATCGTAGCCCGCTCCCTGATCACCGCAGGGTCCTCACTGAGTAGGACGGCGACCGTCTAGACTGGACAGAACGTACCGAAGGGTGTCGATGCGTTCCGTCACTGCGCCCGCTGCCGCGCCGAACGGACATCACCGCAGCTCAATCCGTTTTCCGGTCATCATTCAGCACCTCTCTCGCCAATTTGCAAGACCCGAATTTTCCACGGCGACACGGGACTGTGACCATTCATTCATACAGCTAACCGGCCGCGGCACAGAAGAACCGCATCCGCCCCTGCTGAACCCGCTCACGATTCACCCCTACCGCGCTATCCGATTCACGAAAATTTAATGAACGACATCACGGTCCGACCTTTTCTCCTGCCGATCGACCACACCCCCTGCACTACCGCGTCTGGCCGGCCTCGTCGCTCTGGAGCGGGCATCCCTGCGCGCACCTCCTCGGTCGGGCCTCCGCCGCCTCCAGCAGTTGACCGGCCGCGTGACCGGCAACCCGCTACGCCGGCTCTCATCAACGCTCCCACTCGATGCCGGCATCTCGACCGCCGATCCAGGCCGGCATACCGCCGATCCAGGCCGGCATACCGCCGATCCAGGCCGGCGTACCGCCGGACTCGACGGTCGGTTGCATCCGCTTCGATGTCGCGAGGAAGCCGTGCAGTCCCTCCAGACTGGCGTTACGCCCTCGATGGTCAGCACGCAGAACAGCCGGCCCGCACCCAGCCGCAATCGCACCCACACCGATCTCCGACGCCGCCGGCATATCCGAACGCCCGAAGCCACCGCTTCCTAGCCCGCGCCCGAACCCTCCGAGATCAACCGCATCCCAGCACCCGGACCTCGAGAGCGGCCCACCCTTGCGTCAGCTAGGCGCGACCGCGGTCCCGACCGCCGCAGCTGTCGGTTCAGGTCAGCAATCTTTGCCTCGGCACTCGAAGCCGAGTCAGCACAGCCGCGTCCGAGTCCACGTCAGACCAGAACAGCCAGCGACTCCACTCCCACGGCAGAGAAGTAGTACACGGCGCGGCCCCGATGCCGCATCAGCACCCGGCCTATTTCCCTGCGCTGCTGCCGAGCCGCGGGCACTAACACCAGCGAACGCCCCTGGTGCAGCCCGGCCACGTACAGATGCATAAGTGGCGCGTCGCCATCCCAGTCCCGCAAGCGGCAACGCTCGGGATGCCAAGGTCGACTCTCGACCGCAGCAAACCCGGCCGCATGCAATGCGGCGACAGCTGCCCGCGCGCTCTGCCTGTCAGGCAGCAGACCCGCCACCGCGTCAGCGGGCCGTGCCACGAATTCGGGGGTGTCCTGCAAGATCGTCACGATCGCCTCCCGCGCACCGCTCTGCCCGCAGACTAGGGAGTGCTCCGCCGCCCCGGAATGCGCCAGCCAGATGCCCGACACCACACCCCTCCCCAGTTGCGCCACCTCCCTGAGCCCCGCACCATCACCCGCCCTGGCACTTGCTGAGGATTCTGACGGTCAGCCCCGCCAACTCGGCGGCGAGCAGGAAGCGCGGCGGGCGGGTGAGCGGCTGCAGGGTCGCGAGTTCGTGGCAGTGCTGGCACGACGGTACGTAAGCGTATGGCCGCGCTCGTGCGGACTGGGCTCGTGCAGGCTGAGCACGTGCAGGCTGAGCACGTGCAGGCTGAGCCTGCCGGATCGCTCATCGCCGAGGCGTGTGCAACCTCGGCATCAAGATTCACCGCGACAGCGGTTAGTCGCTCTGCTGCTCACGAGCGAGTCGCTTGCGCTCTCGCTGGTCCCGGGTGAACTGCTTCCGGGCAGCCAAGTCACGCTTCCACTGCTCACGAGCGGGCTGCTCGCAGCCGTGCACCGCGTTAGCAGTCTGCGCTGGGCCAATCATCGACCGGAAGAACCAGTCATCAAACGTCGCATGGAACCATCGCATGAACCGGCTCCGGCTCGGAGCCCGATCAGTCTTCGCCATGAAGCCAGCCTCCAACGGATCCCTTGGTGTCCCAATAGTTTGTACCCCAACTATTGGTACTCTAGCCAGCAACCTGAGGAGAAGCCGTAGTGAGTGATCCGATCGACACCACCGATCCGCTGGCGTTGGAGCAGCAGGTGTGTTTCGCCCTGTCGGTCGCTGCCCGGGGCGTCGTCGCGGTCTACCGTCCGCTGCTGGAACCCATGGGCCTGACCCACCCGCAATACTTGGTGATGCTGGCGATGTGGCAACACGAACCGCTATCCGTCCGCAGGCTCAGCGACCTCCTCCAACTCGATCCTGGCACCCTCTCCCCGCTGCTCAAGCGCTTGGAGTCCGTCGGCTACCTGCGCCGCGAACGGGATCCCGACGACGAGCGCAGCCTGTCCATCAGCCTCACCGCCGAAGGCCGCGCTCTCCGCGCCCGCGCTGAGCAGATCCCGCCGGCCGTCGTGCAGCGCCTAGGCATGCCTGTTGCTGAACTCCAACAACTCCACGCCGCTCTCACCCGAGTCATCGCCGCCGCCCGACCCCCAGCGTGACCTCCCGCTCCATTCCCTGGGCCCGCGTCAGCCTTCGCGCCACACGCCCCGATCCGCGGCGTCATTCACATACGCTGCGAAATCCCTGGCGGGTCTGCCTAGAACCTCCTGCACGTCTCCGGTCAGTTCGGTGTCGCCCCGTGCCGCGAGGTTCGCAAAGTTGGCAGCCATGGTGTCGATTGCCTCGACAGGCAGCCCATCCGCGCTCATCGCCTCCCGGAAAGCTTCCGGGCTGCCGTCGAAGGTGATCGAGCGCCCGGTGGCTTGCGAGATGAGCTCCAGCGCTTCCGAAAACGACAAGGCTCGTGGGCCCGTCAGCGACAGCACCCGCCCGGCATAGTCTCCCGAGCTTCCGACTCTCGCCATGACGGCACCGATGTCGGCGGCGTCGACGAAACCCTGCCGGGCCGCCCCGACCGGCACACAGAGGCGCCCGCCCAGGACCGCTGGCCGGAAGAACGTCTCGAAGTCCTGATCGAACCAGTCAGCTCGGACGATCGTCCACTCACCGCAGAAGTCTCGGACCGCACGCTCCGCCTTCTGCAAGTGGGTGACGTTCATGATGTCGATGCCGCGATCCGACAGCAGCACCACTCTGCGCACATCGGCCCGCTCCGCGGTGCCGAGAAACGTGGCCGGCAGCTCGGTGCGGTCCGGCAAAACGACATACATCGTTCCCACGCCACTCAACACCGGCTCCCACGTCTCCGGTGCGGACCAGTCGAAGGGGATTTCGCCATGCCGCGAACCGACTCTGACCTCGTGGCCGGAGTCGCGGAGTTGCCGGACCACCTGGCTGCCGATCGTGCCGGTGCCGCCCAGGACGAGGGTGGAATCGCTGGTAACCATGGCAGCCACGCTATCGCCGATCGTGCCGGCGCAAGCGGTTATCCACAATGGCTACTTATCCACAGGGGCCGCCCAACGCCAGGCCGATCAGGTCATCATGAGCCAGCGCCGCGGGACGGAGCGGCCAAGGAACGCGCGGCCTGGGTGGCTCGGTCGGCGACAGCGTCAGCGGAGTGCGCCTTGCGAGCAAAGAATCCGTCTGCCAGCAACGACGTGTAACCCTGAGCCACCGCGATGGTGGCCTCCACCATCAACACCGCTTCCTGATACGACGGCACACCGGTCGCCGTACCCAAATCAAGCAAGGAGGTCATCAATGCCCGGGTCTGCTCCCGGCGTGCTTCATCCGGAAAGTCGTGCAGCTCCGCGGCATAGATGACCGAGAAGCCGGCTCCCGTACGCGCAACGTACCGAACATATGCGCCCGCCGCGGCCGCCAACCGGGCGGCGGGATCAGACCCGGCCTCCACCGCAGCGGTCTCGATCGCGGCTCGCAGATCGCCCGCAGCGACCGCCGAGACCGCGCCGAGCAGGTGCACCCGATCCGGGAAATGCCGGTACGGCGCGGCCGAGCTCACGTTCAGCCTGCGCGCTACGGCGGCGACCGAGAATCGGGGCAGGCCACCGTCAGCGAGTTGGTCAAAACTGGCCGCAATCAGGGCAGCCCGGAGGTCACCGTGGTGATAGCTCCGCTTCGCCGCCATAGCCCCCGCCCCTCCCTATGTAAGTGGTAACTTACATGAAGACGACCAAGGACAGCGGAGGCACTTGTGAGCATCCGGCTCGGCTACCAGATCCCGAACTACACCTACCCCGGCGGCGCGGTCGAAGATCTCTTCGACACCGTGACTGCGCAGGCTCGCGAGGCCGAGGCGGCGGGCTTCGACACCGTGCTGGTCATGGACCACTTCTATCAATTGCCGGGCATCGGCGCTCCCGAGAACGCGATGCTCGAGGCGTACACCACGCTCGGCGCGCTTGCCTCGGCCACGTCGACGATCCAGCTGTCCGCGCTGGTCACGGGCAACACGTACCGAAATCCCACCCTGTTGGCGAAGACCGTGACCACCCTCGACGTGGTCTCCAAGGGGCGAGCGATCCTCGGCATCGGCGCCGGCTGGTTCGAGCGCGAGCACCACGATTACGGCTTCGAGTTCGGCACCTTCACTCAACGTTTCGAACGGCTCGAAGAAGCGTTGACGATCATCGCCCCCATGCTCAAAGGCGAGCCCGCCACGCTCGACGGCAAGTGGTACCAAGCCCGCGGCGCGATGAACAACCCGCGACTGCGACCGACAATTCCGATCATGCTCGGCGGCAGCGGCGAGCAGAAGACGTTTCGGCTCGCCGCCCGTTTCGCCGATCACATGAACATCATTTGCGACGTCGAAGAGCTCCCCCGCAAGGTCGCGGTTCTGCGTGAGCGCTGCGAGGAAATCGGTCGGGACCCCGCCACGCTCGCGACCAGCTACCTCGCCATGGGCCTCGTCGGCGAGACCGAGCAGGAGGTGAAGGAGATCGGTCAGGAGATCCCGGAAGACCGCCGAAACCGCGTCTTCTTGGGTACGCCCGAACAGGTCGCCGACCAACTCCACGACAGGGTCATCAAGGCAGGCATCGACGGCATCACCATCAACTTGATCCGCACAGGCCACCGCCCCGGCATGGTGACCACAGTCGGCACCGCCCTCAAGCCCTTGGTCGCGTCCGCATAACACGCTTCTCGCAGGTGGTCTGCGCAGACCGTCACGCTTCTCGCAGATGGCGTGCGCACACCGCAACGCTTCCCGCTGACAATGCCGGCAACCTCGCGCTCACCGACAGCCCGGTCGGCTGAGCGTGAGGCCGGTCATGCCGAGTCTGCCAGCGCTCGACCGGACACCACCTGCCCAGCTCTCACTGAAAAATCTTGGCCGTCGGCACCAGGAACCCCCGCAGGTCAAACTCAGTCACAGCCCCAGCGGCAAGAGGGAAGTCGCCCTGGGAAAGGTCCGCCACCACCGAGTTGACCTCCTGCGCGAAGTGCTCGAACTGCTCCCGAGACTCCCAAATCTCGATCACCTCGAAACCACGAGCAGTGGCTCGGCCGATATGCACCAACAAGCCCTCGACCGACCCCGTGGTCCGCCGCAGCAACTCCGCATGAATCTTGTCGTACAGCTCGACCGGGGCGGGAACTTCCATCGTCATTGCGTACATGACGTCCACCTCTCTCAGCACGCCGATGCGCTTCGCGTCTCGATGATGAACCCCGCGGCAAGGACCGGACAGCCGCGTGTCGCCCAACCGACGATGCCGAGTTGGTCACCGCCATGGGTCAACCGGTCCCGCACCTGCGAACGAGGTCAGACATGGCCCTGATCAGGTGCCCGATGCGTGTTGCCTATGACGTTCGCCCAGGCGGAGGAACCGGGGGATCACATACTCTGCGGCCGTCCGACTGGGGTGTGGCGGTTCCGTGCAGATGCGGTGCAGGGCCGCGATCAGCTCGGCGTCCGCTGGTTTGATCAGGCAATGCGCAACCTTCGAGTCCGGCACTGGCTGCCGGTGTCCGTGTTGACAGGAATGTCGACAGTTCTCGTGTACCTGTACGGGTTTTTCTCTCTGGCTTGGGACATCTTCGAGGACTGCCAACGGCATAACCAACCCTTCGACCAGGCGTACCGGTCGGAACACCCGCAGGAGCCGGGGCGCTGGTTCCCACTGCACGACAAGTGCAACGCCAACTTCGATCTCGTACCGGCGTGGGTCAACCCGGCCGTGGTGACCCTCGCAACGGCAACCGTCATTAGTTTGATCATCACTGTGGTCGCTGGCGGGGCCAAGATCGGCCGATCAAGGACCCGGGTGGGAGCGACTTACCCAGGTTGAGGGTGAGTTCTCTTCATCCGGAGGGTGCGTAGTCTCTACGGTTTTCCGCAGGACGGCATGACGTTCAGTCACGCGTGGGGGCAGCGCTGGGGCGTCAGACGACCAGTCTTCCCCCACATCGATCATCACGCCGACAGATGCGGCGAGTTCAGCGCCGCCGGTGGTGAGGGCGACGGACGAGTCGGCCTGTACGCCGGATTCACACTGGCGCACCGGCTCTGAGCAGCCAATATGTAGATCAATTCTAGCTCTGGGCCAAGCCGGGGCCATCAAGGTCCCCGAAGACTTGGTCGAGCGCATGCCGCGCCCGGCCCTGGCTGGAATGCATCAGATGGGTGTAGACGCGCAGAGTGAACGCGGGGTCCGAGTGCCCGAGCCATTCGGAGATGGCCTTGATGTTCTCGCCGGCGTCGAGGAGCGCGGAGGCGAACAGATGCCGTAGCGCGTGCATCCCGTTGTGTCGGCCCCGTTCGAGACCTGCCGCCATCAACGCCGGATGCCAGCACTGTTCGTTGAAGGTGCTGCGGTTGACGGCGTTCTTCCGGGCCGTGGTGAAAACAAGCTGCACCGTGGTCGGCTCACCGCGGAACGGATCTTCCCACGGCAAGGTGACTGTCACGGGTTCGCAGACTGCCATGTGCGCCTGGATCGCCCTGCCGACTGACGCAGGCAGCGGGGTACGCCTTTCCTTGTCGTTCTTGGGAAGGCCGAACACGAGCCGGGAGCGAACCCGCTTCACTTGGCGCCGGATGTGGAGCCATCCCCCTTCGAAGTCGAAGTCGTCGGGTGCGACGCCGAAGATCTCCCCTTGCCGCGCTCCACAGCCACCACCGACGTCCACCATGGGCTTGTAGCGGGGCGGCAGGTCGGCTCTGATCGCGGCTACGGTCGACTTCCGCCAGGGAACGACCTTGCGCGGGATCGGCTGCGGCTGAGTGACCGACTTTGCCGAGCACGGGTTCTTGCGGATCAGGCCGTCATCGACTGCCGCTGTGAAGATCGCGCTGAGGTGTGAGAACGCTACCGATCGAGTAGCGACGGCAAGCACACCTATGAGGCTGGTGTCCCACTCGCGAACGTCGCTCGGCTTGATCGTGTTGATGGGACCGTCGCCGAAGAACGGGATGATGTGCTTCCGTACGCGAATTTCGGTGGTTTCTCGGCTGGACTCGTCGAACTGGTGAGTGCGCAGCCAGCTCTCGGCGAACGTGTCGAACGGCTTCTTCCCCGCGGCGGGATCCACGAACTCGCCGCGGCGCTTGTCCGACTCCACGTCGATCAGGAAGTTCTCGGCCGCCTTTTTCTGCCGATCGGGGAACGACTTGCTCAGTTGCCGGCCATCCGGGCCGTCGTACCGCACCCGGTACCGGTCGCCTTTACCGAAGCGGCTGGTCTTGACCTTCTTCGTTTTGCCTTCGCCGAGGTGAACGGTCTTCCACCACCGGTCCTGGATAGAGCCCATCAGGCCACGACCTGTTCTCGGTACCAGGCTCGTACCGCGGCGGCGTCGTAGCGCAGATGACGGCCAACCCGCCCGGCAGGTGGCCCATAGTGGCGCTTGCGCCATGTGTAGAGGGTGAGAGGTGGCACCCGCAGAAACGCTGCTGTTTCCTCGATCGTCCACAATTCATCGGGACCGGGCTCGGGTGGCGATACCGTCAGTCGCTTGGTCACTTTCCCGCCTCCCCCGCATGGTCGTCAGTTGCCGAAAGATCTGCGGTGGCGAGTTGGGCGGCGCGGTCCTGGGCAGCGAGTAGGGCAGTGCGCCATTGGACACGATGGGAGAGGGCGCGCAGGAGGCGGTGGCCGAGGGGTGCGAGGTCGGGGTCTTGTGGGTGGGCGAGTTCCCAGGCGTAGGTGCCGATCGGTTCGTCTGGTGCGGCGGGTTCGGCGGTGTGGGCGTCGGTGGTGACGCCGAGTAGGGCGCGGACCCAGGCGCGGGTGTCGGCGCGGTGGTCGGCGAGGGTTTTGCCGGACCAGTCGCGGGAGATGAGGATGCGCCGGCCGCCGATGCCGAGGGTGGCTCGTTGGTGGGTGCGGCCTTTGCAGCGGCCGGGCTGCAGTCGGCCGTGGGCCTTCTTGGGTTGCACGCCGTAGAGCAGCCAGTTCGCGCACCTGTCGGAACACGGGGTGACGCGGAGCTCGTGCCAGAGCCGGTCGAGGTGTTGCCGTTGCCGGGCGGTGTCGGTGGTGTGGCAGTCGGCGGAGCTCTTGGTGATGTACTTCGTGATGTAGCCGATGGTGCGGTTGGCGTGTTCGGTGCCGGGGTTGACGCCTTCCGCGCGGACCTGGACGCCGAAGGTGGCGAGGTGGGCGGGTTCGGCGTGCGGGTCGGCGTCGACCTGGTCGAGGGCATCGGCCCACGGGGTCAGCGGTGCGCGGCTGTCCGGGTCGAGCCATGCGCCCTGGCCGGCGTCCCAGATGGGCGGCTGGTCGGGGGTGTAGCGCATGCGGTCGGCCGGGGGCCACCACACCTGGTGGTAGGTGGCGGCGGCGACCTGCCGTAGGACAGCCCGCGGGATGGTGCCGCGGATCGCGAAGTGGGCGTGCGGGGCGAGGCGGCGCTGCGGTTCGACGCAGCCGGCGTACTGGACGTTCCAGCCGACGCAGCGCCTGAGGTTTTGCCAGAACCGGTCGAGCAGGCGGGGAAAGTGCACGGCGTCCCAGGCGGCGCGGCGGTAGTCGTAGCTGCCGGGGTCGACGGGGGTGCCGTCCGGCAGGACGCGGCCGTAGGAGTCGAGGGTCAGGGTCAGCCACATCGATGGCCGGTCGATGTGGCCGTCCGGGGTGGTGTAGGTCTTGCCGACGGTGCGTGGTTCGACCTTCTGCCGGGGCAGGGCGGGGGCGTCTTGCCGGCGGCGGGTGGAGCGCTGGCGGCGTTTGCCGGTGTCGGCGTCGTCGTCGGGACCGGGGTGCGGGGGTGCGACGCGGCCGCGGAGTCCTTCTGCCGCAATGGATTCCTCGACTTCGGCGATGGCCTGATCGAGTTCGGCGACCTGGTCCCATTGGGCTTCGCGCACAGCGCTGTCGCGGGCGGCTTCGAAGTCGGCGCGCAGCAGGATCAGCCCGCGCTGTTCGTGGGTGGCCGGGGCCGGGGCGGGTAGCGGTTCGTCGTCGCGGTGCCAGCCTTCGCGGATCTGGATTTGGCGCAGGCGGCGGGCGCGTTTGGCGCAGGGCGCGCATTTGTCCTCGCGGGTGGCGCCGCACGGGATGTCGATCAGTTCGGTGCGTCCGGTGTGCAGGTCGGTGCGGCGCAACGACACGGGGCGTAGGCAGACGCCGTGCTTGGCGCAGATGTCCTTGAGCACGTGCACCGACAGCGGCAGGCCGAGGCGGGCGGCACGCGATCCCGGGCGGGGCTCGGTGTCCGCGTCCGGCGCCGCGGGCTCGAGGCCGGGCAGCGTGGCGGTCACAGGCGTCCCCATCCGAGGAGGTCGCGCTTGAATTCCCAGGTCGTCGTGCCGTCCGGCCAGCGGACTTTGACCTTGTGTTCGTACTCGTCCATCACTGCGCCGAAGTCTTCGGCGTCGGTACCGGGTTCGTTGCTGTAGCGGACCAGGGCGTGTAACCAACCGTGGGGCATGTAGGGCTCTGACATGGCGGCTGGACCTCCGGTGGGGTGCGGGTTTATCGGGTCACGTGGCCGATCACCGGCGGGCCGTTGAGACGGGTGAACGGCTCCGACGGGATCGGCACGGCCGCGGGAGTGGACGGCTGCGCGCCGGTGGCGGGGGCCGGGTTGGCAGCCGCCGCCGTGGCGGGCTCGGCCAGGGCGGGCTCGGCCGGGGTGGTTGCGATGTCATCGGAGCTGGTGAAGATCAGCTTGACCAAGGCCATGAACGCCAGGGCGGGCACCGCGGACAGCAGCCATCCGGACGGGCTCGGCTGAGCCACGGCGAGTTGCGCCGCCAGCGACAGAACGCCCGAAGCAATCAGCAGGAACAGCGGGTAGCCGACGGGCTGGCCGGTGCGGCGGCGCCGGCGGATGGTCAGGATCGCAGCGACCGGGACCAGCTCGGAGATGACGGCGTTGACCCAGCCGAACGCATCCGGGGTGCCGGCCGGGACGTGGCGCATGGTCCAGTCGTGAACGTGGGTGAACGAGGCCCACCCCGCGGCCAGCGCGACGACGGCGAGGATGACGGTCAGGGCAGCCGATTCGACGCGGCCCGCGGCGTTCACCGCGACGTCCTTGCCGGGCCGATCGCGCGCAGCAGCCGGGTCAGGTGGTTGAGCAGGGTCACGAGCCGGTGCCGGGCCGCGGCTTCGGCGGTAGGCAGGGCGACGCAGAGGTGCACGTCGGCGTACTGGCGTCCGTGCGCGGTCTGCACGCGGGTGATGACGACGGTCCCGGCGCCGGGCAGCTTCGCGGTGATCGGGGCCGACCGGTGTTCGCCGAGCCCGCATCGATGATCTGCGGCGCACCAGTCGAAGTGCCCGGCCTCGGCCGACTGTCGGGTGGCCGCACGGGTGGTGGTGAACATCGAGCTTCGCCTCCTTGCCGAGTGGGTGGGGGTCAGTGGTGGCGGCAGCCGGGGCAGTGCAGGCCGCTGCAGGTGCGTTTGCGGGGCCACAGCAAGGCGGCCAGCAGCAGCACCACGCCGAGGCCACCGACGATGGCCGGGGCATGGGCGGTGATCAGCGGGACGAGGAGCAGCCCGGCGAGGAACAGCACCGCCAGAACGGCGAAGATCAGGGCGGCGATGCGCATCAGGCGGCCTCGCTGCCGGTGATCTGCTGTCCGCTGGCCGTCCGACGGGTGTCGAGGGCGACGACGGTGCGCAGCGAGCCGACGTGGTCGATCAGGGCGTCGATGTCGGCGTCGGTGACGTAGCCGAGCCGGGCGCGGGTGGTGTGCCGGCCGCCGTCGACCAGGGAGAACAGGACGCCGGGCAGGCTTTCCGGGATTTCGTGGCAGCGGGCGCCGTAGTCCACGGCCTTCTCGATCAGTGCGGCGTCGGTGTGGCTCTCGGTGGGCAGCCGCAACGCGATCCGGCGGGTGAACAGGTCCCGCAGCGTGAACGAGTCCTTGGTCGGTTCCTGGATCGCGCCGAGCAGGATGTAGCCGGCGGCGCGGCCCTGGGTCAGCAGCAACCCGAGGCTGTCTTCGATCTTGTCTCGGGTGCGGCGCGGCCAGTACTTGAGCAGCGGGGCCAGCTCATCGATGTCGATCAGGTGCAGCGGCTTGGTCTGCGACGGGACGAAGTCGCGTTCACCGGCCTCGGCCGCGGCGGCGTTGGCGGCCTTCATGTCGCGCACCAGCTGCTGCAGCAGCTCGACCACGTCGTCCTCGTCCACGGCGTACTCCGCGAACAAGGTCCGGGCGCGGGCTAGTTCCTTGGCCTTCGGGTCGATGCCGATCAGGCGCACGGTGCCGTCGGCGATGGCCGGGGCCAGGTGCCGCAGCGCGTTCCACTGCACGCCCGCCTTCCCGGCGCCGCTGGATCCGGCGACCGCGGTGTGCCCGCCGACCACGCTGATCGTGAACGGGTCACCGAACTCGTCCATGCCGACCGGTACCCGCGCGAAGTCGATGGCCGCGGTCGAGGCGGCGAACGGCGTCGCGGGGACCGGTTCGAGGAGCGGGTCGCGGCGCATCAGGTCCAGGCCCACTGCCCCGGGAGCGAGTTCACGGACGGCGACGCGGTGCGCGCCGAAGCCGTGCCGGACCTTCTCGGCGCCCTGGCGGAACTGGTCGAGGTCCTGCCCGATCTGCATCTTGATCGTCAGCCGGTCCCAGTACGCGGTCGTGGTGACCTTCTTCAACGTCGGCGGATGCCACTCGTCGTTGGCCGGCACGGCCAGGTCGCAGCGGGTGAACACGTCGGCCCACCGGCGGCGATACGTCCACCAGCGCCGCCACCACGTGCGGGCCGGTCCGCCGACCACCCACATGAACGTGTCCGCGTGGGCCACCCGCCACGTCGACGCGGCGACCAGCACGGCGCCGAGGACCAGCACGAGGATGCGCCACCCGGCGTAGAACACCGCGGCCGAGACCAGGGCGGCGGACAGCGTGGTGCGCGGGTGGGACACCGCGAGCATGACCAGGCGGGCGACCAACTTGGCGGCGAGCTTCGCCACCCAGACGAGCAGTTTTCCGATCAGGCTGAACAGGAAATCTCCGAAGCTGTGCCGTCTCGCGGTGGCCACGACTCCTCCTGGAAAAGGGCAGCAGGGAGCCGCACCACCAAGCGAAATGGCGGCTCCCTGCTGAATCGGATTTGCGTTAGGCGGCGTTCTGCCGCAGGAGGTCTCGGTACGCCCGGTCGACCCCTTCACTGGCCGCGAGCGCACGGTCGATGCGGCGCTGAATCCCGGTCAGGTCTTCCGTGGTGCCCAAACCGGCACCCAGCTCCGGGTCCTGGCGGGCGCCGTTGTCGATGAGGCGGCGAATCCGTTCCATCTGCACATCGATGTCATCGATGCGGCCGGTGATCTCACTCATGCCGCCGCCTCCGTGTAGTACACCTTGCGGCGGGAGAAGGCGAAGAACTCGTCCGCCGCCGCGCTCGTGACACCGCTCGCGCTCTTCAGCAGGTCCGTGGCCTCGTCCACCACGGCCGTGTCCATGCCCGTACGCCGGCCGCCGACGTTGATCCTGATCTCCCCGTGCCGGTCATCGACCCGCACGATCTCCGCGTGCAGGCCGGACACCATGTCGGCCAAAACCCGCATCTCGGTGGCGATCGTGCGGCGGCGGTGCTTGATCTGCCGCAAGTTGCGGTAGAACTCGACCCGCGCCATCCGATCCACCTGCGCATCGGCGATCTTGTTCGCTAGATACGCCCGCACCATCGACTTGCGGACCTGCCTGCGCTGCGACTTCGGCAGGAAGTTCGCCTCCCGCAGCGGGCGCTCCGCGGCCAGCACCCGGCTGACCCGGTCATGGTCCCTGCTCGTACTTCGCCGTGTTCGAGACATCTCCCTCTCCCCCTCATCCGAGCGGATCCGCGAACCGGACCCGGTCACGCACTGAGCTGGAACAGCGATTCCTGCGACGGCACCCGCGCCGAACGCGTCACCCGACGCCGCACCGACCGCGACACCGGCACCACCGCCGCGGCCACGCTCCCACCCGTCGGGGCAGCGGTCGGCGGAGCGGGAACGTGCCGGGTCATCGTCGGCAGCCACCGGCCCCGGCCCAGCACCGCCCGCAGATCCGTCGCGTCGCGCACATGCGGGGCAATCAGATCCGGGTCCAGGCGCCGCAGCCGCACCACCGTCCGGGCCAGCGCAGCCGCCGCAGCGGAGATCTCCACCAGCGCAGCCACCCGAATCGCGTCGGCCGGCACCGTCTCGTACACCTCACGAGCCGCGCGGACACCCGGACCCGCCAGGACGGCGACGGTGCGGCGATGCGTCCTCATCACGCCGCGGCCTTCGTGCTCTTCGCGGCGGCCTGCGGCTCCGTCATCCCCGTCGCGCGGATCGACCACGCCAGCCGGGCACGGCACTTCTCCGTCGTGCCCTTGCACTTCTGCGAATCCACGTACGGGGTCAGCGTCACTCCCGTGAACTCCACCATCGGCGGATAGCCCGGCAACGTCGCAGCCGGCGGAACCGGCTGGACCGGCGCCACCACCTTGACCTTGATCTCCTTCGTCGCGCCGAACTTGCCCGCCTCCGGGTCCAAGTCCAACGCCTTGACCAGCCACACCCGCTCGCCGGTCTCCTTGTCCCGGAGCTGGTCATCACCCGTGCCGCGCTTATCGAAATCCGTCGCCGGCTCCACACCGAGGAACAGCGCACCACTCGGCGCGATGTACTCCCAGGACACCGGCACCTTCATCGTGTTCGGAATCGCCACGTCTGCCACTCCCTCTCGCGCGCCTCCGGGACTCCCCGGTCAAGGCTTATTCATGCGTGCATGAATAGTATGCACGCGTGCATAGGGGTCGGCAAGCTGAAAGTCGGAAAAATCTTGAGGATGCTAGGCGCGCTGGCGGTAAGGCCAGGTCAGGAGGCCCGTAGCGATGAGAACGGATGCGGCCACAATCAGTGGCGCTGTGAGCCCGTAGATGTCTGCGACTGCACCGCCTACGAATGCGCCTAGGCCAGCGGCCCCGAGGCCGAAGAGACGGAAGGCAGAGACAACCCGACCCAGGAGGCCGTCCGGCGTGAGGGCTTGGCGTGCAGATCCGACGGCGACGCTCGAGAGGGCGGAGCCCGCGCCAAGAACGGCGAGCAAGGGCGCCGCAATCCAGACGTTCCCGGAGATCGCGATGCCCGCCCAGGCGGCGGCCTGGGTGAGGTGCGCTAGAGCCATGGTTTGGCGGAACGACAGCCGGTGAGTTAGCGGTCCAGCCTTCCACCCAGCGATCACGCCGCCGAGCGCGCTCGTGGCGAGCAGGACGCCGTACGCGGCGTTGGGCACCTCGAGCACGTCGATCGCGTAGAGGACGAACGGCGCCATGGCGATGTTGAAGGCTCCGTTGTACGCACCCATGCTGAACGCGAGCGTCCTGAGCTCGTGGGTCCTGAACAGGTGGCGAAGGCCCGATCTGATCGCGACGGTGATCTTCTCGTGTGGTCCGGCTGGAACGGGAGTGTCCGGCAGTCGCCTCACCAGGACCGCGGACAGAAGGAAGGACGCCGCGTCGGCAATGAACGGCAACGGCCGGGCGAGCTGGAAGGTCACCGATCCGAGCGGCGGACCGAGAAGGGACCGACCGACGGTGTCGAGGGCCCAATACCGTCCGTTGATCAGGGCGAGCGCCTCCTTGTCGCGCCCGACGATCGCCGGAATGACGGCTTGCGCTGCCGAGTCGAAGAAGCACTGGGCGATGCCGATCAGGACGACGGCGGCCACCAGAAGCGGCACGGTGAGCCAACCGGCGACCAGCAGCCCAACGAGGCCAGCGAGCACGGTGGCTCTCGCAACATCGGCAATCACCATGACGCGGCGACGGCGCCACCGGTCAACCAGGGCGCCAGCCGGAAGACCGAAGACGAGCCACGGCACGTACACAGCCGCAGTCACCGACGAAACAGCGACCGGATCTCGCGTCAGGGCAGCGGCCAGGAGAGGCGCGGCGGCGAGGAAGGCACCGTCACCGGTGATCGAGATTCCGGTGGCGGCAAGCAGCGGAGTGGCGCGCCGAGTCGCCTTGGTGTGCCGCTCCACTGCTTCCGCCGCCATGGGATGTCAGTCCGCGAGCTCGTTGAGCTCGAACTCGCCAGCCTGGGCGCCGGCCAGGAAGGCCGTCCACTCCCGCTGCGTGAAGGCGAGCACGGGGCCAGCCCCGTTGTCCTTCGTGTCTCGAACACCGATGACGCCATCGACGTACGCGACCTCCACGCAGCCGCCGTCGCCACTGACGCCGCTCTTACGCCACTTTGCTTTGCTGAAGTCGGGACGGTTCATCGTGTGTTGCCTCCCCGGTTTGCTGGACTCAGGTATCGCTCCACGTCGATCGCGAGCGATCTTAGGTAGTCAACCGAACCGTCGGGGGGCAGCGCAACGCTTTGCAGCGACTTGAACAACTCGGCGTAACGCGCGATGTCCTCAGCTGCGGAGAAATACACGTCACCGGTGGGAGACTCGATCCACGCCACCGACGGACTCTCGGCGGCCCGGAAGTCATACACCGTGAAGCCGACGGTCGAGAACGACGGCGAGACGACTCCGAGCGGGATGACCCTCAGGTCGAGCCGCCGAAGCGACTCGGCCCGATCGGCCAGCGCGACGAGCTGGCTTCGGATCAGGTCAGCATCGGCGACGCCCAGGAGCAACGCGCGGGCATCGAGGACAACCTCATATCTCGGGGCGCCCTTCGCCGTCAGCATGTCCTGCCGGCGCATCCGGGCGACAGCGATGCCGTCAGGGTCGGCCGCACCGGCCGCCTTCGCGACCGCCCTCGCATAGTCGTAGGTCTGAAGCAACCCAGGCAACACGACCGGCTGATGATGACGGATCCGCTTCGTCACGGTTTCAAGCGACGCTATCGATCCTTGCCGGCGTGGGTAGCCTCCCGCTCGTACGATCCAGGCGCCCTCACCGGTGTCCTGGGCCGTGGCCCCAAGCAGCTCTGCCCGTACGTCGTCGGTCACTCCATACAGCGCGAGCAGGAGCGAGACATCCTTCACCGTGAACGCGGTGCGACCCGCCTCAATACGAGAAACCTTGGGCTGTGACCAGCCGAGGGTGCGAGCGACGTGCTCGCCCGACAGCTCGGCCAGTTCTCGGAGCCGTCGTAGCTCCGCGCCGATCCGAAGCCGCTGAGCGGATGCGTCCGTCGGCACTCCGACCCCCTCATGCATGCATGCATTGCCTGAGGGAGACTCTACGCCGGTCAAGTAATGCTTTACACGAAGGGATGTTCGGCAGCCCCCTCACTTCAGCGAGGTCGTTCAATCAAGGCTCTGGCCAGAGGCATCCTGCCCGTCCAGACGGCGGCAACTCACGCTACAAGCCGCGAACCGATCACTCTCCGCAAGTGTTCCCTTGCTTCCTCCTTGGCGTGAGCGCCGTCTGCAATGGCTGCGGGAAGCCATTCGGGCCCTTTACTGACCTCAATGTCATTTGCGAAACGCTCTAGCTCACCCTCCCTAACGAGGCAGATTCCCAACACATCCAAGCGATCCAGCAAACGCTTGGCGGCCGCGCGACTCTCGCCCGTCTTGAAAGCTCTCATTCCGTATAGCTTCAGAGCCTTCCAAGGACTCTCCGCAAGCCTCATTTGGGCTCTCACCGCGTTGGCGCTAGCGCCATCCCACGGCGCATCTGGATCCTTACCGAGGACCGAACTAACGGCATCTAGAATGTCCCGGTGAGCAGCCTTAGGGTGGGGCACCTGGAAAGGCTTCACAGCTGTTTGATAGTCGTCTTTAAAATCATCCCATCTACCCCCAAAGCTTTCCACAAGCTTTCTGACCTTCCCAGAGTTATCCAGAAGGTCCAAGTCAGGCGAGGCAACTACTCTGACACGTAGCGAAAGCAGGGCCTTGGCGATCTTTGACATGCCATCCTTTCCGCCAGTTGGAAGGAATAAGACCTCACTAGGGGCCACTCTTGCAGCATCGCCGTCATCCAATGCATCGAGCGCAGCTTGATAAAACTTACAGTCGTCCTCCCCTTCGGCCAACACGACCATTCGATGAAAAAGGCCATCCAAGACGTTCGAGTACCTAAGAACAGAATCACTCCAAAGCAGCTTGACCTCGGAGCTCTGCAGTTGAGACGCAGTGGTATTGCCCTCGTCGCGATCTAGTCGCACGATGGAAACATCGTGGTCGACTTCGAGCAGTCCTGCTACTAGATTTCGATCGTGGGTTGCCAGAACTATCTGTATTTCACGTTTGCTAGCAATCTCCCCTAGAACACGCCCGAGTTCGAATGCCTGGGGCGGGTGCAGAAATGCCTCAGGCTCATCGATCAGAACGACGGGATACGACGAAGTCATCACAGCAAGCAGGGCGCCCATCAAACTGCGCATACCATCACCTTGCTCTGACAGCAAAGGCAAAGAGGACAAAGCATCTCGATAATCACGAGTAACCGCATCCACTGGCGGAGCCGCAACATTAGTTGTTCCGACTCTGAATGCAACCGTGTTACTCAACCTGTCGAGAGTGAGCGGGACTCGAAAGATTCGGACGCAGATCTTGTTGAACTGACCTAGCAGTTCTTCATCATCTTCAATGTGATGCATCGGATGTGCCGGCGGGCTAGATATATCCTCTCGCCGACTTACTCCGCCGACAAGACCAACCCGCGACACAACCTCCGAATAATGGACCAGGAAGGGCATTAGCTGGCCCAGACTTCCGATACTCTCCCAAAGATATCGCACAACATGATCAGCTATTCCGGGAGAGCTACCAGGCAGCGCGTAGGTTCCTGCGGAAGTATAGTAACCATTCTCTTGGAGCCAAGATAGCAGATTGTCGAATCTATCAATCTTACTCAGTGAAGCATCCCGCAAAACCTTCGTGTTGGCAATCTTCCGATTATCATTCCGATCCATGCAAGCCAACAGTTCTCGAAGGACAGTAGATTTGCCAACATTATTGCCGCCCACGATGGCGGTGATCCCCCTCGGAGGTAACTTAATCTCAGCACCAGATTTAAGCTGGATCTGGTCTATCGAGAAGGAAAGCCCCGCCACCTTGCCTCCATAAATTCGCTTGAGCGCTGAACTCCGACCAAGATACTCCGCGACGAGCACACATGTGGAGATTCCTGGCGCGCGCGCCAGCGCCCGCCAGCGGCTAAATCCCCGGCAGTTGCCGTGCCGCTCTACCGTTTCGGTGTCAGATTCCGGAGAGCTGAAGTTCCCGCTGTTGCCGAATTGACCTTTCTAGGATCAAGGCGGCCCGCACGCGGGCCGCAGGCTCGGCGGACCGGCCGGGCACCCCAGAGGGGCCCCACCCCGCCGGTCCGCCGGCCGCAGCCGAGGGGTGCTTGCCGCACGACAAAGCCCGAGCCTCCGGCGGGAGCGCTCAGGCTTCTGGGATGGGTGCCATCCCGCCCACCGACGACCCAGGCGAAGCCGAGCAGACCTGCCCCTCCCGGGACAAGGTCGTTCGTCCGGTAGGGCGCTCCACCTTGTCCCGGGAGGGGCAGGCCCGCTCCACGGTGTGTGGGTCGACGGCGGACGGGATGGCGGCAGCGATTGGGTGGGGGCGAGGCGATCTCTGGGCCATGGCTGGGCCATCGGGGCCATCGCTGGGCCACAAAATGCCGACCAATGATGCCCAACGCTGATCAGTGACGAACACCTATACCCGCAGCTCAAGCCGGGGTACAGGTGCTCCGATCAGGAGGGCGACGGACGAGTCGGCCTGTACGCCGGATTTTGTCCGCGGCGATTGCTCGCCGCTGGGCGGTCATCCATCTCGGCCTGCCGTTGCCGACAGGCTCTTGCGGCCTACCCGCAGGCTCGGGCGAGCAGCCCTCGAACGCCTGCGCCGGCCCCGCACCTTGCGGCGTGGTGCCTTTCTTGGCCTTGCTCCGGGTGGGGTTTACCGAGCCATCCCGGTCACCCGGGATGCTGGTGGGCTCTTACCCCACCGTTTCACCCTTACCGGCTGAACAGCCGGCGGTTTGTTTTCTGTGGCACTTTCCCGCGGGTCGCCCCGGGTTGCCGTTAGCAACCACCCTGCTCTGCGGAGTCCGGACGTTCCTCGGCGGCACCTGTGAGGGCACCGACGCGACCGCCCAGCCGACTCGTCCGTCGCGGGTTGATGATACCTGGGGCTGAGGCCGTAGATTCTTGCGCATCATGGATGTTGGTCAGGTGCTGTTGCTGGTTGTTGCTGGTCTCGCCGCCGGGGTGGTGAACGCGGTCGCCGGGGGCGGGTCGCTGATCACGTTTCCGAGTCTGCTCGGGGCGGGGTTGCCGAGTGTCGCGGCTAATGTCACGAATTCGGTTTCGGTTTTTCCCGGGTACGTGTCGAGCGTGGTGGGCAGCCGCGCGGATCTGGCTGGGCAGCGCCGGCGGTTGGTGGCGATCGTGCCGACGAGTGTGGTGGGTGGGGCGGTCGGGTGTGCACTGCTGTTGAATACCCCAGCCAGGGCATTTGAGGTAATTGTCCCTTTTCTGGTGCTGGGTGCCACGGCCACGCTCGCCTTTCAGGATCGGTTGAAGCGGAGCGGGGGGACGGATCGGACAACAGCGCTGCACCTCGTCGTCTTCGTCGGGGCTGTCTACGGCGGCTACTTCGGCGCCGCCCTCGGGGTCATGTACGTGGCCGCGCTCGCCCTGGTCGTCAACGAAAGCCTGAACCGGATCAACGCGTTGAAGAACGTGCTGTCCGCGTCGGTGGGACTCGTGACCGTCGTCGTCTTCGCGCTGTTTGCGGAGATCCATTGGGGAGCGGTTGCCGCCGTCGCGCCAGCGACCGTGGTCGGTGGGTACGTCGGAGCGCGGATCGCGAGGCGGTTGCCCGCTCCGGTGTTGAAGGGCTTGATCGTCACATTCGGCGCGGTGATCGGAGTGGTGCTGCTGTGGCGGGCGTTCCGGTGACAGAATGCCGACGACGAGGGAAGGTCACATGGTCGAGGATGAGGCGGCGCTAGGCGTCATCGAAACCCAGGTCGCGATGATCGTGCGGCTGGGTGAGGCCACCCGGCGCAGTTCGCCCCGGCCGCATCGGGCGCTGGACCGGGCGGCGTACGTGATCCTGCGGTTTTTGCAGGAGGCCGGGCCGCAGAACATTTCCGCGGTGGCGCACCGGCTCAATTTGGACGGTTCGACGGTGACGCGGCAGGTCGGTGCGATGCATCGGGACGGCCTGGTGGAACGCAGCCCGGATCCGGAGGACGGCCGGGGCACGGTTATTGCCGCGACCGCGCAGGGGCTGGCGCAGGTGGAGGCGGTCAGCCGCGCCCGCCGCGAGCTCTATGACGTGCTGCTGCGGGACTGGACGCCCCACGAACGCAAAGAGCTCGCGGCCATGCTGGAACGGCTGACCCGGGACATGGACACCTACATCAAGACCCGCACCCCGTAAGGCACCAAGACCCGGCCCGGTGAGGCACCTAGACCCGGCCCGGTGAGGCACCTAGACCCGGCCCGGTGAGGCACCTAGACCCGGCCCGGTGAGGCACCTAGACCCGGCCCGGTGAGGCGTCAAGACCCGGCCCGTTAAGGCGTCAAGACCCGCTCCCCGTGAGCGCGTCCGGGGTGGTGCGGCCCTTTTCCAGGCGCGGGTCGCCCTCGTCGGCGAAGTAGTCGTCCGGCGTGGTGCCGTCCGCGCCTTCCGGAGTCTTGGCCGCACGCAGGATCAGCGTGACGATGACGGCGACGAGCAGGTTCACCAGCACCGCGATGAAGCCGACGTAGATGGTGCGCTTGGTGTCGAAGCCGAACTCGGACAGCGGGAACGCCGAACCGCCGAAGTGTTTGCGCCCGGTGGCCGCGTTGGGGATCTGATAGAGCATCCACATGCCGAGGCCCATGCCGGCGGCCCAGCCGGCGATCAGACCGCCGCGGTGCAGCCAGCGGGTGTAGAGGCCGAGGGCCACCGCCGGGGCGGTCTGCAGAATGATCACGCCGCCGATGAGTTGCAGGTCGATGGAGAACTGTGGGTCGAGGAAGATGATGAACGCGACCGCGCCGACCTTCACCACCAGCGAGACGATCTTCGCCACGTTGGCTTCCTGCGCGTGGGTGGCGTCCTTGCGCAGGTATTCCTTGTAGATGTTGCGGGTGAACAGGTTGGCCGCGGCGATCGACATGATCGCGGCGGGGACCAGGGCGCCGATGCCGATGGCGGCGAAGGCGATGCCCGCGAACCAGGCCGGGAACTGTTGGTCGAAGAGCAGCGGCACGACGGTGTTGCTGTCGACGGTGCCCTCGGTGGCGCCGGGCAGCGGCTTCACCCCGGCCGCGATGGCGGCATAACCGAGCAGGGCCAACAGACCGAGCAGGAAACTGTACGCGGGCAGCGCCGACATGTTCCGCTTGATCACGTTGCGGTTCTTGCTGGCCAGCACACCGGTGATCGAGTGCGGGTAGAGGAACAGCGCGAGCGCCGAACCCAATGCCAGGGTGATGTACTGCAGCTGGTTGTTGGCGTTGAGCGTGATCCCGTCGTTGGGGTTCGGCGAGGCGTCGAACTTGGCCTGCGCCGAGTCGAAGATGCCGCCCCAGCCGCCCAGCTTGTAGGGCAGGTAGATCACGGCGACCAGGATCACGATGTAGATCAGGGTGTCTTTGACGAAGGCGATCAGCGCGGGGGCACGCAGCCCGGACTGATAGGTGTACGCGGCCAGAATCGCGAACGCCACGATGATCGGCGCATGCCGGGCGAGCAGGCTGTCCCCGGTCATGCCCATCGTCTTGAGCACGGCCTCGATGCCGACGAGCTGCAGCGCGATGTACGGCATGGTCGCCACGATGCCGGTGATCGCCACGAGCAGCGCGAGGGTGGGCGAGTCGAACCGGCTGCGCACGAAGTCGGCCGGTGTCACGAACCCGTGCCGGTGCGACACCGACCAGAGCCGGATCAGAATCAGGAAGAACAACGGATAGATGACGATCGTGTACGGCACCGCGAAGAACCCGGCCGCACCGGCGCCGAAGATCAGCGCGGGCACCGCGACGAACGTGTACGCGGTGTAGAGGTCGCCACCGACCAGGAACCAGGTGATCCAGCCGCCGAAGCTGCGCCCGCCCAGCCCCCACTCGTCGAGGTGCGCCATGTCCTTCGGCGCGCGCCACTTGGCCGCCACGAAACCCATGGCGCTGACCAGCAGGAACAGCAGGGTGAAGACGACGATCTCGGTGATGTGGTCACTCATCGCCGGCCTCCGTACGCGCGGAAGGGCGGCGGGTCATCAGGTAAACGGTGGACGTGGCGGCCACGCCGAGCAGGATGAACGCGAACTGCAGCCAGTAGAACGCCGGGAAGCCGAAGAGCCGCGGCTCGTCAGAGTTGTAGAGCGGGGTCAGCAGCGGCACGATGATCGGGACGATGAGCAGCCAATTCCATGGGCTGCGGTCGCTGCGGCCGGAACGCACGGGTTCCGTCATGGGGGCACCTCCACTTCACGGCGGTCGCCGCAGGTTACCGAGAGGTTTCGGCGCCCCCCACTGCCCGAGATCATGGTGCGCCGAACGGCCCCGGTGGTGCGCCGAACGGCAAAGGATCAATCCAAGACCGCGGATATCGTACGGGTCAGAGCAGCGTTCTCGTCGTCGCCGTCGAGCGACCACATCATCGCCCCGCCCAGCCCCCGCAGCCGGATGTATGCCGCCTTCTGCGCCACCTGCACCGGGTCGTCGTAGGTCCAGAACGTCGTGCCGTCGAACAGCCAGGCATGCCCGGAGCGCAGGTCACGATGGACGGCGTAGCCCTGGTCGGGCAGGGCCTTGAGCACCTTGTAGTCCTCGGTACCGACGGCGAACGTTCCTGGCGCTCCCTTGGCGGCCGGGGCGAACAGGCCGTCGCCGCCGCCGGTCACGCCGGTCCAGCCCTGGCCGTAATAGGGGATGCCGAGCACAAGCTTGCGGGCCGGCGCACCGAGGTCCCGCCAAGTGTCGATGGCGACCTGGGCGGAGAAGTCGGGGTCGTCGGGGGCACCGGGCGGCACGCGCAGGGCGGACTGCTGGTTGGTGCGGGCATCCCACGAGCCGTGGAAGTCGTAGCCTTGGACCGTACCGAAATCGAGGTGTCGGAAGATCTCCGGCTCGAAGCCGGCGGCGATCTTCGCGGGCGCGGCCGGCAGGAACGCGGTCAGGTCGTAGCGCTCGCCGGTCGTGTGGGTGAGGCGGCGTAGCTGCCGCCGGAACTCGGCGGTGAGCAGGGTGAAATTCTGCTTGTCCTCGGGCCGGATCACGTTGCCGGGGTTGCCTTCGGAGGCGGGCCACTCCCAGTCGAGGTCGATGCCGTCGAAGATGCCGGCGGCGGTGCCGGCGGGCAGGCCGGGCAGGTCGCCTTTGATCCACAGGTCGATGCAGGAGGCGACGAGCTTGTGCCGGGACTCCTCGGTCAGCGCGGCGTCGGAGAAGTGCGCCGAGCCGGTCCAGCCGCCCAGCGAGATCAGCACCCGCAGCTCGGGGTTGGCCGCCTTGAGCTCGGCGAGTTGGTGCAGGTTGCCCGCCAGGGGCTGGCCGGGCTCGTCGGCGACGCCGTCCACACTGTTCTCGGCGGAGAACGACGTCTGCCAGTCGGCCCACGGGTCGGCGGAGGCACAGACGCCGTCCGCGGTGACCGGGCCGAACGCGTAATTGAGGTGGGTGAGCCGCTCGGCCGCACCCGAGTTCTGCACCTTGGCGAGCGGGAAGTTGCGGCCGTAGATCCCCCACTGCGTGAAGTAGCCGACCTTGACGTGCTGGTTCTCCAGATGCGCCAGGGCCGCGCCGGGCGTGGTCGTGACACCGATCAGGACGGTCGTGAGGACAGCGAGCAGCCGACGGGTGTTTCCGCGCATGAGCCCTCCAGGGGCGAGCACTTAAGAAAGTTTCCCGAATCAGGAAGCTAGAGCGCTCGCGCCCGGCGGGTCAAGACATCGATCTACCTCAAATGCGCAGTCTCGTTCACCGACCGCACGGCGATGCCACCGTCCGGCCACAGGTCCACCGTGGACACACCGGCCGCATCCAGGAAAAGCCGGTGCAGGAACAGGTCACTCGCGGCGAGCGCATCCTGCAGAATCAGCTTGATCGGTGAGACGTGCGAAACCACGACAACCACCGACGAAGGATACGCCGACTGCAGCGTCGCCAACACACCGCGGATCCGCTTCGACACCGCCTTGAACGACTCCCCGTTCGGCGGCGCCACGCTGGTGGAGTCGAGCCACCGGTCCAGCTCGTCGGGCCAGCGCTCCTTCACCTCGCCGAAGGTCAGCCCCTCCCAGTCACCGAAGTCGCACTCGATCAGGTCCGGAATGACGGTAACCGGGATGTTGCCCTGCTCGGCGGCGATCAGCTCGGCGGTGCGCGTACACCGCTGCAGGGGTGAGGAAACGACGGCCGCGACGTCGCGGCTGATGCCGGCGACCCGCCCGGCCGCGGCCATGGCCTGCGCCTCACCCTCGTCGCACAGCGGCACGTCGCCGCGGCCCGAGTAGCGACCCTGCTTGGTCAGCGAAGTCTCGCCGTGCCGCACCAGGATCAGCCGCGTGGCCGCATCGAGAGATGGCGGCGCCCAACTGCGCGGTGCGGCCTTCGGCGTCGTGCCGCTTCCGCTCACGCCAGACCTGCTCGCGCTGCTTCCGCTCGCGCCCGCCTTGCCCGCGCCGCTTCCGCCTGCGCCCGCCTTGCTCGCGCCGCTCCCGCCCGCCGACGCGGTCCGCTCGGGCTCGATCCGGTCCCGCACGGGCTTGCCCGCCGCCTCGTCCATCGCCTGGTTGGCGAGGGCGTCGGCCAGCTTGTTGCGCTCCCGCGGGATCCAGTCGAAGGTCACCGCCTGGAAGCCGGCCACCAGCGTGGCAGCTTCGGCCGCGAGCGGCCGCAACCCCGGATTCTTGATCTGCCAGCGCCCGGACATCTGCTCGACCACCAACTTCGAGTCCATCCGTACGTCGACCCGGGACGCACCCAGCTCGGCGGCGGCCCGCAGGCCCGCGATCAAGCCCTGGTATTCGGCGACGTTGTTGGTGGTGGCGCCCAGGGCACCGCAGCGCTCGAGCAGGACGTCGCCGCTGGAGTCGAGCACGACAGCGCCGTAGCCGGCCGGGCCGGGGTTGCCCCGCGACCCGCCGTCGGCCTCGACGGTCACCCGTAGGTCGTTTCCTGTGCTCATGATTCGCTCCCTCATGCGACGCCTGAAAGACGACGTCCCGCCTCCGCTGCGCTCCGACAGAACGCCGCCGCGTCAATTCGGTCGCTCACAGGCCCGACTCGGCAGTGCGGACCATGATCCGGCGGCACTCCTCGCAGCGCACCACCTCGTCGGCCGGGGCGGACTTGACCCGGTTGAGGTCGGCGCCGTACAGCTCGATGCGGCAGCCACCGCAGCGCCCAGCGCGGAACAGCGCGGCACCCAGGCCGGTATCCGCGCGGACCTTGTCGTAGAGCTGGACGAGGTCAGCCGGCAGATCCGCGGCCAGCGGCACCCGGGCCTGCGACTTGAACTCCTGCTCCTTGTCGATCTCCGCGTACGTCTCGTCGCGGTTCTTCTCGGCCGCCGACCGACGCTCGCCGGCCTCGGCGAGGCGCGCCTTGACCTCGGCCAACGCCCGCTCGACGGTCTCCTTCTTCTCCATGAGCTCCAGCTCGGCGTCCTCCAGCTCGGACTGCCGACGGTTCAACGTCGCCAGCTCGTGCTGCAGACCCTCGATCTCCCGGAGTGCCCCGCCGGCGTCGAGCCGGGCCTGGTCGCGGTCCTTGCGGGTCCGGACCTGCTCGATGTCCTTCTCGTAGCGGGTGATGTCCCGGTCCAGGTCGTCCACGGCCACCTGCGCCCGGACCCGCTCGTCCTCGAGCGCGGACAGCTCGCGGGCGACCTTCTCGATCTCGGCGAGCTCGGGCAGCGACCGGCGACGGTGCGCGAGCTGGTTCAGCGCGGTGTCGATGCCCTGCAGGTCGAGCAGGCGCTGCTGGTCTTTGGGGGCGGCCTTCACAGATCGTTCTCCTTGGCTGAGCTGACCGCGTGCACGGTCCAGGGGTCGGTGTCGAGATCGGACACGAGCGCGGTGACGCCGAGCTGCGCGCGCAGCCACCCGGCCACCTCGTCGAGCCAGGGCCGCTCACTCGCCCAATGGGCGACGTCGAGCAGCGCGGGACCGCCGGCGGCAAGATGCTCGCTGGCGGGATGATGACGCAGGTCGGCACACAGGTACGCGTCGGCACCCGAAGCAACGGCGGCGCTCAGGAACGAGTCACCGGCGCCTCCGCAGACGGCGAGCGTCCGCACGATGCGGTCGGGATCCCCGGCGGCCCGTACCCCCGCAGCGGTGGCCGGCAGCCGCCGGGCGGCGAAGGTTGCCAGGTCAGCGAGCCGCATCGGGGTAGCCAGCTCCCCGACCCGTCCCGCCCCCCGGCCCTCGCCCGCAGCCGGACTGCCCGGCGTCGCGGGCACCAACGGGCGCAGCAGCACGAGGTCGAGCCGCGCGGCGAGCGCATCCGCGACACCGGGGTTCGCCACATCGGCGTTCGTGTGCGCCACATAGAGCGCGATGTCGGCCTTGATCAGCCGATGCACGATCCGCCCCTTGTACGTGTCCGGCGCAACCGACGACACGCCCTTCAGCAACAGCGGATGGTGCGCCAGGATCAACCCGGCGCCGGCCGCCACCGCTTCCTCGACGGTCTCCGGCACGCAGTCGACGACGCAGAGCACGGTCTCGACGGGCTGCTCGAAGTCGCCGAGCACCAGGCCCACCCGGTCCCACTGTTCCGCCCAGACCCGCGGATATCGGGCGTCCAAGGCAGCCACGACCTCACGAACGGTGGGCGGCGAAAGAGCGGAGTCGGTCACGGCCGCCAACTCTACCCAGCCCCCGGACCGTCTCCCGCCCTCACCAGGCCATCTCCCCACCATCCGCCGCGCGCCGGCAGTCCGAGAACCCGTCACTCACCGCCATGACCGCCCGGACCCCTCCCGCACATGCGCCGTTGAGACAGCCCAGAACCACCCCGGCCGCTCGACGAACGCGGACTGCCCAGGCATCGCCATCACCAACCGCCACGACCGCGCAGAGCAACCCGGCCGCTCGAACGAGGGCAGGCCGCCCCGCCACCGCGGGTCACTCACCGGCTCGACCGCACAGAGCAACCCCGCCGCTCGAACGAGGACAGGCCGCCCAGCCACCGCCGGTCGCTCACCGGCTCGACCGCACAGAGCAACCCGGGCCGCTCGAACGAGGTCAGGCCACCCCGCCACCGCCGGTCGCTCACCGGCTCGACCGCGCACAGCAACCCGACTACTCGACGAGAGCGGGCTGCTTGGCGGGGGTTAGGAGCGGGCGCCCGGCTCGACCCGGTTCTCGGTGTCGAAGCGGGAGTGCAGGGCTTGCAGTGCTCGGCGCCAGGGGAACTGGCTGCGGAACCGGTCGTTTTGGCCGGGACCGCCGAGCCGGACGACGTCGTCGCCGTGCAGCACCTGAACGCCCCAATTGCGGAGTTTCGCGATGCTTTCGTGCAAGGCCGGATGCATAGCCATGACCTTGTTCGTGTATGGCACCACGACGGTGGGGACGCCGAAGCCGTACCCCTCGACGAGGAGGCCGAGCACCAGCGTGTCCGTGATCCCGGCGGCCCATTTGTTGACGGTGTTCACCGTTGCGGGCGCCACGATCATCGCGTCGGCGGGCGGGAGCAGGTCCTCGTCGCCGGGGTTCTTGTAGTAGCTGCGGACGGGGTGCCCGGTCTGGGCGTGCAGGGCGGCCGCGTCGACGAACTTGCGCCCGTCGGGAGTGGTGATCACGCAGACCTCCCACCCGTCCCGTTGGGCCAGGTCGACCAGCACGCCCACGTCCCGGGCGATCGGCGAACCGCACACCAGGACATAAAGGACGCCCGGTGCCCTATTGGCGCTCATCACCGCAGAATCCACCTCATACGCCGACTCCCATCTGTTCGGCCAGCTCCGCGATGGGCGCCGGCGGGGTGCCCCGGGTGCGTCGCAGCACGTCCGAGAGGACCTCGTGCGCGAGCGGGCGGCAGCGGATCTCGGAGGGGGCGAGCCTATCGCCCTCCAACAACATCGCACTCGCGTTTTCCACATCGCCTACCTGGGCATAGCCGCGGGCAATGTCCAGATAGTGGTGTGCGCGCCGCTCCGGCAGCAGAGCCGCAAAAGCGGCCGTGTCAATGCCCCGGTGTGTCTCGATCGCCTTGCTGCCGTCGCCCAACTCCACCGCCGCAGCCGCGCGATGCAGCTCCACGTTGGTCGGCCCGAACGACGAGTAGTAGTAGTTGAAGTCGCCGCCCAGGTCCCGCGCCGCTTGCTCCGCGCCGCTGACGAGGTCGCGCACCGTCGCACTGTCCCCGATGCGTGCGGCTGCCATTGCGGCTGTGAGCAGCAATAACCCGTACACGGAAAGTCTTTGGGGGGTGGCTGATTCCGATGTGGTCGGCGCGAGCCGATTGGCGATGTTGACGTTGACCTCGAGCGCGGACCGCACCCGGCCGAGCGAGAGCAGCGCCAT
This sequence comes from Actinoplanes sp. NPDC051859, assembly GCF_044452725.1. Lineage (NCBI taxonomy): Bacteria > Bacillati > Actinomycetota > Actinomycetes > Micromonosporales > Micromonosporaceae > Actinoplanes > Actinoplanes sp. NPDC051859. Next base: position 209,418 of record NZ_JBITBX010000002.1, on the reverse strand, counting down.
GCCGACCCGGTGGCTGGCCATGCCCGCGAGCAGTTGGTCGCCGGCCCGCTGCGAGACCGCGATCGAGCGGTCAGCGGCCAGCCAGGACAGCTCGTGCTCGCCGACCTTGCGCAACACCGACGAGGCGATCTGATAAACCTGGCCCAGCAGGTGGGCGGCCTCCCGAGAGTCCTCGCTGCCCGCGAAGGCGCTGTCCGACGCCTGCGCCTCGCGCAACAGCTGGGGAAGCTTGCGGGCGATGACGCCGTAACGCGCGTGCTGGTAGGTGAGCCACGCGTGACCGACCGCTTTGCGCATCTCGGTCAGGCACGGCGGCGTCGGAACGGGCTGGAAGAACGCGTTCATCTGGTCATAACGCTCCAGCGCCGCGCGGATCTCCTCGACCTCGACCTGGTCGATGCAGGTCTGCGACTCGGGCTTACGCTCGACGTCCTTGCCCAACAGCAGCTGGACATCTATCGCCAGGACGTCGGCGATCTCGTAGACGACGGAGAACTTGTCGAGCCGGCGGACCCCCCGCTCCACCTTGTCGACCCAGCTCTTGGACTTGCCCAACCGGTCAGCGAAGACCTGTTGGGACATTTTGCGCCGGCCGCGCCAGTAGGCGACTCGACGGCCGATCGGCAGCTCGTCCACGGTGCCTCCCCAAACTCACCCGGCGACCCCCGCCGGTGAGCAACCGGTGTTTCACTCGACAGTGTGGACCTCACTCGTCTGTGCTGGTCGCACAACTTGTGTGATCTCTTGTCCACCGGCGCTCGTAGTTTCTCATGCAACTTGCAAAAGGTGATCTGTCCGAACCAACGACGCGTGTCGTGCTTGGTGACGGCAACTCCGGCTGATATAGCGCCGGAGGCCGGCGAATCGGGGGTAAACCGACCATGCAGTGGAGCTTCCGCCAACCGATCAGCCCATGGGCGACGATCGATCGCCTGCTTCTGCGCCGAGCAGCCCGGCGCTACGCCAGTCGCGGATGGACGGTGACGCCGGGCGCATTCCTCACCGGCGACCGCTTCACCTGCGGCCGCGCCGGCTGCCCCATCACCGGCTGCCATCCCGCGCTGGAACGGTGGGAAGACCTCGCCACCGCCGACCCCGAACAGGTCAGCCGCTGGTGGCGACGCCGCCCCTACATGGTGCTGCTGCCGACCGGGCGCACCTTCGACGCCCTCGAAGTCCCCGCCCCGGTAGGCCTGCGAGTCCTCGGCGCGGTGCGGCTGCACACCGACGTGATCGGCCCGGAGCGGGGCGACGCCCGCGGTCCGGTCCTGGTCACACCGACCGGACGCTGGATGTTCCTGGTACGCCCGGGCGAGCAGCTGGCCCCGGAACTCGCGTCCCACCTGGACATCATTCGGCACGGCTACGGATCGTGGATCCCCGCCGCACCGAGTCGGACGCCCCAAGGACCGGTCCGCTGGGCCGTCAGCCCGGACCAGAACGACTGGACCCTGCCGACATCCGCGGCCGTCCAGGCGATGCTGCTGGACGCCCTGGACTCCCTCGGCCGCCGACCACAACGGAGAGTCACCGTCACCGTGCCCCGCCAGCTGTCCACAGCCCGCCGAGCGGCGTAACCCCCGCGCCGAGGGCAACGTCCGCACCGAGAACCGAGAGCGATCCGAGGCGTCCATGTTGCCGTCAACCTATGCGGCTACTTGACGGTAGACTAGTCCCCCGTTCGAGTTATGGGCATTTACGGACGTCATCGAGCGCTGACGTTCACGGCGACTTCTTGGTGGGGCGGGCGCGGACGTGCATCCGCTCGCCCTGTGGACCGAAGATCGTGAGCAGTTCGACGGCCTCCCCTGTCGCGCTGCCGAACCAGTGCGGGACGCGGGTGTCGAACTCGGCGGCCTCGCCCGGCGGCAGGACCAGGTCGTGTTCGCCGAGGACGATCCGCAGGTGGCCGGCCAGCACGTACAGCCACTCGTACCCCTCGTGGGTCTGCGGATCGGGCTCCTGGGGCGGACCGGCCGGGATGAGGATCTTGAAGGACTGCAGGCCCGAAGCCTGCCGGCTGAGCGGGATGATCGTCTGCCCGCTGCGATGCTTGATCGGCCGGGCATAGATCCGCGGATCCCCGGTCGCCGGCGCGCCCACCAGCTCGTCCAGCGGCACCCGATAGGCCCGCGCCAGCGGGAGCAACAGCTCAAGCGTGGCCCGACGCTGCCCGGATTCCAGGCGCGACAGGGTGCTGACGGAGACGCCGGTGACCTCGGACAGGGCGGCGAGCGTGGTGCCGTGCTGTTGCCGAAGTGCCCGCAGGCGAGGTCCCACCGCGGCCAGAACGTCCTCATTTGCTGTCACAGCAATTGAGGTTGCCAGCTCGCGGGCCCGCCTGCCACCCACGGCGCGCGGCGCGCGGCGCACGGCGCACGGCTCACGGCTCACGGCTCACGGCTCACGGCTCACGGCTCACGGCTCACGGTGTCGGCGCGCGGCGCACGGCGCACGGCTCACGGTGTCGGCGCGCGGCGCGCGGCGCACGGTACAGGGTGTCGGCGGGGTAGCACGACCTGGTCGCCCGGCCCTCCCGGGCCAGGGCAGAAGAGCCGAGTGATCAGGCGCGGGGTGTCCGGGGCCAGTTCGCGGGGCTGGCGCCGCTTTCGGCAGGCGGCGATCAGTCGCGGGGGTCTGGGGCCAGTTCTCGGTAGGCGGCGATCACGGCGGCGGTGCGTTCGGCGAGTTCCGGGCCGGAGTCAGCGGGGGCGGAAGCGGCCGCGGAAAGGCGGGAGATCGCCAGTTCGGCCTCGCGGGCGGTCTCGCCGACCCGCTGTTCGCGAAGCAGGTTTTCCCCGGCAAGAGCGGCAGCGTTGATGCTCGCCAAGATCCGGTTAGCGGCGCCGGCCGTGGACCGCCACAGCCCTTCCACCCGGAGTCGCTGCTCGGCGAGCGCCTGCACAGCGGGACTGCCGGCGGGCAGATTGTGCAGGGCGGCAGCGCCCAGCTCTTCACGGAGCCGACGGATCTGTTGGCGCCGACTCATGATCGCGGCCAGCTCACGCAACGCAGCGGTGAGGCTTCGGTCGGCGTCAACCGGGTCGATCATGTGCTGCAGCGCCGGCCAGGTCTGCCGAACCCGGCGCGCCACCTCCAGCGCCCGCCCGTAGGCGACCCGCTCCTCGGCGGCATGCAACACGTACGAGTCCTCGCCGCGCGGCAGGGCCAGCGTGCCTTTACGCGCCGCGCGTGCCTGCTGAATGCTGACAAAGGTTACTAAAGCGACAGATCCGGCAGCCGCCGCCCACCACGGGATACCCACGGCGCTGAGCACGGCAGAGAGCACCACCAGCGCCAAGGCGAGCTGGGAGGAGAAACGCACCCGCACCTCGCGGCTGCGGCCACTCGGCCGCACCGGCACCACCTCGGTAACCGACCCCTGTCGGTCCCGCCGAGCGCGCCCGGTCCGCATCTTGATCGGGTACGGCGACACCACGATCTTCTCGTGGTCGACCCCGACAAACAGGTGGTCGGCCCCGACGGGCGAACCCGGGAGTCCGGTCACGGCGCACCCCTTCCACCCGCGTCTGATAGCCGAGCGGACCCGGCCGCCGAGGGGGTACGGCCGGGCCCGCTCACCCACGGAGCCGTCCGCAGGTACCAGAGGAATCGGGTCCAGCCGACCGCACTTGAGCTGGCCTAAGGTGCAGCGCGGGTGCGACCGTGGCGCCATTCGGCGCAGTGCCCGCGAGGGCCCCGCCCCGCACCCGCCGCCCGCTTGTCAGTGCTCGCCTACTCGCGTGCCCGCGTGCCCGTCTGCCTATCTGCCCTCCTGCCCACCCCACCTATCCCCGCCTGCCTGCCCGTCCAAGCGAGTCCCGGCAGTGCCGGCTTCTCGGACGACCAGCAGTCGGCGAACGCTATTCGAAGACTCGGAAGACGAATCGTTCGTTCCAGCCCCGCCCGGTGTCGGCAGTCTCGATCGCTGCCAAAGTCCGCACGTACCGGTTGTACAGCTCCAGGCCGAGTGCCAGCCGCAGGCTGCCCGCGTGGATCCAGACGAGTTGTAAGGGGCGGGGATCACCGGCCGCGAGTTTACGGCTCAGATCGTCGAGGTTGTGACGGTAGTACGGCCCGTAGCCGAGTGCTCCGGACAGCCGCCGGTGCAGGTCCGCCTCATCGAGCACGGACCGGCAGTCGATGACCACGTTCACCGTCTCGCCTTCCGTCGCGGGTCGCCACCCGACCCCTGATCAACGACCTGGATCGCCACGTGATCATGAAAGTGGCAGGCATCTCGTCGACTGTGCCCCGCGACCGCCAGCGGAAACGCCCCCGCCAAGTCCGGCACACTCCACCGGTAACCGACCCGCACCACCAGCGACCCGGGCACCACACCGCTATCGGCCCGCATACCAGCCGGGAAGGATCCGAGGCGGGCGAACAACGGATGCCTGCAGGCAAGGCGGTGTCCACGGTCGCGTCGCAGCCGTTCTGGCTGCCATGGCAGCGCCGAAGGGGCCACGTGTCCCACTGTCCGGCCCACAGGACCGAAGGGGCCGGACGGTGGGAACACGCCGAGTGCGTTCGGGCAGGGAACCCACGTCCGGCCGATCGGCACCTATGACGCGGGAACTCCCTCCACAGCAGATCTCGGCGCAGACGGCTCGCCGGTGACGGCGGTCTGTCGGTCGGAGACCGAGCCGTCGGGATAACGCAGGCCGGTCTCCGACACGCTTTCGCCGAGGATCTCGAGCCGAGCCCGGATGCCACCCCGGCTGCGGCCGAACTCCGCCATCAGGTCCCGCTCCGAAACCCCCGCGCGATAGTGCTCCACCAGCCGCTCGTCGTCCTCGGTGGACCAGCGGACGCCCCGGTTGGGGTAGCGCTTGGGTGGCGGTTCGGCGATCCGGCCCGAGGACGCACTGCGCCGGGTGCGCAGGGTCGAGAGGCCGGCCAGGGTCGTGGTGAGGGCGTCGGCCACGGCGGGGAGGTCGGCGGGCGAGATTCCTCCGCCGATCTCGCTCACCACCTCGCCGCCGGGACCCCAGCCGGTGAGGGACAGCCGGATGCGGTCGTCACCCGTACCCGAAGCGGTGAGGTGGTAGGTGTTGCCACCCGCCAGGAAGTGCCGGTCGAGATGGGTGTGCGGGCGCCGGTCAAGCTCCGCCGTGTATTCGTTGTTATCCATGGAGTGGACGGTAGGGTGGGGGTCCGACAGTTCCCGGCGAATCTGCCGTGACTGTCAGGTAGGCAACATCGGCGGCTCAGCAGCCGAGCCGCTTGCCGAGGATGCGCAAGCCCGGACCGGTGAGATCGTCAAACGCCACGGTACGCCCGCACATGGCCATCATCAGTGCCTCCGCCGGCCCCACCACCAGCTCGCCCACGCCTTTGAACCAGTCCAGGTCGGTAGCCTCGAACCGCAGTCCGGCCAGCCGCCGCCGCGGCGCGAAACCGTACGCGCGGCCACCGGTGAGAAACTCCAACGAAGCCTGCAGTCGTTCTGGCCGCAGGTCGTGGGGCAGGCCGAGGGGGCGGCGCATGTCCTGGCCGTGCACCTGGAGGTCGGTGAGCTGACCCGCGTACCCGACAAGGGGTGGTTTGAAGGGGTGGTCCGCCGCGGCTCGGAGGGTTTGAGCGAGCTCCACGGCCGGGCGGTTCGCCGTCAGGACGGCCAGCTCAGCATTCGCACGGTGCAGCCGAAACTTGTTGCGGACCAGCAGCGTCAGCAACGGCACCGGCGGGCGCACCAGCGCGGCAAGCAGGTGACCTGCTACTTCTTTGACCGTCCACTCGCCGCAGAGGCTCGGCGAGTCCAGCTGTTGGGCGTCCAACGAGTCGAGCAGATCGGCGATGGCACGGCGTTCGTCGGCGATGGCGGCACGGATATCCACAGGCTCAGGCTATCGGTCCGCCAAGATCGGTTCGGCGCGGTTGAATGACCCCATGAAAGATCACCGTCCCCCACCGGAAGTCTTGCGGGCATTCGGCGCGACCGCCGAGCCCGTGCGCCTCTCCGGCGGCAAGGGCGGCACCTGGCGAGCGGGCGACGTGGTGGTCAAACCGGCGGAAGGCGATGACGAGGTCCGCTGGCGAGGCGAGGTCCTCGACGCGCTGCCCGAGTCGCCGCTGTTCCGCATCGCCCGGCCGATCCGCGCCGCGAACGGCGACTGGGTGGCCGGCGGCTGGGAGGCGACCCGCGCGGTCGCGGGCCAGCCTGATCAGCAGCGCGTCGACGACGTCATCCGCACCGGATCCGCATTCCACGAGGCGGTCGCCCACCTGCCACGGCCCGGCTTCCTGCGCACCAGAACCGACCCCTGGGCGTACGGGGAAAGGCTCGCCTTCGGCGACTCCCCCGCCCCAGGCGAACCGCCGGGCACCTCCACCGACCCGGGCGGACCGCTCGGCTTCTCCGCACACCTCGGCGAACCGCTGCTGGCTCGCTTGTTGGCCGTCCGGCGTCCGATTGACCTGGCTGAGCAAGTTGTCCACGGGGACCTGCTCGGCAACGTCTTGTTCGCGGACGGTCTGCCTCCGGCCGTGATCGACTGGGCGGCCTACTGGCGACCACCCGGCTGGGCCACCGCGGTGGCCGTCGTCGATGCGATGGTGTGGCACGGCGCCGACCTCACCACGGCGCAGCGGTGGTCGCACCTTCCGGAATGGGGCCAGCTCCTGGTCCGCGCCACCATTTTCCGGCTCGCCACCTGGGCCGCGGCCGGCTGGACCCACGAACCCCGCGAAGCCTACGAACCGGTGGTGCACGAGGTGATCGCCTATGCCGCCCACACCGTCTAGGGTTCCGTCCGTGGCAGACGTGCGACTGGAACCGATGACCGAGACAGACTTCGCGACCTATCGCGAAACGGCCGAGGAGGACTACGCCCAGCAGGTTGCCGAGTCAGGCGCGATGTCGCTGGCCGAGGCGCGCGAGAAAGCCACCGCCGATTTCGTACGCCTGCTGCCCGGCGGCCTGTCGAGCCCCGACCAGTTCTTCTGGCTCGCTCACGCGGACGACGTCGAGGTCGGCATGATCTGGCTGAACATCGCCGCCCAGAAGGCCTACATCTTCGACATCGTGGTGCGGGAAGACCAACGCCGCCACGGGTACGGCCGGGCCATCATGCGCGCCGCCGAGGACGTGTGCCGCACCCGAGGCGTGACCTCCATCGGCCTCAACGTCTTCGCTCAGAACGCGGGCGCCCGGAAGCTGTACGAGCAGGAGGGCTACGAAACCACGTCGCTGCAGATGCGCAAACTGCTGTGAGGGCGACAGTTCTGCTCCGAGCCTGCGCTACCGAAATCGTGACCCGACCGCGTCGAAGCTCTCCTCAGCTGATCCGTTCCACAGTGGCGGCGTCCACGTCCCCGCCGTTGTACTTGTCGAGTACCGCCTGAAACACGGTGGGGTCGTCCGCTGCCCGGGCGAACAGTGTCATCGACGAGCACAACTTGAGCTCGTCGGGATAGCCGAAGATCTGTTGAGCGGTCCGGCCTTCCAGGTCCAGTAGTACCTGCGCGCATTCGACCAGCCGCGGGCCGAGAACCGGATGAGCTAGGTAGGCGCGGGCTTCGGCAAGGTCGCTGATCGCGTACGTGCGGGCGGTCGGGCTGAAGCCCAGCCCGGCAATCTGCGGAAACACAAACCACATCCAGTGGCTGCGTTTCTCCCCCGCCCGCAACTCACCCAACGCCCGGTCATAAACCGGCGCCTGCGCCGCCACGAACCGCTCAAGTTCAGCCATGCCCGGTCCCCTCGCCGTCCAGTTCAACCGCCATGATGTGCTCCCGCCGTACGCCATCGGGCAGGACCTCGCCGAGTTCACCCGTAGCCCGGAACCCCTGCCTCCGATACAGCGCTTCCGCATGGCTGTTACCGGCAACGACAGCCAGTCGCAGCCTTCGCGCACCGGCCTGCACTGCCCACTGCGCCACCGCTTGGACCAGGCGGTCGCCGACGCCCTGACCCCGGCCGCTCGGCGCCACATACATCGAGATCAGCTCGATGGTCCGCTTGTTTTCGTTAGGAATGCCGCTCGCCATGCCAACGGGTCGGCCGGCAGTGATCGCAAGGAGATTGTAGGAGCCGGGAAGGGAAAGCCGCGCACGCCAGCGTTCCTCCCGGTCACCGTCACCCTGCCAGTCGGCGAGTTGCGACCCAAACGCGGACGCTGATTCCTCGAGCGCGAGAAGCCGCAACTCCCGCCAGAGCCGCCAGTCATCCGGCGTCACCACCCGCATCTCGATCACCCGCCCAGCCTGGTCGGTGCGCGGGAACTCAGGCAACGCCATTTTCGATAGCTACCTCGGAACCGCCAGCGCTAAGCGGCGAAGTCCCCGCGCTGCCGCCGAGCGATCAGGTCGTAGATCGCGATGATGGAGGCTGCACCGACGATTTCACCACGGACGATGCGCGCGGCTGCTTCGTCCAGCGGCACCCATGCGACGCGTTCGGCTTCGTTGACGTCGGTCGTCCCGCCGATGAAGTCCGCACCCCGGCCCAGGTACAGCAGGTTTTCCGCGTCCGCGGTGCCGACCCAAGGCTGGAAGGACGCCAACGGCTCCAGCGAGCGGGGCCGCCATCCGGTCTCTTCCTCGACCTCCCGGGCAGCAGCCTCTGCCGGGTCCTCAGCTTCGTCCACGTAGCCACCGGGGAGCTCCCAGACCCACCGGTCGATCACGAACCGGTGCCGCCACATCATGAGCAGGCGCCATCGGTCGTCCACCACGGCGACCATCGCCGACTGAGGAGCCCTGATGACGTACTGCTCGAAGCGCACCCCGTCGGGGAGCTCGACGTCCGCGATGCTCAACCGGGCCCGGCGCGAGCCATCGACGATCCGCTCGCCATGGATGGTCCACCGGGTCGACTCGATCGCACGCTCTTCGGTCACACCCCAGTATCCGATGTCGCCCGCAGCGCGTGGACAGCGAGCTGATCAGTCGGTGAAGAGGGCGGGCTCCACCTGCACCGCTTGGCCTTCGCGGATCTCGAGGACGACACGCTGGCCCAACGGTCGGGCCAGATTGAGGTCGGCGGTACGGGTAAAGCCCTGCAGCGTGCACAACTCGCCGTACGAGTGCGGCTGTGCCATGAGGACGACGACCACGGCGGTGGCGGATTCGACGGATTCGGCGTAGTAGTCGGCGCCGCACGGTTCGGTCGCCGGACCTTTGGTGCCGGTGAAGGTGACGGTCAGCCGGGTGCTGCCCGGTGCGCCCCGAGCAGAGGTGATGGAGTGTCCGTTGGCGGAGCTCCAGGACGGGGCGCTGGAGGCGGGAGGCGAGGAGTCGGTGGTCGCGTCGTGGTGGGCCAGCACGGCGGCCGCTTGCTGACGGAGCTCTCCGAGGGTCCCGCCGGTAGGGGCCGCCGGCACGGGGTCGGCACCGATCACGTCGTCATCAGTGCATCCGGCGGTCTGGGCCGCGGCGAGGATCATGGCCGCGACCAGCGGCCAGCGGTACGGACGCTCCATCAGGCAACTGAAGCATGCTGGCGGAAGCCCTGGGTGGGGCATTCGCCGAGATGAAGGCCCGGCAAGCCGAGATGAAGGCCGGAAAGGATGGTGGGCGCGGCAGGTTTCGAACCTGCGACCCCTCGCTTGTAAGGCGAGTGCTCTCCCACTGAGCTACGCGCCCGGCTCCGCAGAAACCGGAGTCGTCATCCTACCCGGTCAGCCGACCAGCTCCGTCAGGGCCTTCCGCCAGCCGTCCTGGTCGCGCCGCTCGCCGGGGCCGGTCATCTCGGCGAAGCGGACCACGCCGGCCTTGTCGATGAGGAAGGTGCCGCGGTTGGCGAAGCCGGCCTCGTCGTTGAAGGTGCCGTACGCCTGGGCGACCCCGCCGTGCGGCCAGAAGTCGGCGAGGAGCGGGAATTCGTAGCCCTCCCGCTCCGCCCAGATTTTGTGGCTGTAGGCGGAGTCGACGCTGACCGTGAGGACCTGGACGTCCTCGTTGGCGTACGCCGGGAGGTTGTCCTTGATCTCGGCCAGCTCGCCCTGGCAGGTGCCGGTGAAGGCGAGGGGGTAGAAGACCAGGAGCACCGCTTTGCGGCCGCGGAAGTCAGCGAGGGTGACCTCCTGGTTGTTCTGGTCCTTCAGGGTGAATTCCGGCGCTTCGGTGCCCACGTCGATCAGCATGCGGTAACGATAAACGGCCGCGCCGAATGGCCGCGCGGCGGCAAGGTCCGCGCGGCTGGCGACCGCAGAGTTGCGGGTGCCGTTACTTCTTCTTGGCTCCGCGTGGGGAGACCAGCCGGGCGGCGGTCCAGTCCTTGCCGGCGTTCACCGTGGAGGTCTGCTGCAGGCCAGCCGTGGGTGCGCTTTCACTGACCTCGCTCGGTTCGACGTGGCCGTCGCGGCCCGCCTTGGGGGTCAGGAGCCACACCACGCCGCTGTCCGCGAGCGGGCCCAGGGCATCCGTGAGGACTTCGAAGAGGTCACCGTCGCCGTCGCGATACCAGAGCAGTACCGCGTCGACCACCTCGTCGGTGTCCTCGTCGACCAAATCACCCACGCGTTCGGTCAGGGCGTCACGGAGGGCCTCGTCGACATCGTCGTCGTAGCCCATCTCCATGACCACCATGTTCGGCTCGAGGCCGAACCGGTCCGCCAGGCTGCGTACGCCGTCGGCCTGACCAGCGGTCGCGCTCACTGTCGAATTCCTCCTTGCTGTTCACGACATTCTGTGGGGGTAGTCCACACACTCGGGGCCGTGCGCGCAAGTGGCGCACCGCGTGTGTGGCAATTTACCGTGCCAGCAGGGCGTGGGCGCCCTGTGTGATCGCATCTTCCCCGATCAGGACGTGCTGCGCTGCCGGACCCAGTGGAACGAGCGAATCCGCGGCCGCTATTCGCCGGGCCGAGCCGACGAAACCGCCGTCTACCAGGGCCGCAAGGATTCCTTCGCCGACGCCGCCGGAGCGGCGGGTTTCGTCGGCGATCAGGATTCGGCCGGTCGCCGACGCCTCGCGGAGCAGGTCGGCGACCGGGAGCGGGCTGAGCCAGCGCAAATCCACCACTCGGGACCCGAATCCTTCGTCGGCGAGGCGGGCGGCGACGCGCAGTGCCATCCGGACGCCGTTGCCGAAGGTCGCGATGGTGAGGTCGCCGGCTGCGCCGACCGGGTAGGTGCGGGCCCGGCCGATCGGCACGTGCGCGGTTTGCCACTCTTCCGGCGGCGCGTACGGCGCCAGCCACTCGCCGTCGCCCGGCTGGAACAGGTCGCGGGCGTGGTAGAGCGCGATGGGCTCCAGGAACACGCTGACGGTGCCGTCGACGGCTGCCGCGGCCAGGCAGGACCGCAGCATGGGTGCGGCGTCCGCCGGCCGGGCGGGCACGGCCAACACCATTCCGGGTACGTCGCGCAGCACAGCCACCGAGTTGTCGTTGTGGAAGTGGCCGCCGAAGCCCTCCTGATAGGCCAGCCCGGCGACTCGGACGACCATGGGGTTGCGGAAGGCGCCCTGCGAGAAGAAGGCCATCGTGGCGGCTTCTCCGCGGAGCTGGTCTTCGGCGTTGTGCAGGTAGGCCAGGTACTGGATTTCGGGGATGGGGAGGTGGCCGGCCAACGCGGTGCCGAGTCCGAGGCCCAGGATGGACGTCTCGTCGAGCAGGGTGTCGAAGACCTGGTCGGGGCCGAAGCGGTCGAGCAGGTTCTTGGTGACGCCGTAGACGCCGCCCTTGGCTGCGACGTCTTCGCCGTACACGAGGGCTTCGGGGTGGGTGAGCAGGGCGTCGGTGAGCGTGGCGTTGATCGTCCGGGCGAGGGTGAGCGGGCCGCCGTTCTCGGGCAGTTTGCCGCCGAAGGCGCGCAGGCGGGCCGCGGAGCCGGCCCCGCGGGCCCGGGTGGCGGTGTCGGCGATGTGCCGGGCGGTGCGCAGTGGCCGCCGCGGAGCCAGCGGCGCCACGACTTCGGCCGTGGTGGCGAGTTTGGGTTCGCCGAGCACTTCCTCGGCGATCTTGCGGACCTGCCAGCCCAGTTCGTCGTAGCGGGCCAGCAGCGCCGCTCCGGTGGCGAAGCCACCCGCGACCAGGCGGCGGGCGGTTCCGGTCAGCGGGTCACGCGCGAGGTCGTCGGCGATTTCCGCCCGATTTCGGTACGCGACCTCAGCGTCCGCCCCCGCATGCCCCATCAGCCGCACCGTCCGCAGGTGCAGCACGGCCGGCCGCCGCTGCTCCCGCACCCACTCCACAGCCGCACGCGCGGTGTCGTACGCGGACACCGGATCGCACCCGTCGGCGGCGAGGTAGCGCAGGCCGGGTCGGGCGCGCAGGGTTTCGGCGACCCAGCCCGGCGGGGAGGCGACGCTGATGCCGTAGCCGTTGTCCTCGCAGACCAGCAGCAGGGGCAGCTGCCGGCCGGTGTGGGCGTACCAGCCGAGGGTGTTGAGGGCGGCTGTGGCGCTGGCGTGGTTGACCGAGGCGTCGCCGAAGGACGCGACGGCGATCGCGTCGGCCGGCCAGGGTGGGGTGACACCCGGCTGGGCGGCGCTGAGGGCGTACGCGAGACCGACGGCTCGGGGCAGGTGCGAGGCGATGGTCGACGTGGTGGGGATGATGTGCAGGTCCGCGCGGCCGAAAATTTTGTGCCGGCCGCCGGCGAGGGGTTCGGCGGCTGAGGCGACGACGCCACGCAGGACGTCTCGGGCGGCGTCGAGGAGCGCGGAGTCGTCCGGTGCACGGTTGGCGGCGCGCGCACAGTAGAACGCTCCCGAGCGGTAGTGCAGCAGGGCGGGGTCGTCCGGGCGTAGGGCGGCGGCGACGGCGGCGTTTCCTTCGTGGCCGGACGAGCCGATGGTGTAGAAGCCCTCGTCGAAGCCGCGCAGCCAGCGGGCGGCGAGATCGAGGTGTCGGCTGGTCACCTGCGCGTCGAACAGCTGCCGGGCGACGGCCCCGGTGAGCGCGGAGCCGGCACACACCGGGTCCTCGGCGGACCGGGAGCCGCCCGGCGCGGGCGGGTCGTCCGGCTCCAGGGCCGTGACGGCGGCGCGGAACCACTCGTCGAGGTGCTGCGGGGTGGTCACCCGCATCAGCATTGCCGACCCTGGACAGACCCGCCACCGCTCGGATGACCGCGGGCGATTCGGCTGCGGGCGTGCGATGAGGCGTGGTCGGCTGGATGCATGTCGATATGGGCCGGTGCGGGCCGGGTCGTGCTGTGCGGACTGTGGTTCCTGAGCGTAGGGGCGTCCTTCCTGGTCATGGACCTCTACCTGTAAGACTCGCGGGCATGGACAGCATCGTGATCACCGTGCGGACTGGTGGCAGACCGGTCGTGCGCGACCTGACCGCCGAGGCCGAGCGGTTCGTCGACGGCCGCGGCGATGGTCTGCTGCACGTGTTCGTGCCGCATGCGACAGCGGGGCTCGCCATCATCGAGACCGGGGCCGGGTCCGACGACGACCTGCTGACGGCCATCGAGGATCTGCTGCCCGCCGAGGACAAGTGGCGGCATCGGCACGGCTCACGCGGGCACGGCCGGGACCACGTGCTGCCCGCCTGGATCCCGCCGTACGCGTCACTGCCCGTGCTGGCCGGCCGGATCGCGCTCGGCACCTGGCAGTCCATCTGCCTCGTGGACCCCAATGGCGACAACCCGGAACGCCAGGTGCGGTTCAGCTTTCTCCAAGGTTGAGGGTCCCGCGCCGAAGTTACTGGTCAGTACCTGTGGCGAGCATCGCGTAGCCGGACGGTAGGCGTGACGCCAGCCACCGCCAGGGGGCAGGATGGAACCATTCACCCGTCCTACCCGCACCCGACCAAGAGGAATGCCTGTGGCCACGGAACGCAAGCGCCCGGTGATCAGCGACGGCCTACCGAGCCAGCTTCCGGACATCGACCCCGAGGAGACCGGCGAGTGGGTCGACTCCCTCGACGGGGTCATCGACGAGCGCGGCGCCAAGCGCGCCCGGTACGTGATGCTGCGCCTGCTCGAGCGGGCCCGGGAGCGTCAGGTGGGCGTACCGCCCTTGACCTCGACGGACTTCATCAACACGATTCCGCCGGAGCGGGAGCCGTGGTTCCCGGGTGACGAGTTCGTGGAGCGGCGGATCCGGGCGTACATCCGGTGGAACGCGGCGATGCTGGTGCACCGCGCGCAGCGTCCGGAGATCGGCGTCGGCGGCCACATCTCCACGTACGCGTCGAGCGCCAGCCTCTACGAGGTCGGCATGAACCACTTCTTCCGCGGCAAGGAGCACCCCGGCGGCGGAGACCACATCTTCTTCCAGGGCCACGCCTCCCCCGGCATGTACGCCCGCGCGTACCTCGAGGGCCGGCTGACCACGCACGACCTGGACGGCTTCCGGCAGGAGCTGTCGCACCCGGGTGGCGGCCTGCCGTCCTACCCGCACCCGCGGCTGATGCCGGACTTCTGGGAGTTCCCGACGGTCAGCATGGGCCTCGGCCCGCTGAACGCGATCTACCAGGCCCGGTTCAACCGCTACCTGCACAACCGCGGGATCAAGGACACCAGCCAGCAGCGCGTCTGGGCGTTCCTCGGCGACGGCGAGATGGACGAGGTCGAGTCGCTCGGCGCGATCGGGCTGGCCGCCCGCGAGGAGCTGGACAACCTCACCTTCGTGATCAACTGCAACCTGCAGCGGCTCGACGGCCCGGTGCGCGGCAACGGCAAGGTCATCCAGGAGCTGGAGGCGTTCTTCCGCGGCGCCGGCTGGAACGTGATCAAGGTCGTCTGGGGCCGCGAGTGGGACCCGCTGCTCGCCGCCGACACCGACGGCGCCCTGGTCAACCTCATGAACGTGACGCCGGACGGCGACTACCAGACCTACAAGGGCGAGTCCGGCGCGTACGTGCGGGAGAACTTCTTCGGCCGCGACCCGCGCACCCGCAAGCTGGTCGAGCACATGTCCGACGACGAGGTGTGGAACCTCAAGCGCGGCGGCCACGACTACAAGAAGCTGTACGCGGCTTACAAGGCCGCCACCGAGCACACCGGCCAGCCGACGGTGATCCTGGCGCACACCATCAAGGGCTGGACGCTGGGCTCGCACTTCGAGGCCCGCAACGCCACGCACCAGATGAAGAAGCTGACCCTGGACGACCTCAAGGGCTTCCGGGACCGGCTCTACCTGGAGATCTCCGACAAGCAGCTGGAAGAGAACCCGTATCTCCCGCCGTATTTCCACCCCGGCGAGAACTCGGACGAGATCGAGTACCTGCGGGAGCGGCGGCGGGAGCTGGGCGGCTCGATCCCGACCCGGCGGACCAAGAGCATCCCGCTGGCGATTCCGGAGTCGGCGCGGTTCGGCGACGTGAAGCGGGGCTCGGGCAAGCAGAAGGTCGCCACCACGATGGCGTTCGTCCGCCTGCTCAAGGACATCATGAAGGACAAGGAGTTCGGCGCCCGCTGGGTGCCGATCATCCCGGACGAGGCCCGGACGTTCGGCATGGACTCGTTGTTCCCGACGAAGAAGATCTACTCGCCGCACGGGCAGACGTACACCTCGGTGGACCGGGAGCTGTTCCTGTCCTACAAGGAGTCGACCACCGGGCAGATCCTGCACGAGGGCATCAACGAGGCCGGTTCCACGGCCAGCTTCATCGCCGCGGGCACCTCGTACGCGACGCACGGCGAACCGATGATCCCGCTGTACATCTTCTACTCGATGTTCGGCTTCCAGCGCACCGCCGACGAGCTGTGGGCGGCGGCGGACCAGATGACCCGCGGCTTCCTGCTCGGCGCCACGGCCGGCCGGACCACGCTGAACGGCGAGGGTCTCCAGCACGAGGACGGCCACTCGCTGCTGATCGCGGCGACGAACCCCGCGGTGGTCGCGTACGACCCGGCGTTCGCGTTCGAGATCGCGCACATCATCGAGAACGGCCTGCACCGCATGTACGGCGAGCAGCAGGAGAACATCTTCTACTACCTCACCGTCTACAACGAGCCGATCCTGCAGCCCGCCGAGCCGGCGAACGTGGACGTCGAGGGCCTGCTCAAGGGCATGTACCGGTACGCCGCGGCGCCGGAGACCACCGGCCCGCGGGCGCAGCTGCTCGCGTCGGGCACCGGCATGCAGTGGGCGCTCAAGGCACAGAACCTGCTGGCCCAGGACTGGGGTGTGGCCGCGGACGTGTGGTCGGTGACCTCGTGGACCGAGCTGCGCCGCGACGCGGTGGAGGTCGAGGAGCACAACCTGCTGCACCCGGGTGACCAGCCGCGCAAGCCGTACGTGCAGACCGCGCTGGAGGGCACGGACGGCCCGGTGGTCGCGGTCAGCGACTGGATGCGGGCAGTGCCGGACCTGGTCAGCCGCTGGGTGCCGAACGACTACACGTCGCTGGGCACGGACGGTTTCGGCATGAGCGACACCCGGCACGCGCTGCGCCGCCACTTCCACGTGGACGCGGAGTCGGTGACGGTGGCGACGCTGCGTCAGCTCGCGCTGCGCGGCAAGGTGCCGGCGCACGTGCCGGCCGAGGCCGCCAAGAAGTACGCGATCGACGACGTGAACGCCGCCCCGGTGGGCGAGACCGGCGGCGACAGCTAGTCACAGCTAAAGGGGGATGTGCCGCCTGGCGCATCCCCCTTTTTGCTATGCGGGGATGTAGGAGACGACTTCGACGCCGGTCTTGGTGGTCCACGAGCCGGTGTGGCTCAGCGCCACCTTGGTGCCCTCGTGCCAGAGCCGGCGGCCCTCGCCGACGACGACCGGGAAGACCATGAACCGGTACTCGTCGACGAGGTTGTGTCGGGTCAGGTAGTTGAGCAGGTCGGCGCTGCCGTTGAGAAGCAGGTTGCCGGGTTCGGCCTTGAGCGCGGCGACCGCCTCGTGGACCTCGCCGGTCAGGAAGCTGGCGTTCCACTCGGGCTGGGTCAGCGTGGTGGTGGCGACGTGCTTGGGCATCCCGTTCATCTTCTTGCCGAAGTCGCCGGTGCTGGCTTCCATCTGCGGCCAGGCGGCTTTGAAGCCCTCGTAGGTCTTGCGGCCGAGCAGCAGCGCGTCGGCCTCGGTGAGGTTCGCCTCCTGCCAGCTGCCGAGCTCGTCGTTGAAGTAGGGACCACTCCAGGCCGGTTCCTCGAAGACACCGTCGAGAGTTACGTACGAGACCGCCACCAGCTTGCCCATCCGCTGATCGTAAGCCCGCCGGCGATGATTCTTCCGAAGGAGACCGGGGCCCGTTAGAGTCCGAGACACTTTCGCGTTTCCCCAGGGGGGACCATGAGTGTCACGCAGGGCGCCCCGGCCGCACTGGCCGAGCCGGTAGTACCCGTCCGGCGCTCGTGGATCGGCCTGCTCTTCGCGGCCAACCTGGGACTGTGGATGGTCTTCTTCACCCCGGTGCAGGTGCTGCTGCCTGAGCAGATCGCCGAGATCGGCGCCGCCGACAAAGAGGTCACCCTGGGCTGGGTCACCGCGATCGGCGCCCTGGTGGCGATCATCGTCAACCCCGCAGCGGGGGCCTGGTCGGATCGGTCGCGCTTCAAGATCGGCAGTCGCGCGTACGGAAGGAGGCACGTCTGGACCCTCGGCGGTGCCGCCCTCGCGGCGATCTCCCTGCTCTTCCTCGGGGTGCAGCATTCGGTGGCCGGGGTGGCGCTGGGCTGGGCAGGCACGATGGCCGGCCTCAACGTCATGCTCGCGACCCTGAGCGCGGCGGTGCCCGACCGGGTGCCGGTCACGCAGCGCGGCCAGGTGTCCGGCTGGATCGGCATGCCGCAGGCGCTCGGGCTCGTGCTGGGCGCCGTCCTGGTCACCGCCGTCGTCACCGGCACGCTGAGCGG
Source organism: Actinoplanes sp. NPDC051859 (assembly GCF_044452725.1). Classification (NCBI taxonomy): domain Bacteria; kingdom Bacillati; phylum Actinomycetota; class Actinomycetes; order Micromonosporales; family Micromonosporaceae; genus Actinoplanes; species Actinoplanes sp. NPDC051859. Next base: position 191,721 of record NZ_JBITBX010000002.1, on the reverse strand, counting down.
ATACGTGGCGATGGCGGTCGGACTCATCGTGCTGGCCGTGCCGTTCGCGCTGCTGACGCCGGACGATCCGCTGCCCGCCACCACCACCGCCCGGCCGCCGGGCGAATCGATCCTGCGGGTGCTGCGCCGGCATCCCGACTTCGTGTGGGCCTGGGGCACCCGGTTCCTGGTCCAGCTCGGCAACGCGCTCGGGACGCTCTACCTGCTGTATTTCCTCACCGACGAGGTCCGGCTCGACGACCCGGACACCGGCCTGCTGATCATGATCCTGCTCTACACGGTGGGCATGGTCGCCACGGCCGTGGTCGGCGGCCGGCTGTCCGACCGCTCCGGCCGCCGCAAGATCTACGTGGTGTGGTCCGGCGTCGCCATCGCCGTGGCCGCCCTGTTGCTGGCGATCTGGCCCACCTGGCCGGTCGCGATGGTGGGCTCGGTGCTGCTCGGCGCGGGCTACGGCGTGTATCTGGCCGTGGACACCGCGCTGATCACCCAGGTGCTGCCCACCGCGGTGGACCGGGCCAAAGACCTCGGCGTGATCAACATTGCCACCGCGGCGCCGCAGGTGCTCGGGCCGGCACTGGCCGCCCCGATCGTCACCCACCTTGGCGGCTATCCGACCCTTTACGCGGCCACGGCCGGGGTCACCCTGCTCGGCGCGGTGCTGGTGGTGCAGATCCGCTCGGTGCCCTGACGGTTATCCGGGTGACGGGCGCCGTAGGCTGGTCTCGTGACTGTACGCGTACGCTTCGCCCCCTCTCCGACCGGAATGTTCCACGTCGGCGGCGCCCGCTCGGCGCTGCAGAACTGGATCGTCGCCCAGCAGACCGGCGGCACCTTCGTCCTGCGGATCGAGGACACCGACGCCGCCCGTAACCGTCCGGAATGGACCGAGGGCATCATCCAGGCCCTCGACTGGATCGGCATCGAGCGCGGCTCCTACGAAGGCCCCTACTTCCAGTCGACCTACGCCGCCGAGCACACCGCCGCCGCCACCCGGCTCTACGGCGAAGGCCGCGCGTACTACTGCGACTGCGCCCGCGACGACGTCATCCAGCGCACCGGCAACACCCACACCGGCTACGACGGCTTCTGCCGGGAGCGTGCGCTCGGCCCGGGTGAGGGTCGGGCCCTGCGCTTCCGTACGCCGGACGAGGGCGCGACCGTGGTCGTCGACCTGGTCCGCGGCGAGCCGACCTTCGAGAACAAGCTCCTCGAGGACTTCGTCATCGCCCGCAGCAACGGCACAGCGGTGTTCCTGCTCGCCAACGTGGTCGACGACATGACCATGGGCATCACCCACGTCATCCGGGCCGAGGAGCACCTGCCCAACACCCCCAAGCAGCAGCTGCTGTGGGAGGCGCTGGGCGTGAAGCCGCCGGTGTGGGCGCACGTCCCGGTCATCGTCAACGAGAAGCGGCAGAAGCTGTCGAAGCGCCGCGACAAGGTGGCCCTCGAGTCGTACCGCGACGAGGGTTACCTCGCCGCCGCGATGCGCAACTACCTGATGCTGCTCGGCTGGGCGCCCAGCGGCGACCGGGAGATCGTGCCCTGGGAGACCGTGCTGGCGGAGTTCAAGCTCGAAGGCGTCAACCACGCCCCCGCCTTCTTCGACGTCAAGAAGCTGCGCGCCTTCAACGGCGAATACATCCGGGCGCTGTCGGCCGAGGAGTTCGCGTCGGTCTGCGCGCCCTGGCTGTCCGGCACCTCGACCATCCCGGCACCGCCGTGGGACCCGGCCGCGTTCGACACCCGGGTGTTCGCCGCGGTCGCGCCGCTGGCTCAGACCCGGATCGCGGTGCTCAGCGAGATCGTGGAATACGTCGACTTCCTCTTCCTCGACGAGCCGGCAACCGACGAGCAGTCCTGGAACAAGGCCATGAAGGAGGGCGCCGGCGACATCCTCGACGCCGCCGCGGCCGCTTTCGGTGCGCTCGACGAGTGGACGGCTGAGCCGCTGAAGACCGCGCTCGAAGCCGTCGGCGAGGAGCGCGGACTCAAGCTCGGCAAGACCCAGGCGCCGGTCCGGGTCGCCGCCACCGGACGCACGATCGGCCTGCCGCTCTTCGAATCGCTCGAGATGCTGGGCCGGGAACGGACCCTGGCCCGGCTCGCCGCTGCCCGGGCGAAGCTCGGCTGAACTGCCTGTCAGCACCAGAGAATGCGCGCGTCGGGGCTCCCGGCGCGCGCATTACCTCATCCGACAGTGATCGCGCCATCGCCACCCGTCGTTGGAGTATGACTCTCAGCACGTCGGGTGATCCGGGCACCCACAGCTTGCGCCAGCTCGATACTATTCGCGCGCTGATCAGCGGTCATCACTGCTCTTCCTCAGCGTTTCTCTGATAGCTCCAAAAGGCCACGGCCCTGGGTGCGCTCGGAGCACGCCACGGGAGAGTCTGGAGGCAGGACCCGAGCAGCGCAGGCATAGACCATCACGCAGGCGGGGGAGGCCGACGATGGCACGAGGGATCTTCGGAAAGCTGGCGTCGGCAGCCGGTCTGGTGACCGCGGCGGCGGTGCTCGGCACCGGAATCGGTTCGGCGGCGCACGCCGCTCCGCTACCGCACCGGGAGGAGTCCCCGGCCGCGACGACCAAGGCGACGCTGCCGACCACGCTGCAGATTGCCGGCACCGACAGCCCGGAGATCGTCGTCCAGCAGGCCGACCGGCCGGACCTCTTCCAGCGCATGCTCAGTGAGGTCAACTGGCTGTCGGCCGCCGAGCCCACGACGAACAAGCCCGGCTCCGACAAGCTCGGTCCGAAGTACACCATCACGGTGATCGCCAAGGACAAGCCCACCCAGCAGTACGACCTCTATCCGCTGGCAGCCGGCGGGCCGCGGGCCTACCGCCCGGAGAAGCAGCCGAACGGCACCGCGAGCGCCGGCTGGTTCTACGGCCGGCTCACCATGTCCGAGTCGCTGCGGCTCACCGGCGCCCCGCTCAAGCCCAAGCCGGACGTGGTCACCGGCGGCATCGGCGGCGGCATCGGCGAAGAGGTGGACCGCAAGGAGCTCGACCCGGTCGCCATCGGCAACGAGATCGCCGGCGACATGCGCAACCTGTTCCTCATCAACGCGGCCGTGCTGGTCGTGGTCCTGATCGGCCTGGGCGGCGTCGCCTTCCTGGTCCGCCGCCGGATCTAGTCGCCGGACGGGCGCACCGGGATCTTGAAGATGGGGCAGGCCGGGGCGGGGGCGTTGCAGCGCTCCCCCAGGCCGAAGGCGTCCAGCAGCTTGGGGTTTGTCGCCACGTCGGCCAGTTCGCGGCCGGTCAGCGGCGGTTCGCCCTGCTCACCGTCGCCGGTGCCCCGCTCGCCCGTGGCCTGGACCGCGACTGTGCGGCCGTCGACCGTGCGGCGGGCGATCACCTGACGGACCTGCCAGTCCTCGTCGGCGGTGTCGGCGTAGCGGGCGTACTCGATGCCGGCTTTGGTGCGATCCGGGCGGGCGCACGCGGTCTCGTCGGCGAGCACCGGCAGACACAGCCCGGCCGGTGCGTCGAACACGGCCACCTCGATCAGGCCGTGCGGGCGGCCGTCCGATTCCGTCACCGCGTACTGCCGCCAGCCGGAACCCGAGGCGGGCAGGCGGGGCACGATGCTGCGGTCCTTCGCCTCGATCGGACCGACGAGGATGTTCAGCACCGGATCCAACTCGGCGGACGGGCGCGGCTGGGCGACCGGCACCGCGGCGGCCGAGCGGGGCTTCGGGCCGGGTAACAAGACCGTGGTGAGCGCGTACCCGAGCAGCACGACGACCACGATGGCGGCCATCCCACCGAGGATCACCGAGCGGGCGCGGCGGCGGCGCAGCCGATCCGCGCGGCGGAAGATGTCCTGGACCGCGTCGTCGATCGGCGGCTCGCCGGCACAGGCCTGTTCCAGGACAGCGGTCATGGCGGCGCTCATGACGCCACCGGCTGGGTCGCGCGGAGCAGGGCGTTGAAGGCCGACAGGCCCTCCGCCTCGTACTCGGTGACCTTGTTGCCGTCCAGGCCGAGCACGTCCGCGGTCTCGGCAACGGCGAGATGGCAGAAGTGGTGCAGGACGAGCACCGCCCGGCACTTGGGCGGCAGCCGGCGCAGCGCGTCCAGCACAAGCACGGTGTAGACGTCGCCGAGCGCTGCGTCCGTGTCGGCGGCCCCGCGGTCGGCGGGCTCCGGCGGGGCGACGAAGACATGCTCGCGGCGGCTGTGCGACGGCTTGAAGGCGGCCATCAGGTCCCCGTACGCCCACAGGTCCAGGTCGCCGACATCGGGATCGGTCAACGCACGGGCGAGGGTGGCGCGGGCGAGATCGCCAGCGCGGGTCCAGTCGCCGCACATCAGGAACGCGGCGCGGCGCAGGTGGACGTACCGCTGAGCCACATAGTCGTCGGTCATCGCGTTCCTCCGTACCTTTTGCACCTTTATAGGGCATAGGACGGGGGCGCCGACGCGGAACGGGGGTCACACGACCCGGATGGTGACCTCCACGAGCCGGATCAGGTCGTCGAGGTCCGCGTCGAACTCGGCGGCGGAATTCTCCACCTCGTTCTCCGGATCCAGGCTGCCGGACGGTAGGCCACCGGTCACCTCGCCGGTCGTGTAGCCGAGCAGGAAGGCGCAGATCATCCGGGTCAACCGCGGCACCTCAGCGGCGGGCACACCGGCATCGTGCAACGTGTTGCGCAGGGCCGCGGTCAGCCAGGAGCCGCCGGGCGACGGGCGGTTGAGCAGCAGCGGGTACGCCGACGGGTGCCGGCGGGACAGTTCGCGCACCGCCCGACCCAGCGCCCGCAGTCGCTGCCGCCAGTCGATGTCCGCCGGGTCGTCGCCGTACGCCGAGCCGAGCTCCAGGTGCAGCAGGTCGACCAGACCGTCCAGCAGCGCGTCCTTACCCCCCACGTACGGGTAGAGCGCCATCGAGGTGAGGCCTACCCGTTCCGCCACCGCGCGCATGGACATGGCGGACAGCCCGCGCTCGTCGACGAGGGCCAGGGCCTGGTCGAGTATCAGCCGTCTCTTGTCGTCCACTGCCCTACCGTGTCGGCCGTCGACCTGCACGGACGCTGGACGCGCCGCAGCGCCGCCGGCAGTCACTCCCCCGGGTGAGGGTTTAGCACCAACGGCCGGGTGGCCGACCACGGCCGGCCGCACGCCGCCGCGGTCGCACGGCTCCGTGCAGGTGCGCGCCGGCCCAACCGCGCAGCTCCGACCGGCAGCCGCCCCGGTGCGGGACGTCGTCGGTCGGCTCGTCACCGGCCGGCCGTACGGCGAGCGCGGCGTCGGGCGCGGCTTCCTCGGCGTCGTGCTCTGCTTCGGTACGTACGCCTTCGTGCTCGGTCATGTCCGCCTCCTTCCGCCGTGCGCCGGTACTGGGGTCTGATCGGCACCGCGACGCCCGGCTTGACCCTCTGCGGGGACCGGTCCGTGCGGCGCTAGGACGACACCATGCCAGGTCACCGACCGAAACTGGGGGGAAGGCGCACCGCGATTACGGACAAATCTCCCAAAAGTCACGGCAATGTGGTCCGCGACACTCCCGTCTCGCCCGCCCCCTGACATGCTGGGCGGGTGGCGGAGCGCGGCAGGCCTGGGGCGGCGAAGCGCCCTCCTCTGGCGGCCACCCTGCGCAGGGTCGAGCGCAGCGCCGGTGATCTCGCCTCGGCGAGCGTGGTTCGGATGGACGAGACGCTGCCCTGGTTCCGGGCACTGCCCGCGGACCAACGCTCCTCGATCATGCTGGTGGCCCAGGCCGGCGTCCGGTCCCTGGTCGAGTGGCTGCGCTCCGGCGGCACCGCGGCCGGCACCCAGGAAATCTCCGACGAGGTCTTCGCGGCCGCACCCCGCGCCTTGGCCCGCTCGATCACGCTGACGCAGACCGTGCAGCTCATCAAAGTCACCATCGACGTCGCCGAGTCCCAGGTCAGCCACCTGGCTGCGGCTGGTGAGGAGGGCGCTCTCACCGAGGCCATCCTCAAGTTCTCCCGGGAGATCGCCTTTTCCGCGGCCCGGGTCTACGCCCGGGCCGCCGAGTCGCGGGGCGCGTGGGACGCCCGGCTGCAGGCCCTGCTGGTGGACGCCCTGCTGCGCGGCGACTCCTCGGACGTCCTCGCCAGCCGGGCAGCCGCACTGGGCTGGGCCGACGCTCCGCCGGTGGCCGTGGTGGTCGGGCGCTCCCCCGGCGGCGACCACACCGCCGTCCTGCACACCGTCTACCGCGCCGCCCGACGCGCCCGGGTCGAGGTGATCGGCGGCGTGCACGGCGACCGGCTGGTGGTGGTGATGGGCGGCGCCGCCGACCCGATGGCGATCGCGGAACAACTCGCCCCCGCCTTCGGCGAGGGGCCGGTGGTCGTCGGCCCGGCCGTCCCGTCGCTGGATCACGCCACCGAATCGGCGCGGGCGGCACTGTCCGGTTTCAGGGCCGCCCAAGCGTGGCCCGCGGCTCCCACCCCGGTCGCCGCGGAGGCTCTGCTGCCCGAGCGAGCCCTGGCCGGCGACTCCGAAGCCCGCCGCGCGTTGCGCCACGACGTGTATGGCGCCCTGACCCGGGCGGGCGGCGGCCTCCTGGAGACCCTGGACGCGTTCTTCAGCACGGGCGGCGTGCTGGAAAGCGCGGCCCGCGAGTTGTTCGTGCATCCCAACACCGTCCGGTACCGACTCAAGCGGGTCGCCGAAGTGACCGGATTGTCCCCTCTGGACGGCCGCGACGCGTTCGCGCTGCGGATGGCGCTGACCATCGGACGGCTCGATCCTGCGAGCTAGCTCACGGCAACGAGTCGGCCGGCGAAACGTCACGGGTATGCCCAGAAATACCCACGGATACGGACAAAATAGAGCCGGGTTTGTAGGAACCCCACAACGCCGGTCGTAGGGTTTGGTCGCCGGCGGCAACCGCGGAACGGGTTCACATCCGGAAGAGTCAAGGACGTGCTCGCCGTACTCTCGCCCGGCCAGGGCTCCCAGAAGCCCGGCTTCCTCTCCCCGTGGCTCGAACTCTCCGGTGCCGAAGCCCGCCTGAAGTGGTGGTCCGCCCTCGCCGGCGTCGACCTCATCCACCTCGGCACCCAGGCCGACGCCGACAAGATCAAGGACACCGCCCGGACCCAGCCCCTGCTGGTCGCCGCCGCCCTGCTCGCCGCCGAGCACCTCCCGATGTACGACGTCGGCCTGGTCGCCGGCCACAGCGTCGGCGAGCTCGGCGCCGCCGCCCTGGCCGGCGTGCTGCCCGCCGAAGCCGCGATCACCCTCGCCGGCGTCCGCGGCCGGGAGATGGCCGCCGCCTGCGCCCTCGAACCGACCGGCATGAGCGCCGTCCTCGGCGGTGACGCCGACACCGTCGTCGCCGCGATCGAGCAGCACGGCCTCTATCCCGCCAACCGCAACGGCGCCGGCCAGATCGTCGCCGCCGGCGCCCTCGACGCCCTCGGCAAGTTCGCCGCCGAGCCGCCGGAGGGAGCCCGGGTCCGGGCGCTCGCCGTCGCCGGCGCGTTCCACACGCCGTACATGGCCCCCGCCGAGCAGGCGCTCGGCGCGGTCGCCAGCGGCGTCAGCGTGGCCGACCCGGCCCGCATCCTGCTGTCGAACCTGGACGGCTCCGCCGTCATCCACGGCCGCGAAATGGTGCAGCGCCTGGTTCGCCAGGTCACCGCACCGGTCCGCTGGGACCTGGTCATGCGCACCCTGCGCGACCTCGGCGTCACCGGCATCATCGAGCTGCCGCCGGCCGGCACCCTTGCCGGCCTGGTCAAGCGCGAACTCAAGGGCGACAACGCGCCGGAGATCGTCACCCTCAACACGCCGGACGACCTGCCCGCAGCCCGCGACCTCGCCGCCCGGCACGGGATGGTCCCCAGCCTCGAACCGACGCCGGTCTTCCGCGTGGTCGTGGCATCCAGCGCCGGCACCTTCGAGCCCGCCGAAGGCCTCGAGGAAGGCGCGGCCGTCCGCACCGGCCAGGTCATCGGCGCCGTGGTGACCCGGCAAGGACCGGTCGAGGTAGCCGCGCACGCTGCGGGCGTACTCACCGAGTGGCTCGCCCACCACGACGACCCGGTGGCCCCCGGTCAGCCCGTCGCCCGCATCGGGCAGCCGGAATGACCCCGCCGAGCGTGACCGAAGGAGCAGCAGGATGACAGCGGGATCCCGCATCGTCGCGATGGGCCACTATCAGCCCTCGCGGATCGTGACCAACGACGACCTCGCCACGATCGTCGACACCAACGACGAGTGGATCCGGGACCGGGTCGGCATCGCCGAACGCCGGATCGCGGACACCGAGACGGTCGCCGACATGGCCACCTTCGCCGCCGAGAAGGCGCTGGCGAGCTCGGGCCTCACCGCCGCGGACATCGACATGGTCATCGTCGCCACCTGCTCCTCGGTCGACCGCTGCCCCAACGTCGCCACCCGGGTCGCCGCCCGGCTCGGCGTCACCGCACCGGCCGCGTTCGACCTCAACACCGCCTGCTCCGGCTTTTCGTACGGCCTCGCCACCGCCGACCACGCCATGCGCGCCGGCGCCGCCCGCAACGCCATCGTGATCGGCGCCGAGAAGCTGTCCGACCTGGTCGACTGGACCGACCGCAGCACCGCCGTCCTGTTCGGCGACGGTGCCGGGGCTGCCGTGGTGACCGCGGTCGCCGACGGCGAACAGGCCGGCGTCGGCCCGGTGCTCTGGGGCTCCGCCCCGGAGAAAGGCGACGTGCTGCGGATCGAGGGCTGGCGGCCGTACATCCAGCAGGAGGGCCAGAGCGTCTTCCGCTGGGCGACGACCGCGCTCGCCCCGTTCGCGCTGCAGACCTGCGAGCGGGCCGGGGTCAAGGTGGAGGAACTTGCCGCCTTCGTTCCGCACCAGGCCAACACCCGAATCATCGACGGCATCGTTAAGCGGTTGGGCCTCGGTCCCGACGTGGTCGTCGCCAAGGACCTCGTCGAGTCCGGCAACACCTCGGCGGCAAGCATGCCGCTGGCCCTGTCCAAGCTGATCGAACGGCGCGAGGTGCCTTCGGGCGCCCCGGTGCTGCTCTTCGGCTTCGGCGGCGGCCTCACGTACGCCGGGCAGGTCATCCGCTGCCCGTAGCGGCGGATGCGAGGCCCGACGAGTTTTCACCCACCATCGAGAGGAACCACCGAACAATGGCTACCCGCGTTGAGATCACCTCCGGCCTCGCCGAGATCCTGGAGGAGGTCGCCGGGGTGAACCCGGAAGACGTCGCCGAGGAGAAGTCCTTCACCGACGACCTGGACGTGGACTCGCTCTCCATGGTCGAGGTCGTGGTGGCCGCCGAGGAGAAGTTCGGCGTCAAGATCCCGGACAACGAGGTGCAGAACCTCAAGACCGTCGGCGACGCCGTGTCCTTCATCGAGGCGAACCACTGACATGAGCTCCACTGACGTCGTCGTCACCGGGCTCGGCGCGACGACCCCGCTCGGCGGGGACGTCGCGTCCACCTGGGACGCCATGCTCACCGGCCGCTCCGGGGTGGCTCCGCTCACCCAGGAGTGGGCCGGCCAGCTGCCCGTCCGCATCGCCGCCTCCCTGGCGGTCGACCCGTCCGAGGTGATCGAGCGGGTCCGGCTGCGCAAGCTCGACCGCTCCGAGGCGATCGCACTGGTCGCCGCGCACCAGGCCTGGGCCGACTCCGGCCTCGCCGACTCGGGTCTCGACCCCGAGCGCCTCGCCGTCAGCTTCGGCAGCGGCATCGGCGGCGCGATCACCCTGCTCAACCAGGACGACATCCTGGAGGCCTCCGGGCCGCGCCGGGTCAGCCCGCACACCGTGCCGATGCTCATGCCCAACGGCCCGGCCGCCTGGGTCGGCATCGACCTCGGCGCGCAGGCCGGCGTCCACTCGATGGCAAGCGCCTGCGCCACCGGTGCGGAAGCGATGTCGCTCGGCCTCGACCTGATCCGCGCCGGCCGTGCCGACGTGGTCGTCTGCGGCGGCACCGAGGCGGTCATCCACCCACTGCCGATCGCCGGGTTCGCCTCGATGCGGGCCATGTCGACCCGCAACGACGCCCCGGAACGGGCCTCCCGCCCCTGGGACAAGGGCCGCGACGGCTTCGTCCTGGGCGAAGGCGGCGGTGCGCTCGTGCTCGAACGCGCCGACCACGCCATCGCCCGCGGCGCCACCATCTACGCCCGGCTCGCCGGCGCCGGCATCACCTCGGACGGCTTCGACATCGTCCAGCCGGACCCGGAGTGCCGCGGCGGCATCCGCGCCATGACCAAGGCGATCCGCGACGCCGGCCTGACCGGCGCCGACATTGCCCACGTCAACGCGCACGCCACCTCCACCCCGGTCGGCGACATGGGCGAGATCCGGGGCATCCGGGCCGCGGTCGGCGACCACCCGGTGCTCACCTCCACCAAGTCGATGTCCGGTCACCTGCTCGGTGCCGCGGGCGCGCTCGAGTCGATCGCCACCATCCTGGCGATCCGCGACAGCGTCGTCCCGCCCACCATCAACCTGGACGACCCGGACGAGCGGCTCGACCTCGACGTGGCCGCGCACAAGGCGCGCCCGCTGGAGATCGCGGCCGCGATGAACAACTCGTTCGGCTTCGGGGGCCACAACGTGGCGCTCGTCTTCACCCGCGCGTGACCCCTCATCCCACTTTGGAGAACGCCGTGACCACCACCTCCACTCCGGCCGACGCGGCCATAGTCGATCAGCGCGACCCCGAAGTGCGCCTGCGCGCGCTCTTCGACGGGGGCACCCTGCGCCTGCTGGCGCCCAAGGACGACTCGGGCGTGCTGTGGGCCCGCGGCGAGGTCGACGGCACGCCGGCCATCGCCTTCGCCACCGACGCCACCCGACAGGGCGGCGCGATGGGCCTCGAAGGCTGCCGGCACGTCGTCGACGCCATCGACACGGCGGTCCGCGAGCGGATCCCGGTGCTCGGCCTCTGGCACTCCGGCGGCGCCCGGCTCGCCGAGGGCGTCGTCGCCCTCGACGGTGTCGGCCAGGTGTTCGCCGCCATGGTCCGGGCCTCCGGCCGGGTCCCGCAGATCTCGGTCGTGCTCGGCCCGGCGGCCGGCGGTGCCGCGTACGGCCCGGCGCTCACCGACATCGTGATCATGAGCAAGGGCGGCCGGATCTTCGTGACCGGTCCCGAGGTGGTCCGCAGCGTCACGGGTGAGCAGGTCGACATGGAACGGCTCGGTGGCCCCGAGCCGCACGGCCGCCGCTCCGGCGTCGTGCACATCACGACCAAGGACGACGAGACCGCCCTCGCTCAGGCGCGCAAGCTCACCGTCCTCCTCGGCCACCAGGGCCGGCTCACCCCCGCCGACATCGCCGAGGGCGCCGAGGAAGGCCACGACCTCAGCGCCGTGATGCCCGCCGAGGCCAACCGGGCGTACGACGTCAAGCCGGTCGTCAAGGCCCTGCTCGACGAGCCGGGTGTGGAACTGCACGCCAAGTGGGCGCCGAACATCAACACGACCCTGGGCCGATTCGCCGGCCGTACGGTCGGCATCATCGCCAACAACCCGCTGCGCCTCGGCGGCTGCCTCGACGCGTCCAGCGCCGAGAAGGCCGCGCGGTTCGTGCGGATGTGCGACTCGCTGGGCGTACCGCTGATCGTGCTGGTCGACGTGCCCGGCTACCTGCCCGGTCTGGGCCAGGAATGGGACGGCGTCGTGCGCCGCGGCGCCAAGCTGCTGCACGCGTTCGCCGAGGCCGTCGTGCCCCGGGTCACCCTGGTGACGCGCAAGGCGTACGGAGGCGCGTACATCGCGATGAACTCCCGTTCGCTGGGTGCCACCGCGGTGTTCGCCTGGCCCAACGCCGAGGTGGCGGTCATGGGCGCCAGCGCGGCCGTGAATATCCTGCACCGCAAGAAGCTGGCGGCGGCCCCGCACGAGGAGCGGGACGCGCTGCGGGAACAGCTGATCCAGGAGCAGATCACCACCGCGGGCGGCGTCAACCGCGCGCTGGAGATCGGCGTCGTGGACGACGTCATCAAGCCGGAGGAAACCCGGCGCCGCCTCGCCGAGGCGCTGGCCGCGGCCCCCGCCGCCCGGGGAGCACACGGCAACATCCCGCTCTGATCCGAGCACACGAAACAGGGGCGTCCCGGTCGGGGCGCCCCTGTTTCGTCAGTGCTAGCAGGCGCTGCGGGGTAGGCCGCGCACCTCGACCGGGGACCGGCCGGGCGCTTTCGCCTTGCCGGCAAGCACCGCGGACAACCCGGTCAGCGACGCCCGGCTGGACGAATAGGTAGCCACGAGCACCCCCGAGCGCGCCGCTGACAGCAAGTAAGGCGCGTCCAGCATGACCGTGACCGCCGCTTGGGGATCCAGGTCGGTGGCGCGGTCGCCGTACCCGACGAGGTGGATGATCGTGCCGCCCGCGGCCTGGACCTGCACGCCGGCCTTGCGCAGCTCCTCGACCAGCGTGACCCGCGCGACTTCCCGACCGCCGGAGGCGGTGACGGTGACCGGGCCGTTGATCAGCGGGCCGGAACAACGGCCCTTCAGGACGGTGATCGCCGCCGCAGCGGCCGCGTCGACGGCCTTGCGGTGCCCCTCGGACTCCAGCACGGACAGTGCGGGCTGCGGACGACCCGGACGGAACTTCAGCGTGAGGATGCGCGTGACGGCTTCGACAAGCCGCGCCCGGCTCAGGCTGCCGTCCTTCAACCCCGCCACGATGCCATCCCGGGCGGCGGCGAGGTCGGGCGGCATGAGCAGCACATCGTTGCCGGCGTTCAGCGCGCGGACCGCGGCCTCACCGGGCGGCCACTTCATCGCCGGCGCCATGTTCATCGCGTCGGTGACGGCCACCCCGGTGAACCGCATCCGCCCGCGCAGCTCATCCGTCATGATCTTGCGGGAGAACGTCGCCGCGACGCCCTTGTCCAGGCCCTGCACGTCGAGATGGCCGGACATGACGAGGTCCGCCCCGGCGGCAACCCCCGCATCGAACGGCGGTCGGTCCCGCTTCGCCCACTCGGCCGCAGAGTGCTGGACGACCGGCAGGCCGTCGTGACTGTCCCCCGTCGTGTGCCCATGCCCCGGGAAATGTTTCAGCGCGGCCGACACCCCGGCCGCTTCGAGCCCCCGGACCGCGGCACCTACCTGCAGGCTGTTCGCGGCCGGATCAGCACCGTACGCCCGGGACCCGATCACGGAACTGCCGGCCGGGCCGAGCGTGTCGGCCACCGGCGCGAAGTCCACATTGACGCCCATCGCGGCCAACTCGGTCCCGGCAGCGTGCCAGGCGGCTTCGGTCAACTCGGGCCGCCCGGCAGCCCCGAACGCCATCGCGGCCGGCAGCTGGGTGGCCCCGGTCCTGATCCGGGTGACCACACCGAATTCCTGGTCGGTGCCGATCAGGAGCGGCTGTCCCCCGGGCGCCCGCTGCGCGGCAGCCTGCAGACCTGCGGTCAGCGTCCGCACCTGCTGCGGCGAGTCGACATTTGTCGCCGGGTTGGTCGCCCCGGTCGGGTCGTCCGGGGTGAACCCGACCAGGATCAGTCCACCCAGGTGGAACTTCGCCACCATTTCACCGGGCGTGTTCACCTTGCCCAGCCGCTGGTTCCCCGCGGCGGCGGCAGCGTCCACCTTGTCCGCATCAGCACCGTACGCATAAGGCATGAGCACTTGTCCCGCGAGCTGCACGTCACTCATGGCACTGGCCGCGGCGCCAGCCCGCTGCGCGGGATCGCCGCCCACCGAGGCACTTGCGCTCGGCGCCGCGGGCACGGCCACCGGCGCGGACGCGGAGCTAGGAACGGCTCGCGGTTTCGCCGGCGCGTCACTGCCGCAGGCCACCAACACCAATCCGACGGGTACGGACGCAGCAACGCGAAGCGCTCTGCTCACGCACACCATGTGCACCAGCTCCAGCCGCCATCGTCGAACCGGCCGCGGGAGCACGACCGCCGCCCACCCTACGTCGCCCGCCGGAAACACCACGAAGCGGCAACGCACGGAGTCCTATGGCCGACACCCGGTCCTCGGGCCGCGCGCGGTCAGCCGACGCGGGTGAGGAGGGTGAGGGGGGCGCCGTCGCCGGCGTAGCGGTAGGGCTCGAGTTCGGCGTCCCAGGCGGTGCCCAGAGCTTTGTCGAGGGCGTGGGACAGTGCCTCCGGGGCTCGGGCCGAGGCCATGATCGCGCGGAGGCGGTCCTCGCCGATCTGGATGTCGCCGGCGGCACCGATCGTGCCGTGGAACAGACCGCGGCCGGGCACGTGCATGAAGCGTTCCCCGTCCATGCCGGGGCTCGGCTCCTCGGTGACCTCGAAACGGATCATGGGCCACTGCCGGAGGGCAGCAGCCAGCTCGGCGCCGGTACCTGGCCGACCGGTCCAGCTGCACTCGGACCGCTGCATGCCGGGATCGACCGGCTGCGCAGTCCAGTGCAGGGTGACCGGCGCGGTCAGGACGCGCGCGATCGCCCACTCGACGTGCTGGCACACGGCGAGTGGGGTCGAGTGGACGTATACGACGCCACACGTTGGCACGGTGACCTCCCGGAGACCGAGGTGCGTCTTCCCCTACGACCTCGACCGCGGTTGATCGTGCTCCATGATGCCGGGTGGTACGGATGGTGCGCCAGAGAAACCGCAATATCGACATGTGATTGGCCGCAGTGCTACACCTGACCTAACGGACCAGGAGGCTCCCGCGGTGCGGCCCGGCGCTGCTCGTGTAGGATTGCTCCGGCGATTTATGCCGACACCCGTTCTTTCCCAAGGAGTACCGCCGTGGCGAGCAACACCTCGAAGACCGCCCGCGCATCCGTCCGCGCCGGCCAGGCAGGCCAGGGTGGCGCCCTCAGCGTGCTCGGTGAGTTCAAGTACCTCATCCCGCTGGCCAACGGCCGGTTTGCGTATGTGCGCAACCTGACCAACGGCAAGACTGCGCACCTCAAGACCGACTCGGACGCCTTCGTCGAGGAGATCCGGGTCCTCTCCGCTGCCGGCCACGGTGCGAAGATCCGCGCCGAGCTGCAGAGCTACGAGCAGACCTTCCCGCAGCACGGCTGGGCCGCCACTGAGCAGCGGCTCGTCGACGCTGGCGTCTTCGAGGGCTGAGCTCCACCTAGCGACAAGGCGCTCTCCGGGCTTCCTCGCCCGGGGAGCGCCTTTTTGCTGCCCAGGCGAGGAAGCCCGGAGAGCACCTTCTGCTGCCCTTAACTAGGACAGGAACCTACGAGTCGGGCGCGCAGTATTCCCGCTCGACCGCGGCTCGACTCGGAGTCGCAAAGATTTCGTCGCACGGTGGCAATTTCGGGTCAGGCGCGTGATGATTGTTACCCGTGGGTACTGCGGGGCCGTGCGACACACGGAGGTGCCCATGTTCGAGCGATCGGAATTCACCCTCGCCGACGGCGTACGGCTGCATGTGGAGACGTCCGGGCCGGCCGACGCCGCGGTGACCGTCGTCTTCCTGCACGGGTGGTGCCTGGATCGGCGCACCTGGCATTACCAGCATCGGGCTTTGGCGGGCACCGGGGCTCGCGTGATCGCGTACGACGCCCGCGGCCATGGTCGGTCCAGTGTGACGAGGCTGCGGTCGGCCACGGTGCAACAGCTGGGGGACGATCTCGCTGAGGTGATCGACGCGTACGCCCCGACCGGCCCGGTCGTGCTGGCCGGGCATTCGCTGGGCGGGATGACGATCATGGAGTACGCCGACCTGTACCCGGAGGAGTTCGCCGAGCGGGTTGCCGGCCTGCTCTTCGTCTCCACCACCGCTGAGGGCGCCACGCACACCTGTTACGGACTGCCGACGCCGTTGACCCCGATCCTGCGGGCGGCGGAGCAGACCGGCGCCGGAGTGCTGGCCCGGCTCGGCGCGTGGCGGCCGCATCGGGCGATGTTGCCGGCGCTGCGGCCCGGCGTGCGCTGGCTGCTCTTCGGTGAGGAGCACGAGCCGGGTGACCTGGAAGTGACGATGTCCGCGATCGGGCGGGCGTCGCTGCGGTCGATCGGTGGCTTCCGGGCTTCGGTCGGCGCGCAGCAGCGGCTGCACACGCTCGCCGCGCTGGGCGACGTGCCCGCGGCGGTGCTGGTGGGCGAGAAGGACCGACTGACACCGCCGGCTTGTGCCGAGTCGATCGCCGAGGCCTTACCGGGCACCGAGCTCACCGTCTGTCCGGACGCGGGGCACATGCTGATGCTGGAACGACCGGCCGAGGTTTCCGCCGCGCTGGCCGCGATCGTCGAGAAGGCAGCGCAGGTCCGGACCCCGGGCCGTCGCGTCGCCCGGCGGACGGGCTACGACCAAGCCGCTTAAAGTGGAAAATATCCCCCGCGCACGAGCGGACGATGGGTAGCGACCCATCGGCTCGGCGGGCGGCGGGCGCGGGATCGGGCGTGCCGCCGTCGACCGTCTCTCTCGGCAGGAGTAAGTTCGATTGCCCCCTTCGCCCGACGGGACGACGCCGGGGAAGGCAGACGAACGACGAGCGGGGAGTTTGACCCACCTTGAGTGACGCCCATGTCCTTCAGCAGGAGATCGCCGTCGAGCAGGCGCACGTCGACCGGGTGTACGCGCGCCTGGCCGAGCTGCGCCGGACGGCGTCCCGCGCCGAGAAGGAGGGCTATCAGCTCGCCGGGGTCGGTACGTTCGGCGCCCTCGTCGAGCGCGACGCGATGGTGTTCCACGCGGCCCGGCGCCGACACGCGCTGGACACCGAGTACGAGGGGCTGGTGTTCGGCCGCCTCGACATGAACACCAGCGCGGTGCACTACGTCGGCCGGATGGGCATTCGGGACGACGAGTCGCAGTCGCTGGTCGTGGACTGGCGCGCTCCCGCCGCCGCCGCCTTCTATCGGGCCACACCCGCCGACCCGCAAGGCGTGGTCCGGCGGCGCATGATCCAGTCGGCTCGGGAGCGGGTCACCGGCATCGAGGACGACCTGCTGGACCCGGAGGCGGCACCGGACGACCTGCGCGTGGTCGGCGACGGCGCGCTGCTAGCCAGCCTGTCGAAGGCCACCGGCCGGGGCATGCGGGACATCGTCGCCACCATCCAACGCGAGCAGGACGAGGCGATCCGCTCCCCCGCACTGGGCGTGACGATCGTGACCGGTGGACCCGGGACCGGCAAGACCGCCGTCGCCCTGCACCGGGCTGCGTACCTGTTGTATGCGGATCGGAGCCGGTTCGCGGGCGGCGGCATCCTGGTGGTCGGACCGTCCGGGGTGTTTGTCGACTACATCGCCACGGTGCTGCCGTCGCTGGGCGAGGAGACGGCGACGCTGCGCTCACTGGGTTCGCTGGTGCCGGGTTACGACACCGGTCGGGTCGATCCGACGGATGTCGCGGCGATCAAGGGGTCGCTGCGGATGCGCCGGGTGCTGGAGCGAGCCTCGCACGACGCGGTGCCGAACGGCCCCACCGAGCTGCGGCTGCTCTACCGGGGCACGCTGCTGCGGCTGGACGCCGGCGACCTCGATCGGGTACGCCGCAAAGCGCTGCCGCGCGGTGCCCGCCGCAACGAGGTCCGCGGGCACGGCTTCGACCGGCTGTTCGACGCGTTGTGGGCGCAGGCCCGGCAGTCGATCCGGAACCTGCCGGAGAAGCGGGAGTTCGAAGCCGAGCTGGCTGACCGCGCCGACTTCCGCAACTTCCTGCGAGCCTGGTGGCCGCGGTTCACGCCGATGCGGGTGCTGCGGTGGCTGGCCGATCCGGGCCGACTGCGGGCGTACGCGAACGGGCTGTTGTCGAAGGAAGAGATCGCGCTGTTGCAGGGGTCGTTCGACGCGCTCGCCGAGCACGGCCCCACGATCGCGGACGTGGCGCTGTTGGACGAGCTGGACGAGCTGATGGGCCGGCCGCGCAAGCCGCAGCAGAAGTCGAAGAACCCGTTCCACGTGCGCGACGGCATCCAGGAGGTCAGCACGTTCGCCGACCGCCAGCAGGCAGCCCGTGCGCAGGCCGTGCAGCGCGAGGAGGACTACCGCGACTTCGCCCACGTGGTGGTGGACGAGGCGCAGGACGTGTCGCCGATGCAGTGGCGCATGGTCGGGCGGCGCGGCACGTACGCCTCGTGGACGATCGTCGGCGACCCCGCGCAGACGGCCTGGCCGGGCGATGTCACCGAGCTGGACCGGGCGCGCGACAAGGCGTTGGGTTCCCGGCGGCGCAGCACGTATGCGCTGACCACGAACTACCGCAACTCGTCGGAGATCTTCGCGGTCGCGGCCCGGGTGATCCGCTCGATCATGCCGGACCTGCCACTGCCCCGCGCGGTACGCAGCACGGGCGTCGAGCCGGTCGATCAGCTGGTCCCGGCGGCGGAGCTGTCGGAGTCGGTGCGGCAGGCGGCGGAAAAGCACCTGGCCGACGTGGACGGCACGATCGGTGTCATCACGCCGGTGCCCCGCCGGGACGAGATGGCGCACTGGGTGGCGGGGCTACCGGAGCGGGTACGGGTGGTGACCGCACTGGAGGCGAAGGGCATGGAGTACGACGCGGTCGTGCTGGTGCAACCGGCCGAGATCGCCACGGACGACAGTGGCGTACGCACGCTGTATGTCGCACTCTCCCGTGCCACCCAGCGCCTCACCACGATCAGCACGACGGCATGGGCGGCTACGGACGCCTGATCGCGACCGCGGTGTAGGTCGTTTCCGGCGTCGGAGTGGTGGTGAACCGGGCGTTGGGCAGGTAGAAGCGGTTGCCGTACTCGGCGATCGTGGTGGGGACGTCGAAGGCGGGGCTGGTGGTGCGGCTGACGACCGTACCCTTGGTGGCTTGCCTGTTGAGTTTGATCTTGGCGATGGTGTTGAGGCGGTTCTGGACGACGTAGAGGGTCGAGCCGCGCAGCCACAGGCCGTCTCCGTTGGGGACCGACTCGCCGCCCAGGTCGATCTGCTGCGTCACGCCCGCGTACGTGGTCCGGAAGAGTTTGCCGGTGTTGGACTGGACGACGATCAGGCCGCGGCCGTCCGGCGTCGCCGTGATGCCGTTGGCGTTGTTGCCGGTCGTGTAGACCAGGTCGCCGGTGATCGGCACCCGCTCCGCTTCCGCGGGTAGCGCGCCGTGCCGGCCGAGCGGCAGCTTGAACAGCACCGGGTTCGCCGAGTCGGTGTACCAGGCGGCCCGCCCGGTGAGCACCACGTCGTTGATGAAGGCGGGCACGGTCTGCAGCGGGTACGACCGCAGCACCTGTCCGGTGGCGGCGTTCAGCACCCGGGCGTTGCCGCCGTTGCCGCCCGCGACGAACAGCCGGCCGCGGTGGTCGAGCTTGAGGCCGAGCGACGGAGTGCCTGGCCCCTGGCTGATCACCTTGCCCCGGCCGGTGTGCAGGTTCGCGCGGTAGATGTCGCCGTCGACGCGGGAGCCGAAGTAGGCGTACGGAAGCGTGCCGATGGCGATGCCCTCGGGCTGGAACCCGTCCGGCAGGCCGATGACCCGCGGCGCGAAGGACCCGGTGGGCGTCGCGGAGGCGGGCGCGGGTGGGGCTGCGGTGATGGCGAGCGCCGTCAGGGTGACAAGCGCGAGGATGCGTCTGGGCACGGGATCTGTTCCCTCCACACGGGGCCGGTTTGTCGTCGATTGCATACCCCGGTGATGACAATCGGGTTCAAATTGCACACATAGCGATGTGAACATATATTGGGCCGAGTCGGGTGGCTGCGACGGAAGGTGGGCTCATGGGAGCCGGGCACGACCATGGCGGGCAGGCATTGCGCGCCGGCGAGCGACACCGGTCACGACTGTGGTGGGCCGCCGGGCTGCTAGCCGGGTTCATGGTCCTGGAAGCGGTCGCCGCCCTGCTCACCGGCTCACTCGCGCTGCTGTCCGACGCCGGGCACATGTTCACCGACGTGCTCGGCATCGCGATGGCGCTCGCCGCGATCCATGCCGCCGGCCGGTCCCGGGACGACTCCCGGCGTACGTTCGGGCTCTATCGGCTCGAAGTGCTCGCCGCGCTGGCGAACGCCCTGCTGCTCACGGGCGTCGCGGTGTTCGTCCTGGTCGAGGCCGCCCGGCGGTTCAGCGAGCCGCCGGACGTTCCGGCCGGCACGATGCTGATCGTCGCGGTCGGCGGCCTGATCGCCAACATCGTCGCGTTCGCACTGCTGCGCTCGGGCGCGAAGGAGAGCATCAACGTCCGCGGCGCCTACCTGGAAGTGGTCGGCGACCTGCTCGGCTCGGCCGGGGTCATCCTGGCGGCCGGCGTCATCGCGATCACCGGCTGGTCGTACGCCGACCCGATCGTCGCCGTGCTCGTCGCCCTGATGATCCTGCCGCGGACCTTCGCGCTCGCGCGCTCCGCCGTGCGGATTCTCGTGCAGGCCGCCCCCAAGCACCTCGACATGACCCAGGTCCGCGACCGGCTCGCCGCGGTCCCCGGCGTTGCCGACGTGCACGACCTGCACGTCTGGACGCTGACCTCGGGCATGGACGTCGCCTCGGCCCATCTCAGCCTGGAACCGGCCGCCGAGCTGGGCGACGTCCTCGCCGCCGCCCGCGAGACCCTGCACCACGACTTCGAGATCGACCACGCCACGCTGCAGGTCGAGCCCGCCGGCGCCGAGGGCCGCTCCTGCACGCCGGTGGGCTGGTAACGCCTAAATTCCGGATCAGGCCCACACTCCTGGCTAATGGCGTAAGACTGTGCGCATGGGTAACAAAGGGGTCATGGTCTTCGTGCCGGCTCCCCAGCTCACCGTGACCATCGAGCAGCAGAACGACAAGTCCGAGCTGCACGTGCACCCCGGCGGTCAAGGTGTCTGGCAGGCCCGCATGATCACGCTCCTGGGCGCGCAGGTCACCCTCTGCTCCGCCGCGGGCGGCGAGGTCGGCCGGGTCCTGGAGCCGCTGCTCAAGTTCCACGGCGTCACGCTCAAGACCATCAAGCGCGAGTCGGGTACGGGCTGGTACGTGCACGACCGCCGCAGCGGCAAGCGCGAAGAGCTCGCCGAGGACCCGGGACAGCCGCTGTCCCGGCACGAGATGGACGAGCTGTACAGCCTCGCGCTGGCCGAGGGACTGCGCGCCGGAATCGCCGTGCTCAGCGGCCCCGCGCACCCGTCTGTCGTGCCCGCCGAGGTCTACCGCCGGCTCGCCACCGACCTGGGCGCCAACGGCTGCAAGGTGATCATCGACCTGTCCGCCGCGCACCTGATGGCCGCCCTGGAGGCACGCCCGTACGTGGTCAAGGTCAGCCACGAGGAGCTGCTCCGCGACGGGATGATCAAGGACGCGTCGGTCAAGTCCATCACCAAGGCCCTCTTCAAGCTGCACGACGACGGCGCCCAGGTCGCCCTGGTGTCCCGCGCCGATGAGGGCGCACTGGCCCTGATCGAGGACACGGTCTACGAGGTCGACATGCCCCGGATGGTGGCCGCCGAGTCGCGCGGCGCGGGTGACTCCATGACCGCGGGAGTGGCCGCCGTACTGGCACAGGGCGGCACGCTGTGTGACGCTGTGCGTACGGGCGCCGCCGCCGGTGCCCTCAACGTCACCCGCCACGGACTCGGGACGGGCCGCATCGACGCCGTCCAGGTACTCACCGAGCGGGTACGGCTGACCCCCGTCGACGCGAAGGTGCCCGCATGACGCCACGCATTCTCATCACCAACGACGACGGCATCGACGCCCCCGGCATCCGTTGGCTGGCCCGCGCAGCCGCCCGGCAGGGCTTCGACGTCGTGGTGGCGGCACCGATGACCGAGGCCAGCGGCACCAGCGCTGCCATGACCGCGGTCGAGAAAAACGGCCAAATCTGCGTCGAGCCCCGCGAACTGCCGGGGGTCAAGAACGTTCCCGCGTACGCGGTAGCGGCCTCCCCTGCCTTCATCGTCCTGCTCGCCATGCGCGGCGCCTTCGGCCCGCACCCCGACATCGTCCTCTCCGGCATCAACCGGGGCGCCAACGCCGGCGCGGCCGTGGTTCACTCGGGCACGGTCGGCGCCACCCTGACGGCCTCCCACGCCGGGCTGCACGGCCTCGCCGTGTCCCTGGACGTCCTCTCCCCCGCCAACGGCACCGCGGCGAGCGGCGGCCAGGCGATCGCCGACCTCGACAAGGCCGATGACGAGAAACGGCACTGGGTGAGCGCGGCCGAGCTGGCGGTCAAGTTGCTGCCGACGTTGACGCACACCCCGCCCGGCACCGTACTCAACGTGAACGTGCCTGACCTGCACGTCGATGGCATTCGGGGGTTGCGTCGGGCGCGGTTGGCCCGATTCGGCCAGGTCCAGATGAGCATCGCGGAGGCTGGTGAGGGCTTCGTCCGCACGGCGGTCCAGGCTGCCGACGAGGAGCTCGAGCCGGGCACCGACCTGGCCGCTCTCGCCGAGGGCTACGCGGTAGTGACGCCGATCCGGGCGCCCGGCGAGGCCACCGATGTAAAGATCAACCTCGAGAACATCGTCGTCCAGACGCCCGCGATCTAAGCGCACACAAAAGCGGCGGCCACCTGCACAGGTGGCCGCCGCTTTTCCAGGTCTGCGAAGATCAGGCGCGGGAGGGCACCTTCTGATGGGCCGGGTCGCCGCAATTCGTGCACGGCTCCGGTGCGCCGAACAAGCCGAGCAGGCCGGTCACCCACAGCTGGCGGTGCGCAAACCGACTCGGCCGGGTCACGACCAGCTTCACCCCGCCGACGCTGGCGAGCTGGAAAGCAGCCACCAGGGCAGAGATGCCCACGGAGTCAATGAAAGAGACGCCGTGCATGTCGAGCTCAATGCGCTGCGGTGTGCCCGCGGCCAGCTGCTGCGCCACGGCATCCTTGATTTCGTACGCGTTCTCGACGTCGATCTCACCCTGCGGTGAGATCTCCACCACACCGGTGGTCCTCATCGACGTCGTTATCGACAACGTCACGTGTGTTACCTCCACCCACCCGGGATGCCCCAGGCGTTCTCTCCTCGTACGAGAGGGTCCGCACACTCACGGACGTCCCTCGCCGGGGGCGGCGTTTACTACCCCCGTAGGGTCCGGTGAAACCGCACCGGACAGTAGCGCGCCAAACTGACAGGTGGCTGTGTGCCACCTATGAAGTCACCGCGCGCCATGTGCGAAACCGGAGCAAGCGTACCCAGGCCGGTCTATCGAATAATGGGCGCGGGGCCGTCCACATGTGACGGACCACTGCTGTTCACGACACGTTTGCGCGCCGATCGAGGTGGGCAACCCACCAGGCAGTGACCGAGCGCCGCAATCGGCGATCGCAGGAGGTAGAGACGATGTTTTCCCGTAAGAGCACGGCCGAGCGCACCGCCGCCGAGGCCTGGGACTACCTGTCGTCGGCCATGGCGTCGGCCGGCGAGAGCGCCCGAGATGCCGGCAAGATCACCGCAGGCTACGCCGGCGCGAAAGCCACCGAACTGGCCGGCAAGGCGTCCCAGCAGGCGGACAAGGCCGCGAAGCACAGCCACAAGCTGGCGGACAAAGCGACCAAGGAAAGCCACCGGCTGGCCAAGCGGGCGACAAAGGAAAGTCACCGCCTCGCCGACAGAGCCAGTAAGGAAAGCCACAAATTCACGAAGGAAGGCCACAAGCTAGCCGGCAAGGCCGGCGCGCGGGTGAACGCGGCAACCGACGAGGCCTGGGCCAGGGCACACCTGGCCGCCGACGCCCTTGCCGGCCGCAAGCCGGGCCTGCCGTGGGGGCTCATCCTCGGTGCCAGCCTGATCGGGGTCGCCCTCGGTTGGGCCGCAGCCGCCACCGCCCGCGCCGCGGCCGAGCGCCGGGCCGAGAACGAGCAGCTCGAGCTGGCCGAAACCGCGATCGTCGTCACCCCGACGTACGACGCCCCCAAGTAACGACTTCGGCAGTACTGACTTCGGCGGGTGACTGCCGGGCGGAGCCCTTTGCCGCCCGGCAGTCACCCGCCGTTCTTGTGCGCGCACCTCGGTTGACACCGCGCGCTACTCTCCCGTTTCGGTGGGTGGCAGAGCCATCCGTACGGGGAGAAAACTGACCTTGTGCCTGCTTGACGGCACCATTCGGGGGGTTCTGTCCGCAACCCACCGACCTCGCCGGAGCAGGCGAGCAATCTGTATCGTTGTCCGCGGCTCGGGGGCCTGACCTCGAGTCGTCCGGTCCGGTCGTGGCAACACCCGAGTAGATAGGTCCGCTGGTGCTCAGTTCGGGAAGTCTCCTGGACAACCGCTACCGGTTGGACGAGCGCATCGCCACCGGTGGGATGGGCGACGTGTGGCGGGGCACCGACGTCGTGCTCAACCGGACGATCGCCGTCAAGGTGCTGCGCACTGCGATGCTGACCGACCCCGAATTCGCAGCCCGCTTCTACGGCGAGGCCCGGATGATGGCCGCGTTCCGACACCCCGGCGTCGTCGAGGTCTACGACTACAGCGCAGGCGATGCCGACGACGAGGAGCAGTGCGCCTACCTGGTCATGGCGTTTGTCGACGGGGAGCCGCTCTCCGCCCGGCTCAAAGAGCAGGGCCGGCTCGGGGTCGCCGAGACCATGTCGATCGTCTCGCAGGCCGCCGACGCCCTGCACGCCGCGCACGAGAACGGCACCGTCCACCGTGACGTGAAGCCCGGCAATCTCATCGTCAAGCCGAACGGCGCGGTGATCCTCGTCGACTTCGGGGTGGCCCGCTCCGCGCAGGTGACCAGCGTGACCGGCCTGAACGCCATCGTCGGCACCGCCCTCTACATGGCGCCCGAACAGGTCTCCAAGGGCAATGTCAGCTCCGCGACCGACATCTATGCGCTCGGCGCCGTGGCGTACCACTGCATTTCCGGCGTGCCGCCCTTCGACGGCGACAACGCGTTGCAGGTGGCGTTGCGGCATCTCGAGGACGACCCCGAGCCGCTGCCCGACACCGTGGCGCCGCCGGAGGTGCGCGCGCTGATCAGCCGGGCAATGGCGAAGAAGCCGGCCGACCGGTTCGCGAGCGCCGCAGAGTTCGCCGAGGCCGCGCTGGCCGTGACGGGAACCCTGGACTGGCGTGCACAAACCGGCACCGGCCTCACCCGCACGGCGATCGTGCGACCCGCCACCGGCGGCGCCTCACTCCACGGCGCCGCCAGTTCGGGCGCTCGGATGACCCGGCAGTCCTCGACCCGGACCGCGATGACCCGCCCGGTGGCCGCCGGTGCGCCCGGGCGGATGCCGGTGCAGCGCAACCTGCTCGAAGCTGCCCCGGCGCCAACCGCCGCCCCGCCACGGCAGTCGAAGGGACAGCGGGCCGCGCTCCTCATGGTCATCGCCCTGTTTGTCGTGGCCGCCGGACTCGGCGCCGCCATCTGGGTGAACAGGTCCAACTCCAGCGACGCGGACCAGAACCGCACCGGCGACCCGGCGGTCACGCAGCCCGCGGAGGAGACCGAGAGCCCGCTCGAGCCAGCCAAGGACGAGCCCACCAAGGCCCCGCAGCGCAACGATCCGCCGCAGCTCCCGCCGGTGACGTCCAAGCCCGCCACGTCGGCTCCGGCCACGGCCACCACCACCAAAACGGTGGAGCCGACCGCCACGACGACGAAGCCATCCATCCCGCCAGTTCCGTCCACCCCGCCGTCCGTCGACCCCAAGCCGAGCGACGGTGACGGTGGCGGCAGCAACAACGGCGACGGTGCGGGCGGCGACGCGGGTGGCGCCGCCGGCGCAGGCATCGCCAACGGCGTGGGCGTCGGCACTAACTAGCGCTTCCCACGCACACAGCAGTTACGCGGGCCACAGGCCGGTTCAGGGCAGCACCGACGCCGGCCGGCGGATGGTTTCCATCGGGTTGCGAGGCAATTCTCAGGTCCGGGGCGTGGTAGCCGATGAAGGGGGCTCTGGCACGCGCTGCACCCGAGCTGCTACCCGGAAAGGCCCCCCGAATGACCACGCAGACCCCGTACGGCCCCCCGAGCGCGGAACCTCCGCAGTTCGTCGCGGGTCATGCGCCGCTCCCGCCGGGTGAGTTCTCGACGTCAGCGACTCCGCAATTCGGCATTCCGCAGGAGCCGGGTTACGCGCCGACGGCATACGGCTCGCCCGCCCAGGTAGCACCGGACTACGCGCACCAGACCTACGCACCAGCGGGCTACGCACAAGCGGGCTACGCACAGCCGGGCTCCTCGCAGCCTGGGCACGCGCAGACTGCATACGCGCAGACTGAATACGTGCAACCAGCCGTAGCTGCACAGCCGCAGGTCGCCGGCCCGGAGATGGCGTCGCAAGTGCCGTCGGGACTGCCCGACCGCCGCCCGGCCGCAGTGGCGGAACAGCAGCTCGTCGCAGCGGCTCACCCGACCATGCAGCACCCACCGGCGTACGCCCCGCCAGGAGAACTTGCCGCGCCGATGTACCCGCAGGAGGGTGCGGTCGGCTACCCGCAGCCCGTCGCCTACGCCCAGCCGGCTGTGCTCGAATCCCCGGCCGGACCCGACTGGTCGCCGCAAGCTACCGCCGGATACGCCGAGGTGCTGCACCCTGGTGAGGGCGCCGACGCTGCGGCTTACCCGGTCGAGGCTGCGACGGCCGCGTACCCGCCGAGTGCGTATCCGACGGCTCCGCCGTGGGCCTCCGGTGCCGCTGCGGCGCCTGTCGCTGATCAGCCGCGGAGTCAGGCGGCTGTCGTCGCGCCGTACGGGGTGGTGCCGCAGGTGGGCGGGCTGCTGGTCCCGTACCCGGAGGAGCTGAAGAAGGCACCGCACGCGCAGGCGCCGGCGGTGTGGCCGGTGCTGATCTTCACGCTGTTCTTCAATGTGCTCGGGGTCATCTCGGCGGCGCGGCGGGCGGGTCAGGCCCAGCGGGGCCGCAACAAGACGGCGCCGTACTGGCTGGTTTTCGCGGCCACGTTCGCCGTCAGCTCCGTCTTCTGGCTGGTGATCGGGGCCAGTGTCGCCGTGCCGGTGTACCTGAACATTCGGGAGGGTGCGACGGTCACCGCGCTGGAGGAGCAGGTGCTGAACGACGGACAGCTCGCGAAGGCGAACGTCAAGGCGACCGAGGCGGACTGTCGGGCCGCCGGTGAATGGATCAGCGGGCACCGTGACTTTCTGTGTCAGTTGAAGCTCGAGGACGGGCGCACCGGGCAGGTGCTGGTGACGTCGGACGACCAGGGCAACTGGCGGCCGCTCGAAGATAAGTGACTTGTCGTGGCGCACCCTGGGGGGCCGGGGTGCGCCACGACAGACAGCGTGCGGGTCAGAACACGGGGACCCCGGCCCGGACCAGGCGCCAGTTCGAGACGGCGAAGTCCGCAGGGTTGATCGCGCCCTTGGCCTGCGCCCAGTCGATGAGCAGCTGCCGGATCTCCTGCTGGGCGTTGTAGACCTGCTCCTTCACGATCCCCGGGAAGTTACCGCCGCCGCTGCGCCGGTAGTTGTTCACTGCGACCACGAAGCGGGCGTCGGCGGCCACCGGCGCTCCGGCCAGTTCGAGCCGGGTGATCCGGGATCCGATCGGCTGACTGATGTCGATGTCGTAGTCGAGGCCCGAGAACACGTCGTAGTTGTAGTCCGGGATGGCCGGGTCGTTGATCGTCGCCGGGTCGGGCGTCGCACCGACGGGCAGCGTCACGAAGTACCGGGCCGAGAACTCCAGATAGGTGCGAACTTCGGCGCCCGTCAGCACCACCGCTTCGAGCGTGTTGTCGTAGATGTAAAGCCCGGCCACGTCCTTGATCTTGACGTCGCCCTTCGGGAACACCGCGGTACGGCTGAACGGCGCCGTGATCGCCAGCACCGGCAAGGCCGCGTGCTCAGTGCCGGCCAGGGCGGCAGTGACCGTGTCGATCTGCACCTTGTTGATGTAGTCGAGGATCGCCGTGTCCTTGTAGCGGGATTCGGCGGCGGACAGTTCCTCGGTGGACTGGGCGACGACCTGGTTCACGTACGCGACAGTCTTGTTGTGTTGTGAGCGCACCGCGGCGAGCACCTTGGGGTCCTCGGTGACCGTGTTGGTGTTGAGCGCGGCGGCCTTCTTGCTGGTGATGCTCCAGCGGCCGCGTTCGCGGACCAGGGTGAAGTCCATCCGGGTGAGGCGCTGGCCCCACTTCGACGGCTCGGAGAGCAGCACCTGGGCACCGGTCTGCTGGTTCGCGACGAAGCGCTCCGGCACCTCGCGGTGGGCGTGGCCGAACAGGATCGCGTCGATGCCGGGGACCTGCTCGGCGATCAGCGCGCACGGGTTCTCGTTGGGCAGCTCGGGGCCGTAGCTGCTGGTTCCGCTGTCACCACCGTGTGCGGAGATGAGCACGAGGTCGGCGCCGCGGGCGCGCATGATCGGCACCCACTTCGCGGCGGTGGAGATCATGTCCTGGAAGACGAGCTTGCCCTCGACGTTGGCCTTATCCCAGATCGCTACGCCCGGGTTGGTGAGACCCAGGATGCCGACCCGCAGGGTCGGTGCGCCCGGACCGAGACACACCTTCTTGATCACGTACGGGGTGAAGGCCGGCTTGCCGCTCTTCGCGTCGACGGCGTTGGCCGCGAGGGCGGGAAACCCGAGCTGGCGGATCCACAGGTGCAGCAGCGGCAGCCCATAGTTGAACTCATGGTTGCCCAGCGTGACAGCGTCGTAGTGCAGGACGTTCATCGCGCGGGCCATCGGGTGCCGCTCGCCGGTGGAGGTGATCGGCTCCTGCTTGGCGTAGTACGTAGCCAGCGGCGTGCCCTGGATCGTGTCGCCCGCGTCGAGCACCAGCGTCGCCTTGCCCCGGCGCTCGGCCCGGATCTGGTTGACCAGGGCGGCCAGTTTCGCGACGCCGACGTCGTTGTGCGCGCTGTCGTCGTACTCGAGATCCCTGTAGTAATCCCAGTTGAAAACGTTACCGTGCGTGTCGGAGGTGCCGAGCACGGTCAGGTCGTACGTCTTGGGGCCGGCCGGGTGTGCCTCGGCGGCGCCGGAAGCGACGACGGGTGCGGCCGCACCGGCAGCGGCGACAGCGAGCACGCTGCGCCGGGAGACGCCTGCGGGAAGGGTCATACCGAACTCCTCGAGCGAAGGTCCAGGCACCTCGCGGGCACCCACCGACGCACCATAACTGTCCATGCATCGATGCATGTTCGGCGGGATCAGGGCACACCGTGGAGCAGGTCCTGGAACGCGCTCGGGCGCGGTGACCGAGCGCCGGGTGCCCGCTCCGGGGGCCCAATCGCCTAGGATCGCCGCCATGTCCGCGCAGCCTGACCTGCCCTTGCGTCCGATGACGCTGGGTGAGCTGCTCGACGCCGCTATGACCCTGCTCCGGGCCCGGGCCTTGCCCCTGCTGCTCACCGCCGGCGTGCTCGCGGCGCTCGAGCAAGCCCTCCTCGTGCCGTTACGCGCCGCCGCCTCGCTCGATCCCCCGTGGTACGAGCCCAGCCGGGACGACTTCGGGACCTGGTGGTCGCTGATCGCCGTCGGATTCGCCACCGAGGCGTTCATCATCTGTGTGGTCGGCGCGGTGGCCGCCGCGGCCGCCGGACCCGCACTGATCGGCCGGCCGCTGCGCACCCGCGAGCTGTGGGCGCGAACCCGACCGGTGCCCACGCTGCTGGCCGCCGCGGGCCTGGGCCTCGCCTGCGGGCTGGCCGCGTTCGCCGGATTCCTCGGCTGGCTCCTGGTCTACGGACTTTTCGGCCTGGTCAGCGCCGTCATCGTGATCGATCGGCGTGGGTCGTTCGGCCGCGCCGCTCAGCTCGGCTCCCGGGGCATGCGCGGGGTCTGGACCCGGCTTGCCGCGTACCTGACCTGGTTCGCCGTCCGGTTCGTGCTCGGGGTGGGCTGGGTTTCCGCCGCCGAACTGGTGGGGGGAAACCTGCCGGCCTGGGCCGACTGGATCGCTCCGGTCGCGTGGGGGCTCGCCAACACCGTCGCGTACGCCGCACTGGCCTGCGTTGACGCGGTGCTGCTGCTGGAGCTTCGGATCCGTACCGAAGGCCTCGATATTGCTCTCAGCCGAGCCCGCAGCCGCGGCGAGGACCTGGCCGCAGTGTTGGTGCGCACGCGATGACACGGTCCTGGGATGAGTTCGCCGCGGCGGTGTTCGACGTTGTTCCGCCCGGCCTGCTCCTGCTTCTCCTGCTCGTCGCTGCCGGTCTGATCGGCGCACTGTGGTACTGGTTCCCGGCTTGGGTGCCCCGGCGACTGCCTCGGCTGCGGATGCCCCGCTGGCGCCGGCCGCGGTGGCGCCGCCGCCTGAAGAAGACCAAGGCCAACCCGGTCTCGGCGCCGACCGAGCCGCCAGCCTTCGCGCCGACCGTCGTGCTGCCGGATGGGATGTTGCTCGCTGACCGGTTCGCCGCCGAGGGCCGCTTCGCGGAGGCCATCCGGCAACGGCTGCGCGACGTCGTCGGTGACCTCGCCGCCGCCGGTGTCGTCACCCCGCTGCCCGGCACCACCGCCGCCGAGGTCGCGGCGACTGCCGCCCGGCACCGGCCGGCGGTCGCGGCGCCGCTGGGCGGCGCCACCGACATCTTCTCCGACGTCTGGTACGGCGACCGCCCCGCCGAACGCACCCACGACGACCGGATGCGTGACCTGACCAACGAGGTCCGCACCCGGATGCGAGGTGGTACGCCGTGAAGAACCCCCGCCGCCTGCGCCTGATCGTCCCCTTCGCGGTGGTGCTCGGCCTCGCCACGGCCACCGGCATCGTGCACGCCGTCGAACAGCCCGACCCGGAGGACATCACCTTCCTGTCCCCCACCAGCGACGCGGGTGACGGCGCCAAGCAGCTCGCTGACGGCCTGACCCGTGCGGGCGTGACCGTGGACGTCCGTAAGGACAGCCCGCAGGCGCTGACCGCGCTCGCTACGGGCGACGAGGTGACGCTCTTCATCACCACGCCGGAGCTGGTGCATCCCAGCTATCTGCGGCGATTCAGCACGCAATCGAACCGGGTGCGGGTCGTGCTGGTGGCGCCGACTCAGCGGCAACTGGATGATGCGTGGCTCGATGTCCGGGTGGGCGGCCCGCGTTGGACGGCGGCTGCACCGGAACCGGACTGCACGATCACTCCTGCCGCGGCGGCCGGACCGGCGGCGGCCCTGCGGTGGCGGTACGAGGCGCTCCAGGACACTCCGCAGTCCTGCTACGACGGTGGCCTGGTCGAGCTGGGCAGGACGGGCCAGCTGAGCCTCGTCGGTGCGGCGGATCCGTTCCGTAACGACCGCGCCGACGAGCACGGCAATCAGCGACTCGCCCTCGGCCTGCTGTCGCGGTCCTCCCGGGTGGTGTGGTTGGACCTGCACGAGCGTGAGCCGGCGCCGGAGCGCACTCGACCACCAGTCGCACCGACTGCGGATCCCCGTGACCCGTGGGGCACTGGCGACTCGCAAGGAGACCGCGCTGACGGCTCGGGGAGCAACGGCTCGGGCGACGGCCGCGCCGGCGACCCGGAGGATTCCGCCCAGGGCAGCGGCCGCAGCGAGCAGGAACAGGACAACCCGCTGCTGAACGCGTTCCCGCCGGGGGTGTGGGCGGCGCTGCTGCTGCTCGTCCTCGCGGCGATCGCCCTGGCCCTGGCCTCGGCTCGGCGGTTGGGCAGCCCGGTCACCGAACCGTTGCCGGCCCGGGTCCGCGCCGCCGAGACAGTTCGTGGACTGGGCGGGCTCTATCGGCGGGCGGGTGCGCGGAGCACGTCGCTGCGGACCGTACAGTCGGCGGCGCGGTCGCGGTTGATTGAGCACTTCGGCCTGCCATCCGGCACCTCGGTGGACGAATTGGCCGCCCGGGTGGCCGCCGAGACCGCGCTACCCACCGACGACGTCCGGCATGCGCTCGGCGGCGGCACCGAGGACAGCGACGCGGAGCTGGTACGCGCCGCGACCGTCGTACAAAACCTGGTCCGGTTTGTGACCGGCGGGCAGAACTGGCACCACGAAGACGAGGGGAATCTGACGTGACGTCGTTCGAATCCGGCGCGGTATCCGGCGAGGCCGCCGCGGCCCGCGACGCGTTGCAGCGCCTGCGGACCGAGGTCGCCAAGGCGGTCGTCGGCCAGGACGCGGTGGTCGGCGGCGTGGTGATCGCGCTGCTCTGCGGCGGCCACGTGCTGCTGGAAGGCGTGCCCGGCGTCGCCAAGACCCTGCTGGTGCGGGCGCTGTCCACGGCGCTGGACGTCGACACCAAACGGGTCCAGTTCACGCCTGACCTGATGCCCGGCGACGTGACCGGCTCGCTGGTCTACGACTCGCGGTCCGCGGCGTTCAACTTCCGGCCCGGCCCGATCTTCACCAGCATGCTCCTTGCCGACGAGATCAACCGGACGCCGCCGAAAACCCAGGCTGCGCTGCTCGAGGCCATGGAGGAGCGGACGGTCAGCACCGACGGCGAAACCCGCCGGCTGCCCGAGCCGTTCATCGTGGTCGCCACCCAGAACCCCATCGAGTACGAAGGCACGTACCCGCTGCCCGAAGCACAGCTCGACCGGTTCCTGCTGAAACTGTCGGTGCCGCTGCCCGAGCGCGCGGAGGAGCTGGGTGTGCTCCGGGCGCACCACAACGGTTTCGACCCGCGCGACCTCAAGGCCGCCGGGGTTTCCCCGGTGGCTTCCGCCGCGGACCTGGCCGCCGGGCGGGAGGCGGCCCGCCGGGTTGCCGTCGCCGACCCGGTCCTCGAATACGTCGTCGACCTGTGTCGGGCCACCCGGGTCGCCCCCGCGCTGGAGCTCGGCGCCTCGCCGCGCGGCACCACCGCCCTGCTGGCCGTCGCGAAGGCACGGGCATGGCTGAGCGGCCGCGAATACGTGCTCCCCGACGACGTGCAGGCGTTCGCCATTCCCGTCCTTCGGCACCGGGTGCGGCTGCGCGCCGAGGCTGAGCTGGACGGCGTCACCACCGACTCGGTGCTGCGGAGCGTGCTCGGCGCCGTACCCGCACCCCGCTGAGCCGGCCGTGGTCACGAGGCGTTTCGCGCTGGTCCTGGTCCTGGGCATGCCACTGCCGGTGTTGCTGCCCTCGCCCTGGCTGCTGACCCTGGCCGTCGTCGGCCTGGTCACCGGCGCAACGGTGGTGGACCTGCTGGTCGCGGCGCCGGTGACTGCGGTGATGTTGCGCCGGACCGGCGCCGAGACGGTGTGGCTCGGCGAGACCACGACCACCACGCTGACGGTGACGAACACGGCAGGCCGGCCGATGTGGCTGCGGCTGCGCGACCGCTGGGTGCCGTCGGCCGGCGCGGATCGCACCGAACACCGGCTCAACCTGCTGGCCGGCACGCAGGCCGAGGTCACCACGACGCTCACGCCGACCCGGCACGGCGACCGGGCGGCGGTACGGGTTTCGCTGCGCTCGTACGGCCCGCTGGGGCTCGCGTACCGGCAGCGGCGACAGCGGTGGGATGAAAGCCGCACGCCGAAGTGGACTTTGCGGGTGCTGCCGCGCTTCCCGTCCCGCCGGCTGCTGCCGGAGAAGCTCGCCAAGCTGCGCATTTTCGACGGTTCGGTGGTCACCCGGGGCCGCGGCCAGGGCACCGAGTTCGACGTGCTGCGCGAGTACGTGGTCGGCGACGACGTCCGCTCGATCGACTGGCGGGCGTCGGCCCGTACCCATGATGTGGTGGTCCGGACCTGGCGCCCGGAGCGGGACCGGCGGGTGGTCTGCGTGCTGGACACCGGCCGCACCTCGGCGGCGCGGATCGGCGACGAGCCGCGCCTGGACGCGGCGATCGACGCCGCGCTGCTGCTGGCGGTGTTGGCGTCGAAGGCGGACGACCGGGTCGACCTGCTTGCGGTGGACACCGCCGTCCGCGCCCGGGTCGAGGGCGGCGGGCACCGGACGAAGCTGCCGCGGCTGATCAGCTCGCTGGCCGCGTTGGAGCCGGCCCTGGTGGAGACCGACTTCGGGCTCGCGGCGAGCACCCTGTTGCGCCGGGACCACAAACGCGCCCTCGTGGTGATCTTCGCCGCATTGGACGCGGCTCCGATCGTCGAAGGGCTGCTGCCGGTGCTGTCCCGCCTGACGACGCGGCACCGCGTGCTGCTTGCCAGCGTGCG
This sequence comes from Actinoplanes sp. NPDC051859, assembly GCF_044452725.1. NCBI lineage: Bacteria > Bacillati > Actinomycetota > Actinomycetes > Micromonosporales > Micromonosporaceae > Actinoplanes > Actinoplanes sp. NPDC051859. The sequence goes on along the minus strand of NZ_JBITBX010000002.1, from coordinate 157,873 downwards.
CGACCCGGAGACCGCGCTGCTGGCTCGACTGCCGGAGAGCGGCGCCACCGCGGACGACGTTCACCTGGCCGCGGCCGCCGAATTGGCCCTCGCCGAGCGCACCCGGGTGCGGGCGCTGCTGCAGCAGCAGGGAGTGATCGTGGTCGACGAACCGCGGGAGACGTTCGCGTCCAAGGTGTCCGACGCCTACCTCATGTTGAAGGCGGCCGGGCGGCTGTAGGACGTACGGGCTTGATAGCTTCGCGCCTGCACTGTCCGAGATCTCTCCCAGAGGACCCCTATGTCGCAGGCTGTCACCCTCAGTCCACCCCGTACCGCCGTGCTCGCCGACCTCATTCCGGGGGCGCTGGCCCGTGACGTGCTGCTGGTCGCCGGCGGCGCCGGGTTCGTCGGCCTGCTCGCGCAGGTGTCGGTGCACATCCCCGGCACGCCGGTCCCGATCACCGGCCAGACGTTGGGTGTGCTGCTCGTCGGCGCGGCGTACGGCTGGAAGCGCGCCGCCGCCACCATCACCCTCTACGCCGCGCTCGGCCTTGCCGGCGTGCCCTGGTTCGCCGGCGGTAGCGGCGGCTACGTCGGCGCGTCGTTCGGCTACATCATCGGTTTCGTCCTCGCGGCGACCGTCGCCGGCTTCCTCGCGGAGCGTGGCGCCGACCGGACCGTGCTGCGGTCGCTGCCGGCGATGCTCGCCGCGTCGGCGATCGTCTACGCGTTCGGCGTGACCTGGCTCGGCTTCTACGCCGGCATGGGCGTCACGGAGACACTGGAGAAGGGCCTGGTTCCGTTCCTGATCGGCGACGCGATCAAGGTGGCGCTGGCGGCCGGGCTGCTGCCCACGGCGTGGGCCCTGACCGGCCGGCGCTGACCTTTCTCAGGCTTCGTCAGGCTTCGACGGGCTTCGACGGGGCTTCGACGGGGCTTCGACGGGCTTCGTCAGGCTTCGTCAGGCGGAGGGGAGCTCGGTTTTCGCGTATTCCAGCTCCGAGCTCTCCCCGCGCCGGTCCGCGGCCGCGCCGACCACTAGCGCATAGCCCAGGAACGCCAGCCACACCACGGCACCGATCCCGATCCGGATCGCGTCGGGCCAGCCCGAGGGCGTCACGTACGCCTCGAGGACACCCGCGACCAGCAGCATCGCGACCAGCCCGAGCGCCACCAGGATCCCGGCGCGGGCCCGCTCGGCCAGCGCCCGGCCGCGGGTGCGGTGTGGTCCCGGCGCGATCCAGGCCCAGCCGATCCGCAGGCCCACCCCGGCCGCGACGAAGACGGCGGTCAGCTCCAGTAGGCCGTGCGGCAGGATGTAGGTGAAGAAGGTGGAGCCGTAGCCGGAGCCGGTCATCATGCCGCCGATAAGCCCGAGCTGGAACAGGTTCGTGGCGAGGATGTAGAACACCGGCACCACCAACACGCCGGAGGCCAGGCACTGCCCGGCGATCATGGCGTTGTTGGTCCAGACCCGCGCGGCGAAGTTCTGCGCCTGGAACTCGCTGTAGTAGTTGACGAAGTCCTCGCCGGCGTACTGCTCGGCTTCCGCGGCGGACATGAACATCGCGACGATGTCGGGATGCTCCGCGAAGTAGACCATCAGCCCGCCGGCGAACAGCACGCTCAGCACCATCACGGACAGCCACCAGCGTCGCGCCCGGTAGAGCTCGAGCGGCAGGGTCGTGGTGAAGAACCGGGCCACCGGCCGCCAGGAGTAGCTGCGGCTGCCGGTCAGCGAGGACCGGGCCGCGAGCACGAGCTGGGACAGCGATGCCAGCAGGATCGGATCGGGCGAGTGACTGCGCACCACGGACAGGTGGGTGGCCGCGCGTTGGTAGAGCAGGACCAGCTCGTCGGCCTCGGCGGCGGTCAGCTTCCGGCGGCGGGTGAGGGCGTCGAGCCGGTTCCACTCCCCGCGGCGCTCGCCGACGTACGCATCCAGGTCCACCGGCGCAGCGTAGCGGGCAGCGATGGGGTTAACTAACGCCCATGACGGTGGCGGTGACGGGCGCAGAACGGGCAGAACAGCTCGTCAACGGCGAGGCCGTGGAGGTCGACGTCCGTTACGCCCGGATCGGCTCGCGTGGTCTCGCCCTCTTGCTCGACCTGATGGCGCAGGTCCTCCTCGCGATCCTGCTCCTCGTCGTGATCCAGATCATCACCTTGGCCGCCGGCGCGGAGGCCGCCCTGGTCCAGGCGATGTTCACCGTCGGCCTGATCCTCGTCTTCGTCGGCTACCCCACGGCGGTCGAGACGTTCACCAACGGCCGCAGCCCGGGCAAGCGGGCACTGGGCCTGCGGGTGGTCCGCGAGGACGGCGGCCCGATCCGCGTCCGGCACGCCCTGGTCCGCAGCCTCGTCGGCCTCGCCGTCGAATGGCCCGGCCTGCTCTTCCCGCCGCTCACCTGGGCGGTGGCGTTGACCACCATGCTCTTCTCCCCCCAGGGCCGCCGGCTCGGCGACCTGGCCGCCGGCACCTTCGTCATCCACGAACGGTCCGCCGCCCCGTGGGGCTGGTCGCCCGTCATGCCACCGGCGTACGCCGGCTGGGCCGCCCAGCTGGACCTCACGAACCTCGACGACGAACTGGCCCTGGCCGCCCGGCACTACCTGGCCCGGGCGGCGCAGATCCGGCAGCCGATGAACGGCCAGTTCGCGTACTCCCTCGCCACCGAGGTGAGCGCGAAGATCGGCGTGCCGGTGCCGCCGGGCATTCCAGCCTGGGCCTACCTCAGCGCGATCCTCGCCGAACGCCGCCGCCGGGCCGCCGACCGGGCCCAGGCGAGCCGAGCCCTCACCCAGCGCATCTGGCCCGGCTTCGGCCGACTCGAGTGGGCGGCCCCGCGCGTCGGCCCCACCTGGGACCCGGCCGTCACCCACCCGCCGCTGCTCGGCGTCATGAAGGAAGACGGCGTCACAAAGGGGTAGGGGTAGCGATCCCCAGCAGGTCCAGCCCCTGCCGCAGGGTGCGACCGGTCAGCTCACACAGCGTCAGCCGGCTCGCCCGGACCGCACCTGCCGACTTCAGCACCGGACAGTTTTCGTAGAAGCCGCTGAACAGCGCCGCCACCCCGTACAGGTAGGCGGCGAGCCGGTGCGGCTCCAGCGTTTCGCCGACCGCCAGCACCACCGGCTCGAACGCCGCCAGTTCCAGGGCCAGGGCCCGCTCGGCCGGGTGGGTGATCTGCACCGGGCCCCGGTCGCTGCCGGCCCGGTCCAGGATCGACCGGGTCCGGGCGTACGCGTACTGCAGGTAGGGCCCGGTGTTGCCGGTCAGGGCGAGCATCCGGTCCCAGTCGAACACGTAATCCGAGCGCCGGTCCCCGGCCAGATCGGCGTACTTGACCGCGCCCGCACCGACCGCCGTGGCAGCCGCTGGACTCGGCGCGAGCGCCGCCGTCCGGGCCTCCGCCTCGTCGAGCACGGCGGCCAGCGGTACCGCATCGCCGGACCGGGTGCGGAACATCCGGCCGTCGGTGCCCAGGATCGACCCGAACGCGACGTGTTCCGCGGTCACGCCGTCGGGCAGCCAGCCCGCCGCCGCGGCTACCGCGTACACCAGCTGGAAGTGGGTCCGCTGCGGCGCGCCGACCACGTAGAGCAGCCGGGTCGCGCCGAGGTCGGTGACCCGATGCCGGAGGGCGGCCAGGTCGGTGGCCGCGTACCCGAAACCGCCGTCGCTCTTGCGGACGATCAGCGGAAGCGGCCCGCCGTCCCGTCCGGTGAAGCCAGCCGGGAACGCGCACAGCGCGCCGTCGCTCTCGACCAGCAGCCCATTCTCACTCAGCTCAGCCACGACCGACGCGAGCTGGTCGTGATAGCTGCTTTCGCCCGCGAAATCGGCCGCCGTCAGGGTCACCCCGAGCCTTTCGTACGCGGCCAGCAGGTACTGCTGCGACGCCGCCACCAGCCCCCGCCACAGCCGAGTCGTCTCCGCGTCGCCGGCCTGCAACGCCACCACCCGCAGCCGCGACCGGTTCCGGAACTCCTCGTCGGCGTCGAACTTCGCCCGCGCCTTCTGGTAAAACGCCGTCAGTTCCCCGGCCTGCGCCACCCCGGTGGCACCCTAGTCCCGCAGCTGCTCGATGAGCATGCCGAACGCGGTCCCCCAGTCGCCGACATGATTGGCCCGCACCACGTCGTGCCCGAGCCACTCCAGCGTCCGAGCCAGCGCGTCGCCGATCACGGTCGACCGCAGATGCCCGATCGTCAGCTCCTTGGCGATGTTCGGCGCCGAGTAGTCCACGACGACGGTCTGCGGCTGCCCGACCCGGGGCACCCCCAGCCGCGCGTCCCCGGCCAGCGCATCCACCGCGCTCGCGATCGCCGCGTCCGTGACCGTCAGATTGAGGAAGCCGGGTCCGGAAACCTCCACTGTCGCCAGCCCGGCCAGCTCGGCCCGCTCGGCGACCTCCACCGCGATGGCACGCGGCGCCCGGCCCAGCTCCCGGGCCAGCGCCAGCACCACCCCGGACTGAAAGTCGGCGTGCTGCGAACGCCGCACCGCCGGTTCCACGGCCGCCTGCGCGACCTCGGCCAACGCGGGCGCCAGCCGCGCGGACAGCAAAGCTTCAAGATTCATGACCAGACCCCTCGACGGTACGCGGCGACGAGCCGACCGGACGGAGTCACGACCACACCTGCGACCACCGGCGGACAACCCGCCGGTGGAGGACACGTGCTAGCTCAACCGGAAGGCGATGACCCGGCGTCGCTCACGACTGATGCTCTGCACGCCGCCCACCTTAGCGGCCCCGTCCGGCCGCAGCGATCGGGTTGTCCCGCTCCCCACCCGCACCCATCTTTGATATAGATAGATCTATATCAATTTAGGGAGTGTCCTGAAGATGCTGCGCAACGCTGCCCTCTCCCTCCTGACGACCGCCACTGTCATCCTGAGCGCCGCCACGGCGCCCACCCCGGTCGCCGCCAATCCGTACGAGCGCGGCCCCGCACCGACGGTGGCCGGCATCGAAGCCACCCAGGGTCCATTCACCACGGCCACCGTCACCGTGCCGCGGTCGAGCGCCACCGGCTTCGGCGGCGGCACCATCTACTACCCGACCACCACCACCGCGGGCACCTTCGGCGCCGTCGCCATCTCCCCCGGCTACTACGGCACCAAGGGCAGCATCGCCTGGTACGGCAACCGAGTGGCCTCCCAAGGCTTCGTGGTGTTCACGATCAACACCTTCAGCATCGTCGACGATCCCGACAGCCGGGGCGCACAACTGCTCGCCGCCCTGGACTACTTGACACAGCACAGCAGTGTCCGCACCCGGATCGACGCCACCCGGCTCGGGGTCATGGGCCACTCCATGGGCGGCGGCGGCAGCCTCGTCACCGCGTCGGCCCGGCCGCAGTTGCAAGCGGCAATTCCGCTGACGCCGTACCACGACACGACGAACTGGTCGGCGGTGAGCGTGCCCACCCTCGTGATCGGCGCCGAGAACGACTCCACGGCACCAGTCGACTCGTACGCCGAACCGTTCTACGTCAGCCTGCCGGCCACGCTCGACAAGGCGTACCTCGAATTGAACAACGCCGGCCACTCGGCGCCCATCGTGGCCAACACGACGATCGCGAAGTACAGCATTTCGTGGCTCAAGCGGTTCATCGACAACGACACCCGCTACGAGCAGTTCCTCTGTCCCGCACCGAGCGGACCGACCATCCAGGAGTACCGCGACACCTGCCCACACTCCTGACTCGGCCAGAATGGGCTGGGTGGACGAAACCTGGGACGCGGCCGCCGCCGGCGTGCTTGCGCTGCCGTCGGGGCGGCTGATCCGCGGACGGGGTTTGCGCAAGCCCCTGCCACCGGGTGTTGCCCCGCAGTTCGGTCTCTATCTGCTGGGGCGGCCGCCCGCGCCGCCGCCCTGGGAGAGCCGCTGGCTGCGCTGGCCCGACTTCCGGCTGCCCACCGACCGGGACCTCGCTGCCGCCACCCTTCGAGAGCTCTGGGACCGGTCCGCCGTGCAACGGGTGGAGGTCGCCTGCGGGGGCGGGCGAGGACGAACCGGCACCGCACTGGCCTGCCTCGCCGTGCTCGACGGCGTAGCACCCCCGGACGCGATCGACTACGTCCGGGAGCGATACGACCGGTACGCGGTGGAGACGCCATGGCAGCGCCGCTATGTTCGAGCCTTCAGTCCGCCCGGATAGCGATCGCCTCCAGATACGCCGAAGGCACCTTGACCGTGCTGTCCTTTGCGACGTTGTGCCGGTTCACGAGGTCGATCAGGTCGGCATACAGCAGCTTGCCGTCGTCGTCGCTCGAAGCTTCGAAGGCTTCAGCGTGGGACCGTAGTGGGCCCGGAAGTACTCGACGAACGCCTCGGCAGACACGAACCGGAACACGAAGTCGCGGCGGACCGTCCGCAGGTCGGCAATCTGGTCACCGAACAGCTCCCGCAGCCGCGGCTCGCTGCCCCATTCGGCCGGAGCACGCAGGCCTGGTGGGGGCGGGACGCGGCGGCCCACCGTACGGAAAAGTTCGCCGATGAAGCCGTCGGGCGCCCAGTTCGCGAGGGCGATCGTGCCGCCCGGGCGGCAGACCCGAAGGATTTCGGCGGCGGTGCGTTCCTGGTCGGGGGCGAACATCACGCCGACGACCGAGAACACCGCGTCGTACTCACCGTTGTCGCTGGGCAGCGCCTCGGCGTCGCCCTCGGTGAACCGGACCGGCAGGTGCTCGGCCTGCGCCCGGGCGCGGGCCCGGTCCAGCAGTTCGGGCACGTAGTCGACGCCGGTCACCTCGCACAGGCAGCGGGCGGCAGCGATGGCGGCGTTGCCCGTACCCGTGGCGATGTCGAGCACCCGCGACCCGGCGGACAGGTCGGCGGCCTGGACCAACCGCTCGGAGATGGGCTGGATGAGGGCCGCCACGGCGCCGTAGTCGCCGCTGGCCCACGTCTTCTGCTGCCGGGCCTTGATGCCGGTCAGCTCGGAATTCATCGTCATGACTCCGACGCTAGAATCCCGGCCGGCCGGCTCCCACCCAACGTCAGGGCTCCGACAGTTCGGGGCAGGATAGGCCCTAGACGGTGAAGCTGGCGACGAGCTTCTGCAATTCGCTGCTGGTGCGGGCGAGGTCCTCGGCGGAATCCTGCGCCTGCCGGACCACCGTCGTGGTTTCGCCGACCGCGGTGGACACCCCGGCGATGTTCATCGCGATCTCCCGGCTGCTCTGCGCGGCCTCGGCCACGTTGCGGCCCATCTCGCCGGTGGTCGCCGTCTGCTCCTCGACCGCCGCGGCGATGAGGTTCTGGAAGTCGCTGATCCGCGTCACCACGTTGCCGATTTCGGCGATGGCGGAGACGGCGTCGCCGGTGTCCGACTGGATCGTCTGCACCAGGCGGGAGATCGTCTCGGTGGCCTTCGCGGTTTCCTGGGCCAGGTCCTTCACCTCGCCCGCCACGACGGCGAAGCCCTTGCCCATCTCGCCGGCCCGGGCCGCTTCGATGGTGGCGTTGAGGGCGAGCAGGTTGGTCTGCTCAGCGATCGAGGTGATCAGCTGCACGACGGCACTGATCTCGGCGGAGGACTCCCCGAGCTTGCCGACGCTGACGTTGGTCCGGTCGACCACGGTGACCGCCTCGGCGGCAACCCGCGCCGCCTCGCCGGCGTTGCGGCTGATCTCGTCGATGGCCGAGCCCATTTCCCGGCTGCCCGCTTCCAGCGTGCGGACGTTGCCGGAAACGTCACCGGCCGCTTCCGCCACCGCGGACGCCTGCTGATCGACGTGGTTGCTGGAGTCGGCGACGCGGTTGGAGATCGCCGACATCTCCTCCGATGCGGTGGAGATCGTTCCGGCGTGTCCGGCGATGGCGGACACGGTCTCGCGCAGTGATTCCGCCGTCGTATTCAGCGCCAGACCGAGGCGACCGAGCTCGTCACCGCGCTTCAGGTTGGTCCGGGCGGTGAGGTCCCGCCCGGCCAGCCGGCCGAGGGCGGCGACCACGATCGTGAGCGGGCGCACGACCGACCGGGTCGCCCACAGCGCCAGCAGCACCGCCGCGATCAGGGCGATCAGCAGCGTGCCGCCGAGCACCTGCATGCTCCGCGTCTTGACCTTCGCCGCATCGGCGGTCAGCTGCTCGACCCGCTTGACGACCGAGTCGTACAACTGGGTGGTGACCTCCAGCACGAGACCCCAGGAATCGGACGCCTCGCCGCCGTTGATCTGATTCATCACCGCCCGCAGGGTGGCCTGGCTGTCGTCCGCCTCGAGCATCTTGTAGAGCTTCTCGTCCCAGGCGAAGAAGTCGTCCCAGGCTGGCTTGAGCTTGTCGAACGTGGCCTTCTCGGCAGCGGTGAAGCTGCTGGTGTCCATGTCCTTCAGGATTTCGTAGACCGACGTCTTGGCGTCCATCAGACCCGGGCGGTTGAACTCTTCCTCGCTGCTGAGGTATTCGAACCCGAACGCGGCGACGTCGTTCACCCACAGGGACTGCCACCCGGAAGCGTCGGCGGCGTAGTACTCGATCTCCTGGATGCCGGTCCGGGCGGCTTCCAGGTCCGCCACCCGGCCGTGCGCCACGCTCTGCTCCCGCATGCCCCACCAGCCGGCGCCGGCGGCGAGGACGATCAGGCTGGCGAGCACGAGGAAGGACGCGCCGAGCCGTTTTCCGACGCTGACGTCTGAGATGCGCACAGGTAGCACTCCGGGTGATATTCGGGTCTCACCCGCCTGTTCGACCGCAGCGCCCGGATTCTGAGCCGGTGTCAGCTACGTCGCTGTCGCGCCGCCTCGTAGAGCGCGACCGTCCCCGCGGCGCCAGCGTTCAGCGAGCTAGCCGCCCCCACCATGGGAATTCGGACAATCTGGTCGCAAGCCTCGCGCCAGGCCGCACTGAGGCCCTGCGTCTCGTTACCCACAGCCAGCACAGTCGGACCGGTCAGGTCATGCTCGGCGATCTCCACCGCGCCGGTCTCATCGGTGCCCACCATCTGCACCCCCAGCGGCTCCGCCCAGGCCACGACCTCCCGATGGCTCGGCACCCGCACCACGGGCAGGGCGAACAGCGAACCGGTGGACGCCCGCACCGCTCGCGGGTCGTACGGGTCGGCGGCATGCCCCGTCACGATGACACCGGCGGCCCCGAACGCGTCCGCCGAGCGCACCAGCGTGCCGATGTTGCCCGGCGTCGTCGGCCGGTCGAACACGACGACCAGCAGATCCGGGCGTACAGAAATCCGCTCCGGGTCGTCGGCCGGCAAGCCCACCACGGCAAGGAGCTCCGGCGTCTCCTCGTCCTTACCACCCAGCTCCCGCATCAGCTCAGCGGACAGCAGCGCCCGCGGCGCCCTTGCGGTGTCGATCAACTCCCGCGCCCACCGGGACAGGCCGGGGCCCTCGGCGTTGAGCAGCATCCGGATCTCATGGCCGTGCTCCACGGCCTGCGAGATCGGGCGTACGCCCTGCACGAGGAACTCCCCGGCCCGCTGCCGTTTGGTCCGGTTGACGAGCAGCGCCTGCCACTGCTGGAAGGTCGCATTACGGGTGGTGATCCTCAGAGTCCTCGGCACGCCGTCCGAGGTTACGGCGTCGGCGGGAAGCTGGTGTAGTCGGGGAAGTTGCCGAACAGCCGCTCGTCGGGCTCACCCACGGTGACCGCGTGCACGAGCAAGTCGCCGCCGACGAAGGCACCCTTCCACGAGGCGCCCCGCCCACCGAACGTCTCCTCCCGGTCACCGCGCGAGCGCGGCTTGTTGATCCCCACCTTGTACGCCTGCACGTCCTGCGCCAACTTCGCGGCCAGCTCCTCGTCGTCCACGGCCAGGCTGGCGACCAGCGAACCGTTGCTGGCGTTCATGGCGGACAGCAGCTCGTCCGGGGTGTCCACCACGATGATCGTGTCGACCGGCCCGAACGGCTCGGCGTGCATCAGCCGGGACCGACCCGGCGGGGCCAGCAGCGCGGTCGGACCCACGTACGCGCTCACATCCTGCCCCTCAAGAAACCGCCCAGCCGCAGCCGCGCCGCGATGCAGGGGCACCGCCCCGCCGCGGATCGCCTCGTCGACCTTACGGCGCAGCTCGTCGGCCTTCGCGGCGCTGATCAGCGGACCGAAGTCGAGCTCGGGCAGCGGGTCGCCGGCCCGCTCCACGGCAAGCGGGTGTCCGAACCGGACGGACTTCACCACCGGCAGATAGACGTCGAGGAAAGCGTCGACCAGATCCCGCTGCACAACGAAGCGCGGATAGGCGGTGCAGCGCTGCTTGCCGTACTCGAAACCCTTGCGCAGGTGACCTTCGAGCAGATCCCACTGGGAGAATCCCCAAATCCCCCAGGCGTTGAGACCTTCCTGCTCGATGAAGTGTCGCTTGTCGGAGTCGAGCAGTGCCGCGGCCACCTTCCCGCCGTTCGACCGCCCGCCGACGAAGGCCACCGCCCCGATCCGCGGATCCCGCACGAGAACCTCGGACAGCTCCTCGCCGCTGCCGGACAGCAGTGTCACGGGCAGCCCGGCCCGGGCCATCAACGCGTGTGCGAGCGTCAGACACACCGCGCCGCCCTGCGAGGGGGTCTTGGCGATGACCGCGTTGCCGGCGAGCAGCTGCACCAGCTCGGCGTGCACCAACACGCTCATCGGATAGTTCCAGGAGGCGATGTTGCTGACCGGGCCGGCCAGCGGCTCCCGGCCGGCCACCTGGCGTTCGATCTGCTCGGCGTACCAACGCACGCCGTCCAACGCCCGGTCCACATCGGCGCAGGCCAGCCGCCACGGCTTACCGATCTCCCAGACCAGGGTCAAGGCAAGCAGATCGCGGTGCACAGCCAGCGCTTCCACAGCGGCGCACACCCTGGCCCGGCGCTCAGCGAGTGGGACGCCAGCCCAATCGTGATGCTCTCGCGCGGCGGCACGCACCGCTTCCGCCGCCGTCGCGGCATCAACCCGGGAGACGTGGGCAACGACGGTCCCGTCCACCGGGGTACGCAGCTCCGCCGGCGCACCGCTGTCCTGCCAGGCACCGGCGTACAGATTGCGCAGCCGACTCCCGTCGAATATCTCCGGCGCGGCCGCCAACACCTGAGCGAAGACGTCGTTCCATGCGGTTCCGGGGGCAAGGATCAGGCTCATACCCCACTGTGCGACCGCCCCCGCCGCGCCGCCACGTATCCGACACGGAAGAATCGACGAACTTCTCTCTACGGAAAGCGCGAATCTTTCCGCACGCCCGCCAACAAATCCAACCCCGCAAACCCATCCACCGCGAAACGTACGCCCTCAGCCTGCAAAGCCCGCACCGCCTGCTGGTAAGGCACCCGCGAGGCCAACGCCGAGTTCACGGCCGGCACCACCACCGTCGGCACACCCCGCCCGATCACCTCAGCAACCGAACTCAACGGGTAGGTATCGGCGATCCCCAGCGCCAACTTGTTGATGGTGTTGAACGTCGCCGGCACCACAAGCAGCGCATCCGCGACCGGCGACACCCGCCGACCGTCCGGCGCGTACTCATAGGTCGTCCGCACCGGCCGACCACTCAGCCGGGCCAGCGCGGCAACATCGGCGAGCCCCACCGCGCTAGCCGTCGCCGTCACATCCACCGTCCACCCGCGCGCCACCGCCTCCGCGATGACGTCACCCACCACGGCCGCATTCCCCGCCCCGCACACCAGAATCCGCAGGTCGTTCCCACTCCCGGCCTTACTCTGCACATTGCTCTCGGCACTGCTCACGGCCGATAAGGGTACGCACGTGCTCTCATGGTCCGATGGCGACACTGCTGTACTCGGCCACCATGTCCCTCGACGGCTATATCACCGCCCCCGGCGGCGACATGTCGTGGCTGACGTCCTACCTGGGACCCGATCCACTAGTCGACGACCTCAGCGCCAACGTGGGCGCCATCCTCGCCGGCAACCGCACGTTCCGCGGCGACGACCCGTACCGCGACACACCCGCCGAAGGGCAGGCGTTCGGCGGAGCCTGGTCGGGGCCGCAGGTGGTGCTGACCCATCACCGGCCGTCCGCACCGTGGCCCGGCGTCACCTTCGCCACCGACCTGATCACCGCGGTAAACCTGGCCCGGGAAGCCGCGGGCGACAAGTACGTCAACGTGTTGGGTGCCGACGTGGCCCGCCAATGCCTCGCCGCAGGTCTCCTCGACGAAATCCTGGTCTGCATCGCCCCAGTCCTGCTGGGCGGCGGCACCCGGCTCCACGACGAGGAGTCGGGCACCCCCACGCGGCTGGAACGCATCCGCACCGCGGAGGTGCCCCACTCGTCAGACCTCTGGTTCCGCGTCCTGCGGTAGACCCTGGGTTCTGCGCCCGTCAGACCTGTGGTCTCCGCGTCCGTCAGACCCTGTGGTCTCCGCGTCCGTCAGACCCTGGGCACTGCGTCCGTCAGACCCTGGGCACTGCGTCCGTCAGACCCTGGGCACTGCGTCCGTCAGACCTCTGGTTCCGCGTCCTGCGGCAGGTCGGTCAGGCCGGTCCGCAGATGCCGGTTGTGCCGCGGCTCCTGCCGCGTCTTCGAATCATCCAACCGCCGCCGAAGATCATCCCGCACATCATTGAGGGCCGCGTGCAGATCCTCCTCACCGGAGGTCGTCACAATCTTCTGCCGCCCCGCAATCCAGCACTCCAGCGTGACCTTCTGCCCCCGAGCCTCCCGGTCCTTCACGGAAACCTCCAACTCGGTGGTCTCCGCATGGAACCCCGCCAGCCGAGCATCAAGCGTGGCGAACTGCTCGGCAATCCAGTTGCGATCACCCTGCGAAAACCCCGCCCCCGCCCGCAGGCACTGCTCAACGGTAGCCGGATCTGCCACGACGCTCATCCGCGTCTCCTCTCGAAGCGAACTAGGTGATCCACTCCTTACCCGCAATCCACCGGGAATCCACCTCAATCCGCCACTTGAGGTATCCGCCCTAACGCCGCCGCACCAGGAGAGCCACCACTCCCCCACCGATCAACAGCACAACCAAAGCCGCCCCACCTGCAATAACAAGCGGACTAACCCGCTTCACCGGGGTACGGCCCCCTCCCGCCTCGACCTGCACCGGCTGCGTCGACGCGCTCGGGACCACGGTGGGCGGGGCCGGCGGCACCTCAGCCGTCAACGCCGCCATCAGATCCAGCCGCCCATAGCCGTAGACGTCATCCCGCCCCTCAGCCCCGGCATCCACCGCCGTAGCCGTCAACCGATGCACCACCTCAGCCGCACTCATCTCCGGAAACCGAGCCCGAATCAACGCCGCCGCCCCACTAACGACAGCCGTCGCATGACTGGTGCCCTTGCCTCTGACATATCCGGTTTCCGTGTTTCCAGTAGTAACTATGTCGACACCCGGAGCGACAAGATCCACCTGTGGGCCAGTGACAGAAAAGTCAGCGACCTTCCCGGATCGGTCGACCGCACCGACAGTCAGCACCTCCGGATATTTGCCGGGGTAGTTGTCGCCATAGTCACCTCGGTTGCCGCTGGCCGCGACCAGGACGACATCGGCTGCCTGAGCCGCCCGGATTGCCGCACGAATGGGTTCATCGTCCCCGCCGCCGATCGACATGTTGATGACTCTCGCACCACGTGCAACCGCCATGGAAATAGCGTCTGCCAACTGCTTACTACTGTTGAACGAGTTGGTCGCAATGCGTATCGGCAAAATCTTGGCGGCGGGCGCCAGACCGAGGACCCCGTTATCCGCACCGTGCCCTCTACCGACGATGACTCCGGCCATCGATGTGCCGTGACCGCTGGAGTCACTCCGACCATCGCCGCCATCAGGATTGACAAGGTCTCCGCCGGCAAGTACCGCATTAGTCAGGTCCTGGTGTCGTGCTACACCACTATCGATCACCGCCACGGTCAATCCGTCACCCTGTGTGATCTGATGAGCGTCGCCGACTCGCAAAGCAGACAGATGCCACTGCTTTCCCCGGATTTCATCCGCTGCTGCAGCTGGGGCAGACCATGAAGCCACGATCCCCAGAGCGATCAAAGCGGCGGCAAAGACGCGACCTCCACCAGTCACGAAGGTCACCGGTTCATCCCGATCACACCTGGACCCGGGTGGTGGTTTCCCAAATCACGACTGGGTTCAATAACCGGTGCGACTCCCTCTTGGACATCCCACGTCTGGTCCGCGCTTCCGCTGATCAGCGAACCTTCTGCATCAGCCTGCCGGCCCCGGCTGGCACCAGACATGGGCATAATCCCCTGTCCCCCGTTGGCGATGCCGCCCTGCCTTACCCCGGGACCGTTCACACTCGGCCTCTGTACCGAGCCATTCGACTGCGGCTTGGGCACCACACCGCCCGAACCTGGCCTTGCTCCCACACCATTCACGCCAGGCATCGAAATAACGCCGTTCCCACCCGGCCTCAGCCCCGCAGGATTGCCGCCAATGACTGCGCCCGACGGTATGGCGGTGCGCACCGGCACCTGTCGGCCGGCGGCCGCGGGGCGTCCGCCCGATTGCCCCGGTAGCCCACCAGCAAATCCACCGCCGACGCCGCTGGTTCCGGTGCCCGGAGTAAGGCCGAAGAAACCGCTCGCGCCGATAACTCCACCTGGCAGGCCAGCGCTTCCTCCGACCGGGGGCGGCGTACCGATCGGGGGTGCCACCGCCGTTGGTGGGGCGACAGGAAGGGCGCCTGCAAGACCGAGACTGTTGCCGGGCATCGAGGTTGCCAACCCAGCGCCGGCTCCACCCGAGCTGGATGGAACGAGCGGTGGATCATGCGGAATGGGAACAGGGATCGGTTTGGCGGTCAATCCTTCAGGGAGAATCGGACTGGGACCGCCCCCACCCGCTACAGCTCGTTGAGTCCCCGCCCCGCCGCCGCCTTCAATCTCGACACCTCCAGTGCGTTCCGGGTTGGCGAGAAAAAGCGCCGGGGCTTCGATCTGGGCACTGTAGTCTCCGATCGCCGCTTCGGCTTTGCGCATGGCGGCGCGAGCCTTCTCGTCGTACTCGTCTTCGGCGCCGTCCAGCCATCGCGGGATGAAGTCGTCGCTGGCTTCGGCACGAAAATCGACCAAGGGGCGAATCTCGGCCTGGGCCTCTGAAAGGGCGTCGAAGACGCCGCGCAAGCCCGCGCGGGTATCCTCGGAGCGGGTCAGAGTTTCGTTCATCGACTGCGCCAGCGAGTCCATGACGCCAAGAAAGTTCTGGGCGGATGTGTTCCGCTCTGGGGGCCACACCGCGGCTAGTGCTTCCCGGGCTTGCAGGAGGCGACGGTGCTGGGTGCGGACGTCGTGGGCGAGACCATCCCAGGAGAGGACGCGGTCGGCGCCGGTGCAGGCGTTTTCCTGCTCGATCATGGCCCAGATCGAAGGGAGGCTGTGGGCTTCCCAGTTGCCAGCCATCACGCCACCCCTTCGGACTGCCGCTTGCCGAGGTCAGCCTCGGCTTGCATCTTGGCGATGCCGGTCATTGCGTCTTGCAGGATCCCGTCGATCTGTTTCTGAACGGTGGCAGACGACAGGTCAGCGCCTGCGAAGTCGCGGGCGACTGCCTCGGCGACTTCTGCGAAGGCCTCCGCCATGAAGCGATAGACCCGCAAGTTGGCCTCGGTGTTTTCGAGGGCCAGCCCGTAGCGCTCCTTGGCGGCGCGGACGATGTCGCTGTCGATCTTGGTGCCGAAGACGACGCCGTGGCCGTGGAGGTCGATACCTCGGTTGGCGGCCGAGATGTAGCCCTTCGTGTCCGCGTGCATGGTCTTTGCGAACTCGCCGACACCGTCGGTGTCTATCTGGATGCCCTCTGGCATTTCGCCCTCCCCGTCGCCGCGACACCACAGCATATCGATCGATGACCGCGCATGTGTGCCCGTCGCGGTCGCTGCCGCTTCTCACACGTACGGCGGGTGGGAAACGTTCAGACGTCAGACATTGGGGCGGGGAAAACGGCCTCCTAGCGTACGCCTGCGTGGGGGCTGGCGGGGTTTTGCTCGGGGTTAGACAGCTACCGGACTGAATAACCATATTTGCCCAGGTCGGCGCTAGTTTTTCCTCGACAGTTCGCCTTCCAGTGCTCGGCAGAACGGGGAGAACCATGTTTTCGACTACGCGCCTTCTGATCCTTCCGGCGGTCGCCGCCGTCACGCTGCTCGTCCAGGCACCTGCCACCGTCGTCTCGGCGGCGCCGCCGGTCGGGGGTGGGTTCAGTGGGGTTGCTGGCGACTTCAACGGTGATGGGCGTGACGATGTGGTGACATTTACGCGGGGTGCGGCCGCCGACGTCTACGTCGCGCTCTCGAACGGTTCCGCGTTTGTCGGCACCGGCGTGAAATGGCACAACTACTTCGCGGCGGGAACAGAGACACCGCTAGTGGGAGATTTCAACGGGGATGGCCGCGATGACATCGCCACCTTCACCCGCGGCGCCGCAGCCGACGTCTACGTCGCCCTTTCCAACGGCTCTTCCTTCATCGGTACGGGCTGGAAATGGCACAACTACTTCGCCGCCGGCTCGGAGATCCCGGCTGTCGGTGACTTCAACGGTGACGGGCGCGACGACATCGCCACCTTCACCCGCGGCGCCGCAGCCGACGTCTACGTCGCCCTCTCGAACGGCTCGTCGTTCGTCGGCACCGGCGTCAAATGGCACAACTATTTCGCCGCCGGCAGTGAGCTTCCGGCCGTTGGCGACTTCAACGGTGACGGGCGCGACGACATCGCCACCTTCACCCGCGGCGCCGCAGCCGACGTCTACGTCGCCGTCTCCAACGGCTCTTCCTTCATCGGTACGGGCTGGAAATGGCACAACTACTTCGCGGCCGGCACCGAGCTTCCCACCGTCGGTGACTTCAACAAGGACGGCAAGGACGACATCGTGACCTTCACCCGCGGCGCCGCAGCCGACGCCTATGTCGCGCTGTCCAACGGTTCCTCGTTCGTCGGCACCGGCGTCAAGTGGCACAACTACTTCGCTGCGGGCGCGGAGATCCCGGGTACGGGCGACTTCACCGGCGACGGCCGCGACGACATCGTGACCTTCACTCGCGGCGCCGCAGCCGATGCCTACGTGGCACGGTCTACCGGCTCCTCATTCGTCGGCACCGGCATCAAGTGGCACAACTACTTCTGCGCTGGCACGGAACTGCCCCAGCCCGGAATTCTCTGGTGACCTCCAGCCTCCGGCCCGATGGTCGGCGACGCCGCAACGGCGCCGCCGACCATCGGCATTCCCGCGCCGTGCCGCCCGCCGCCTGAGCCAACCGCCGCCCGGAGCCGCCCGGAACCGGCCGGAGCCGGCCGGAACCGCCCGGAACCGGCCGGCTCCAAGCGACCGCCGGCTCCGAGTCACCGCCAGCCTCAACCGACCGTCAGCCCCAACGACGGCTGGCGGAGAGGCCGCTCGAACAGGATTGCTGCCGGGGTGGATGGAGCCGGGCCGGAATGCGGATGTGCCGCTCCGCATTCCGGCCCGGGGTCACCGCATGACACCGCTGACCGGCAAGCACGGAAGAACGACGGTTGCGGTCCGGCCGCCCGCCCACGCCGGGGCAGCCGGACCGCCCGTACCGCGAGCACCGCACCACTGAGGGCTGCGCGGACGTTTCGCGACGAGGCAATGTGCCGGAGCAGTCGGGAATGGCGCCCTTCGACGGCTGACGGGGGCCACGAAGTTTTCAGTATGCCGAGCCCTGCGAGAAGGGCGAAAGGCCGCGACCCTGACCCATAGTTAACTTTCTATTTCGATGATGACGCGGCGATGTCGCGCCATCTCGTTGTCGATCCGGCCGAAGCCGACCTCCACCCATCCTTGTGGACAGATGCCATGCTGGTCGCATCCCATGGCATTGATGAACGTCAGTTGATGATCGCCGGAACTGGCCTTCACATCGCGATGGCGGGACCGGCCGGCATCGGCAGCACGGGGGTGCCCGATGCCGGCCGGGGCATAGCCCCCACAGCACCGCATGCGTATAGTTCGTTATCGATGTAGCCGACTCCTCCCCCCGTGGGAGCCGGCTACGTCCTTGAATCAGCACAGCGCGAGTCCCGGAGAGATCTCTTCCGCCTGCGACCGCGCACCCGCTGGTCTCGTCTGGGGCGATCTTTTTGACGACGCCGACCGGATGCTGCTCGTGGATCCGGCGTACAAGAAATTCTGGAACTTGCCCGGCGGCGCTGTCGATGCGGGCGAGTCGCCTCGGGCTGCCTGCATCCGGGAAGTTCGCGAAGAGCTGGGCCTGTTTCCGCCGATCGGGGCACCGCTGATGACAGCGGCACTGCCGGCCCGCGCCGAGGGCGTCCCGCGCTACGTCGAGCTCGGCTGAACGGCACCGCGCACCTGCCGTTTCGGTCAACCGCCCTAGTCCAAAGCGGCGGTTGAGGAAGCTTCGCCGATCCGCTGCCGGCAACCGGCCTAGGCTCCATTTGTCCCATTCGTGCAGTGCGTGAGGAGTACGCCATGCCCACCGTACAAATGCCATTGAGCCGTCGCATCCTCGTCGCGGCAGCCGCAGCAGTGACCGTCACACCGCTGCTCACCTCGCCGTCACACGCGGCACCCGCGGACGTCGGCGCCGTCGCCCTCGCACCGACCGGCACCGCGGCGATATCCGTGGCACGCAACAGCAACGGCCGCTTGGAAGCCTATGCCCGCGGCACCGACAACGGACTATGGCGACAACGCCAGACCGGCGCAGGCAGCGCCACCTGGTCCGGCTGGACCAGCCTCGGCGGCGGCCTCGCCGGAGCACCACGCGCCGGCACCAACACCAACGGACGGCTCCAGGTCTTCGCCCGCGGCACCGACAACGCCCTGTGGACGCGACGCCAGGTCACGGCGGGCAATTCCGCGTACACGGCATGGAGCAGCCTCGGCGGCGGCCTGGTCAGCAATCCGACAGTGACCCGCGACGCGCTCGGCCGCCTGGTGGTCTTCGCCGAAGGCACCGACCACGCACTCTGGATGCGGCGCCAGGCCTTTGCCGGCAGCGGATCGTGGACCCCGTGGAGCAGCCTGAGCGGCGGCCTCAACGGCGAGACAAGCGCTTCGCTGGATGTGTACGGCCGACTGCACGTCTTCGCCCGCGGCACCGACAACGCGCTCTGGACCCGCCGCCAGAAGGTTCTGGGCGGCAACTCCTGGACCACCTGGACCAGCCTCGGCGGCGGCCTCACCAGCGACACCGCGGTCTCCCTCGACGGCAGCAGCCGCCTGCACGTCTTCGCCCGCGGCACCGACAACGCCCTCTGGACCCGCCGCCAGAGCTTCGCAGGCAGCGGCACCTGGACCACCTGGACCAGCCTCGCCGGCGGCCTGAGCAGCAACCCGGCCGTATGGCGCAACAGCAACGGTCGCCTTCAGGTCTTCGCCCGGGGCACCGACAACGCGCTCTGGTACCGCTACCAACGGCCGAACGGCACCTGGAACGTCTGGACCAGCCTCGGCGGCGGCCTGACGAACGAGCTGGCGGGCGCCCAGACCAGCAACGGTCGCCTGCAGGTGTTCGTCCGCGGCACTGACAACGCGCTCTGGACCCGCCGCCAGACCAGCACGGGCAGCAACTCCTGGACCGCCTGGTCCAGCCTCGGCGGCGCCCTCACCTGATCCCGTCCGGCACTATGGAGGCGCCCCGGTTTCCGGGGCGCCTCATCGTTCGCGACGCCTGCCCCTCATGCTCGGCGCCCGAGTTCTCCCCGTAAGCGATCACCGGGCCGGGACGTCGCAGCGTCACAGCGGCAGCCCCCTCGGTGCTGCCGAAGCTCGATATTCCAGGGTCAGAGGCGGGCACGCAGCCATACCAGTCGGGCACTCAAAGCTAGGCACAGGACGGGGTATCGCGGCGACCAGCGCCAAGGTCAAAATCAGCGATATGGGTGCCGCAGCGTGCGCTGTCGTGGCCTTCGGAGCAATGATCGCGCCAAGGGTTCAGCGGCTCGGATGACGGCTACTGCTGCACCTTACTGCTCCGCCGATCCCGCCCGAGTCATCACCTTCAATGGGCAACGTCGTTCACCCGTGGGGTTTCCGGGTGCTCGGCCCCGGAGCAGACATAACGAGTGGATCCGGTCCGCGCTTTCGCGGAAACACTCCACCCATCCACTCCTGAAGCGGACGTTGCACCATGCGAACCACCTGATCGTCGTCGCAATCGACCCGCTGCCGGTACGTTTGACCAGCTCACGGGGCAGAAGAACGCTGCAGGAGTAGGCAGACCTCTGATCACCGAACCGCGCTAGGGTGGCTACATGGCCGAATCTCGCACGATAACGGTGCCGGTCGTCGTGGAGCGCGACGAAGACGGCGTGTGGTGTGCCCACGCCCAACTGCGCCCTGGCCTGGGGGCGCACGGGGAGGGCGACACCGAGGAAGCCGCACTCGAGGATCTCCGCGATGCGCTGACCGGCCTCATTGAGGAGTTCGGCGTACCCCGCGAACTCTCCATCACCGTCGCGGCCTGATGCCTCCGCTTCCATCCGTTTCCGGCACCCGAGTCGTCCGCGCGTTGGAGCGGCATGGCTTCAAGGTCGCAAGAGTGACCGGCAGTCACCACATCATGCGACACTCAGACGGACGTGGAACCACGGTTCCGGTGCACGGCAACCGCGACGTCGCCAAAGGAACCCTGCGCGGCATCCTCAACGACGTCAGCATGACGATCGACCAACTCGCCCTCTGATCTCGCCCTCTCCCAGGACGGACGCGCTCGCTCGGAGGCCGGGCTAGCAGCACGATCAAGAGGTAAACGCTCCCGCACATCCCGCCGACGCGGTTTCCGCTGGAACGCGACCCTTACTCTCGCGGACATGACCGTCGATGCGCTTTCAGACGTTGCATCACAACGCTTCGAGCACGACTTTCTCCACCGGCCCGAAGAAACGCGGAAGACGCTGACCACCTGCTTCCACCGCTGCGATAAGCTGCGTATTCGCGACAGCCGCACTGGTGTAGCTTTCGGATTCCTCGATGACGCGACTTCGCTGACGTCTGACCGTACATTCGGATTCATCGCTGGAGTACCGGGCGGCCTGGTGGTGGCCACAATCTAGCTCGTTTCGCGATCACGACTGGACTAGCCGGGCGCGTCGCTCAGGCCGCCGAATGGGCGAGCTTCCACCCGGACAGCGACTGGCATCTACATGGAATTCTCAATCCACGGCATCGGCGCGTGCTGCGTCATGCCCACCCGCGCCGCGCTGCGGACATGGCGCTCCGGCCGTCAGCGCATGAACCGACTAGCTCACCACCGGCTCGGAGTCGCACAGACAGGTAACGCCGTCCGCGCGACGCGCCCGATCGTGATCTCGCTGAACCCGGCCGGTGAGCTCCGCCGCCGCTATGTTGGGTCACTGCTGCCATCCGCGCCGGAGCTCGGCATGACGGCAAAAGGGACACCTCGGGAGACTTGTCATGAAGCAGATAAAGAAGAGCTGGATCATCGCGGCCGCCGTCGTGCTGGTCGTTGGGGGCGGCTTGGTCGCCGTCAAGCTTCGGCAGTCCGATTCAGCGGAGCCCCGGCCAGTCGTCCTGGCGAACCCCCCGCAACTCGACGCCGAGCGGCGAGCGCTCGACATGTCCATGAATATCTACAGCCCGGTAACCGATCGATTCTCCATCGAGTACGGCACCGCCTTTGCCGAAGAACGTCCTCCTGCCGAGACGGCTGCCATCAAGGCAGGCGTCGCCGACGTGATGGAACGAGAGCGTCTCGTCAACACTGGACGCCTGCAGTACATGGAGACCTCGGTCGCCGCACTCGGCGACCCGGCAGTCAAGGACGCGTTCACCACGTTCAAGCAGCGCTACGGCGCAGTCGTCGACTACTACGCGCAGTACCGGATCGATGCAGCGAACGTCACCGAATCGGTAGCCGGTCCGTGCGCCAAGCTTGCGCAGGTGAACTTCGCCAAGAAGAGCTTCGCCACCGACTACACCCAGGCCGCCGACAGCTGCCTGGCAGCGCTTGCCGCCGCGAAGCAGTCCAGCAGCCCTACGGCCACGACGTTGCTGACGGATGTCGAAGGCCTCGTGCAGAAGCGGCGCGTTTCCTTCGAGAAGGCCATCGGTGGAGAAGGCGCCCGGCAGACGGCCGCGAACATCACGGCGCTGCTCACTTTGCTCGATGTGAACGAAGACCTGAAGGTCATCCAGACGAGGTACGAAACGACAGAGAAGACTTTGTACGCCAAGCTCGTCAATGACGCCAACAGTGCCAACGAAGCGTTCGGCGCGGCGCTCAAACCCCTTGTCGCGACTGCAGGGCCGAAGAAGGACGGAGGGCGACCGGACTACCAGGCCACCAAGGACGTCAAGATCGGCGAGCTCAAAGCTGCCCGCGCAGCGTTGGCGCCCGCAGTGAACAAGTATCTGGCCGCGTACAAAGCCGCCTACAACGAACAGAAATCGCCGGAGGCGGCCTCCCAGAAGGCAAGCCCGGAGTACGAGGCATTCAAAACGGCCGAGCAGAAGGCCTCAGCCGCCAGCAACGCCTTGGCCGAAGACCCTGTGTCGGGTGACGAGGAAATCGGCACCGCCATCGAACTGCTCAAGCGCGACTACGACGCCGAGGTCACCTTCTTCAAAGGCCTCGTCGAGTCGTACCCGGCGTACACATCGCTGTTCTCGGAAAGTTCGCAGCAGTGTTCGGGTCTCCTCGTCGGGAAGGACAACGGCCTCGACGACCGCAAAGCGAAGCTCGACGCGGCCGCCGCGCGTTGTCAGGTGGCACTCGACGGCTTGAAGAAGTCGGTGAACTCGACCTACGCCGACTATGCCCTCAAGATCGAACGCCGGATGAAGCAGCTCCAGGAGTACGCGGCAGCCACCGCGCAGGGTGAGCGCGAGCTTGCCGGCTTCCAGGCAGAGGTTGCCGGTTTCCAGAACAAGGTAGCCGAGGCGGAGGCTCGGAACGCCCCGGACGCGGAGCTGCTCGCCCTGGCCGCTGAGATCAAGGGTGGCACCGCGAAGATCAAGGAGAGCAAGGCAGGCTTCGACTTCGCCGCTCGTGGATACCTGAGAACGGTCAAAGAGCTCCCGGTCTTGTTCGGCGATGTGTACGACAAGCAGGTACCCGCCAGGCTGAAGACCTACGGCAAGGTCAACGACGCCCGTACCGACGTCCTGTCCTTCGTCCTGGAGGGCAAGATCGCATCGGCGTGAGCTGCTGGGCTGGGCTGCCCGACCCGAGTCCCGACTTTCCGTTGTTCGAGGTTCGCTTTCACCGCACGCTGGCGAAGCCGAGGTGATCGGCAGGCGATTGCGGCGTCCGTCACCTGGACGTAGACCAGTCCGGCGGGCGTTGACGAGCAGGCCTAGGCTGTCGTGGATCTTGCTGATGTCGATGCCTCGCTGGCGGTGCACCATCGCGCGGATCGTTGGAGGTCGTGCACCCCGATCCAGGGCAGACCCCTAGTCAGTGATCGGAGAACGCATGCACACGGCACCCGGCGTCATCGTGGAGATGGCCTGGCAACCACAGAAGGCCGATTACCGGGCTGCCATGCGTGCTGCCCTGGTCACGCCCGCACGCAAAGTTCTCTGGGTCGTCGTCGTCTGCCTCCTGGGCCTGTGCCTGTGCGTCATGATCCTGCTGGGGCTGGTCACCGGCCGGTTCGATATGCCGTTCGGAACCCTCGCGATGGTGGTCCTGGGGGTGGGGCTCCCCCCGGTGCTGCCCGCTCTGTTCCTGGAAGCGGCCTGGCGGACCAACCCCACCGTCCGCGCTCCTGCGCATGCTCGGATCGACCCCGCCGCGGGCATCAGCTTCACCCAGGGCGGCAGCTCCGTCACGCACAGTTGGGCGGCGATCGGGCCGATCCGAGAAACGGATGAACACTTCCTCATCGGACTCGCCGCCGCCAAGGCGATCGTCATCCCGCTGCCGAAACGGAGCCTGACCGACCCGGCGCAGGTGCAGTACCTGCGCTACCTGTTCCAGAACTTCCTCGTACGTGCGTAGCCGCCACACGCACGGCTGAGACGGAGCGGTGCGGTGCCCGCCGGGTCCCGTTCGAACGCGGCCTGCCCAGATAGGTCCGATCTCGACCCATAACCTTCGATGGACCAAGTCGTTTACCTGATGGTGAGTGGGTCGGACGTGGCGCCAGGCGATCCGCACCAGCAACGCGCAGCCGCGGCACCGTGGGGTCCCCGGAGGCTGAGCCCCCCGGAGCAGATATGACGAGTGGATCCGGTCCGCGCTTTCCGCGGACACACTCCACCCGTCCACTCGTGGGGCGGGCGGGACTCGAACCCGCGACCGAGGGATTATGAGTCCCCTGCTCTAACCCACTGAGCTACCGCCCCGTACCGGCGGCGATCCTATCCCGCGGCGTCCAGCGCAAGCTAGCGATCTCCCTCACGCAACGATGCGCCGCTCAGGAACGCCGTGCTGCTCCTGCCATGGCGCCGAGGGAGAAGAGGACTGCGCCGGCGGTGCGCCAGCCGCCGGCGAGGGCGCCTTGGATGGAGGGGCTGTCGCGGTGGTCGCCGGCGACGAAGAGGCCGTCGCCGAGGGATACCGGTTTGCGGAGGCGGCCTTGGGGGGCGGGTGCCGCGGGGAGGGCGTGGGGGATCGGGATCACGCTGATCAGGTCCCAGTCGTCGGTGGGTACGCCGTAGAGCCGCGCCAGTTCGACTCGGAGCACCGTTTCGGATGCGCCGGAGGGGGCGGCGACGCCGACCGTGGAGGCGGCGATCAGGGATTTTCCGGCGGGGGCGTACTCGGGGGCAGCGTTGGAGAGGACGACGGTGTTGGCGACGATCTCGCGGCGGTCGCCGTCGAGGATCAGGGTGGGTTCGTCGATGGGTGCGTGGGGGGCGCCGAAGTAGTAGGTGGTGAGGCCGCGCATGTCGGGGCGGGGCAGGGCGGGGAGCAGCGCGGAGGCGGTGACCGGGTCGGTGGCGACGATCACGGCGCGGCAGCGGACTTCGCCGCCGTCGGTGACTACTCGGCCAGGGGCTACGGCGAGGGCGCGGGCGTTGACTAACAGCTGTGGGTACGGCAGTGGTCCGGCGATGGCCGCGGGCAGCATGGCCATGCCGTTGGCGGGGACACCGATTCTTCCGCGGGCGAAGGAGCGCAGGACCATGGCGAATACGTGGCTTGACGTGTCCAGGGCGCGGTCGGCGAAGACTCCGGACAGGAAGGGGCGCAGGACTTCTTCGATGATGCGGTGGGACAGTCCGGCTTTGCGCAGGGCTTCCTGGGTGCTCATTTCGGGGGCTTCGAGCAGTCGTTCGGGGGCGTAGGTGGCGCAGCGGGTGGCGAGGGCCGCGAATTTGAGGCGGTCGGAGAGGGAGCCGACGCCGCTGCTCAGGGTTTGACCGGCGGCTGCCGGGTCGCGCAGGGGGTTTTCGAGGCGGTGCAGCTGGCCGGCGCGGCGGACGAGGACGCCGGGCGTGAAGTAGCGCATGTCCAGGGCGTCGAGGTCGGCGAGGGCGGGGACCCGGGGGTAGGCGGTGTTGAGCACCTGGAAGCCGCGGTCGAGCCGCCAGCCGTCGATGACGTCGGTGGCTACTCGGCCGCCGATGCGGTCGGAGCCTTCGACGAGTAGCCATTCGACGCCGGCCCGGTCTAACCGTCGGGCAGCGGCGAGCCCGGCGAGACCGCCGCCAACGATGACGACGTCCACCTCTAGCGGCTGCGACACGGGCACCTCACAGGAGGACAAACAACGCAGACCTCAGCCTAGCGGTGGACACCGTGGTCGGCAGCGAAAGAAGCAAGGAGCGGTGGAGCCGGTGGCTGAGCCGTTGTCAAGATCCCAATCTTGCCCGCTGTGCCTCGACCGAGTTGATCATTACGGTTCCCACGACATGGGGCGGCCACCTACGAGCCCGGAGGAACTGATGAGCGGACCGACCATCCTCGCGAGCTGCGCGCCGGAGCAGGTGCCGGTGCGGCATCGGATCGAGGCGGGGGCGTGGGAGGACGCGATCGACCGGGCCTGGCAGGTGGCCGGGTGTTCGGGGGTGTTGTCCGCGGCGGCGGCTTGGCCGGCGGCGATGGTGCTCTATCTGCAGGGTGATCTACGGGCGGCCGGCGCGGTGCTGCGCCGGGTCCCCACGGGGGGTGCGGATCGGCCGGCGGATCGGGCGCTGGTCGCCGGGTGGTCGGCGTGCGTCCGGTGGGCGCAGGGCGACAACGCGGGGTGCCGGCACGACGCGGACCTGGCGTACGAGCTGGCACAGGCCTGCGCCGATCCGCGGGCGTTGGCTACCGCGCACACCATGCTGGCCTTGCTGGCCGCCGCGGAGGGCGACCGCCGGGGCAACGACCGGCACTATGCGCTGGCGTTGACGGCCGCTGAGCGGTCCGGGGATGCCACGTTGGTGCTGCGGATCCGTGCGAACCGGTCGTCACAGCGGCTGGAGGAAGGCGATCTGGCGGGCGCTCTCGCCGAGCTGGACGAGGCGTTGCCGACCGAGGGCGCACACCCGGCGATGGTGGGACTGGCCCAGCACAACCGGGCAAGTGCGCTGCTGCGGGCCGGGCGGCTGGGTGCGGCTCGCGAGCAGTTCCACACGGCCCGGACCACGCTGCAGCGAATCGGCAGCAGCATCGTCGCCTATCCGCTGACCGGGCTGGGGGAATGTCACGAGGTACGGGGGGCGCTGCCGCAGGCGCGCGCCGCGTACGAGGAGGCGGCGCTGGTCGCCCGGGCCTCGGGATTACCGCATTCGCTGGTGCCGGCGTTGTGCGGGCTCGCCCGGGTGCTCGCGGCGACCGGCGAGCCGGTGGCGGCCGGGCAGGCGGCGGCACGGGCGGTCGCCGAGTCGACAGCACTGACCGAGGCGTCCGCGAACGCCGCGGTGGGTTGGGCCGTCTGTGCCACCGATCCGGCTGTCGCGCGGGAGCACGCGGACAAGGCGATCGCGCTGGGCCGGGCGGGGCGTGATCCGGCCGGGCTGGCCGACGGCCTGGAGCTCGCCGCCATGTCACGGTGGGCACTGGCCGAGCGGCAGCGGACCGACGAACCGGATCGGCTGCTGGCGGACGCGGAGCGGGTGTGGGGCGACATCGGCGATCCGCTGGGCAGCGCCCGGATCGCGTACGCCCGGGCACGGCTCGGCACCGGAGCGGCGGCGACGGCGGCGCGGGTCGTCGCCGAGTACCGGCTGCGCGCACTGGAGATCGACCCGGCTGCGGGGACCCGGTCGCTGGCGCATGGCCCGCGGGTCTCCGACAATGCGGTGAGCGTACGGATGCTGGGGTCCTTTGCGGTCCTGCACCGCGGCGAGGTGTTGCCGGCAACGGCCTGGCAGAGCCGCAAAGCGCGGGATGTGTTGAAGCTGCTGATCGCCCGGCGTGGCCGCCCGATGACCCGGGACGCGATCGGCGCGGCCCTGTGGCCGGGCGAGAGCAAGGTCGGCAACCGGTTGTCCATCGCGCTGTCCATTCTGCGTACGGTGCTGGACCCGGACCGGAAGTTTCCGCCGGACCGATTTCTCGTGGCAGGGGCGGCGGG
Organism: Actinoplanes sp. NPDC051859; assembly: GCF_044452725.1. Taxonomy (NCBI): domain Bacteria; kingdom Bacillati; phylum Actinomycetota; class Actinomycetes; order Micromonosporales; family Micromonosporaceae; genus Actinoplanes; species Actinoplanes sp. NPDC051859. The sequence continues at coordinate 130,502 of NZ_JBITBX010000002.1, read as the reverse complement.
GGTTGCCTACCGACCGGATGCCCTGCCGGTGGACGTGGACGTGTTCCTGCAGATCGCGGCCGCCGGGATCGCCGCGCAACGGGCCGGCCGGGCCGGGGAGGCGCGGATGCTGTTGGCGGCGGCGGATGCGGCCTACACCGGGGATGTGCTGGACGACGAGCCGGACCTGGAAGCGGTGCTGCCGCTGCGCGATGAGGCGCACACCATGTTCCTGGCGACGTTGCGGGCGTTGGGCGCCGCCGGTGAGCAGGCGGAGGATGTGGACGGCGCGGTGGGCGCGTGGTCCCGGCTGTTGCGGCATGATCCCTACGACGAGGACAGTGCGCTGCGGTTGATCGCGGTGTTGCAGGCCGCCGGCCGGCACGGGGAGGCCACCCGGCAGCACCAGACGTACGTGCGGCGGATGCGGGAGCTGGATCTGCCGGCGGCGCCTATGCCACGCCCGCCGGGCGGGACCGGGCAGCTGCCGCGTACCCGATGAAGCCGTCGGCGATCTGCCGCAGTGTCCGGACCCGGCCGGGGCCGTCGCGTTCGATCGGGGCGACCATCACCTCGTCGGCGCCGGTGGTCTCGGCCAGCGCGCTCAGCCGGTCCGCCACGGTCTGCGGGCCTCCGACGATCAGCGATCCGACACCGCCGGGGTCGGTGCCGCGGCGCCGGTTGCCGTAGCCGGCGATGACCTGACCAGCCAGCCGCTCGGCGGCGCGGTCGCTCTCCGCGCAGAGCACGGCCACCGAGATGATGGCGTACGCCTGCGGCGACGACCCGATGCCCCGGAATTTTGAGCGGTACCGCGCCAGCACCGGCTCGGGCCGGGTGGCGCCGAGGTGGTGGGCGAAGGCGAACGGCAGGCCCCGCGCGGCGGCCAGCTCGGCCCCGCGCACGCTGCTGCCCAGCACGAACACCGGCACCGGCCGCACCCGGGGTGCCACCTCGACCGTGCGGAACGGATGGTCCGCCGGAAGGTCTGCGCGAACGAATCCGATCAGTTCGTCGAGCCGTGCCGGGTGCGCGGCCGGAACCCGGTCAGCCGAACCCAGTGCCTCCCGGACCGCCGCCGACGTGCTGGACACGCCGGCGGCCGCGCCGACGCCGAGGTCGATCCGGCCCGGGTGCAGCGCCTCCAGGGTGGCGAACTGTTCGGCGACCACCAGCGGGGGGTGGTTGACGAGCATGACCCCGCCGGCCCCGACCCGGATCGTTGCGGTCCGGGCGGCGAGTGCGGCGATCAGTACGGCGGGTGCGCTGCTGGCGATGGTCGGCTCCGCGTGATGCTCGGTGACCCAGATCCGGTGGTAGCCGGCGAACTCGGCCGCCCGAGCCACCACTATGGACTGTTGTAGAGCGTCGTAGGCAAGCTGCCCTTGCGGGGCCGCCGTGGACTCCAGAACCGACAACCGCATCACGGGCTTCCCTTCACTACCAATGCTTCTCGCTGCCCACGCTAGGTCGCCGGTATTTCGGTGGGCTTTCGGCGGGAACCGACAGCGGACCCACAGATCACCGGAAGGCCGCTTCCTAGCGTCGATGGCAGCACGTGACCAACCACGTGAGCACCGCACAGATGAAGGAGCACTCGCATGTCCAAGGTTCTGAAGCTGCAGGAGCTCGACACCGATTCCGGCATCCCGGAGCTGGAGTCGTGGAGCGTCTCGTCCTGCGACACCGGCAGCTGCAACGGCTGACGTCTCGGATGAGCTGTGACAGGCCCCGGCGATCCCATGCCGGGGCCTGTCACTGTCGACGACGCGTACGAGGAGAGGCCGCCATGCAATCGTGGGAGTCACTGCAACCGTTCACCTGGGCCCACCACCGGTGGTTCGAGCCGCTGGGGCGGTACCGGCCCGGCCCCGAACATCTCGCCGAGTTCCGGTCCGCCATGCCGCCGGGCTGGACTCTGCGCCGCCGCGGCCTCTGGTTCATCGCCGATCGCGCCGGCGTCGAGCTGCCTGGTCAGGGCTGGAAGCTGCACGTTTCCACGACCAGCGAGCACAGTGTGCGGGTGCTGCGCGCGGCGTTGCCGATCCTGCGGGACACAGGCACGCTGTTCAAGTTCCTGCTCGATCCCACCGCGGTCGACTACACGAACGGCAAGCTCGGTGCGCGCACGGCGAGCGGCAAGTTTCTCACCGTCTATCCCGACACCGACGATTCCTTCCGTACGGTCGGTGCGGCCCTCGCCGAAGCCCTGGCCGAGTACGGCGGCGGCCCCTACATCCTGTCGGACCGACGGTGGCCCGGCTCGACAGCGGTGTACTACCGCTACGGCGGCTTCACCGGCGTCTCGCGGCTACGGCCCGATGGCACGCGCAGCCTGATGATCCGGGAGCCGGGTGGTGCGCTGGTGCCGGATCAGCGCAAGCCGTACTGGAGTCCGCCCGCGTGGGTCGAGGACCCGTTCCCGGAAGCCGCGGAAAACACCGATGACGGGCTGCTCGGGGGCCGCTTCGAGGTGCGGAGCGCCATCACCTTCAGCAATCGCGGCGGGGTCTATCTCGGCACCGATTCCGAGACCGGTGCCGACGTGGTGCTCAAGGAGGCCCGGCCCGGCGTCGTGGTGGGCCGCCCGCCCCAGCCCGCGGACGACGTGTTGTGCAAGGAACACCACCTGATCCTCGCGTTGGCGGACACCGGCCTCGTGGTGCCGGCTGTCGCACACTTCACCGAGGGCGGCCACGCGTTCCTGGTCGAGGAGCGGCTGGATCCGCAGACGTACGGCCAGTTCTGCATCCGGCACAACCCGTTGTACAAGTTGGACTTCGCGCCGGAGTTGTGGATCCGCTACTACGGGGCGCTGCGGGACGTGTGGCGGCAACTCGCCGAGGTCATCGCCGCCGCGCACGAGCGGGGCATCCTGCTCGGCGACCTGTCACACACCAACGTGATGGTCAATCCCGGCACCGAACGGATCCGGCTCATCGACCTCGAGGCGGCGGTCCGCGAGGACGTCGACGCACACCTCGGGGTGCACACGTCGGGCCTGTCGAGCCCGCGGCAGGTCGCCACCGGACGAGCCGACCGGGCGGGCGACTGGCACGCGTTCGGCGGCCTCATGCTGGGTGGGATCAAGCTGGCGACCAGCACCATCGGATTGCATCGGCCGGCGCTGGACCGCTATCTGCGTACGCTGACCGCGGACCTGGCCCTGCCCGCGGATCTCGGGCGGCTGATCGCCGACCTGATGGACCCGGACGCCAGCCCGGTAGCCGCGGACGTGGTGCGGCGCCTCGACGCGCTGTCCTTCGACGACCACCTGCCCTGGCGCGAACCGGTGCCGCTGGCCCGGCCGGCGACGGCTGCCGATGGCCCGGACGATGACGAGCTGGCCGCCGCGGTGACGGAGGCGGTGCGCTACCTCACCGGCACCGCCGATCCGGACCGCACCGACCGGCTCTTTCCCGCGCACCCGATGGTGTACGAGTCGAATCCGCTGGGCGTGGCCTGGGGCGCGTACGGCGTCCTGCACGGCCTGTGGCACCTCACCGGCGCGGTGCCGGAACGCCTGCTGGCGTGGGCGCTGCAGCGGGAAGCGGGTCCGGCGGCGTGCCCGCCCGGCCTCTACAACGGGCAGGCCGGAATCGCCTGGGTGCTCGACGAACTGGGCCACAGTGCCACCGCCGCCGCGCTGATGGACCAGGCCCGGAGCCATCCCCTGCGGTTCACCACCCACGACGTGCTGCACGGCACGGCCGGGTACGGCATGGCGTGCCTGCGGCTGGCCGAGCGGCTCGGCGACGACCGGCTGATGGCCGACGCCCGTGCCGCCGGCGCGGCGCTGGAAGCCGCCTGCATCCGCGACGGATCCACAGTGCACTGGCCGGATCAGGAAGGCCGGACTCGGGTCGGGTACGCGTACGGCGGCGCGGGCATCGCGCTGTTCCTGCTCTATCTGCACCTCGCTACCGGTGCGGAGAAGTGGTACGACCTCGGTCGCGCGGCGTTGGCCCATGACCTGCGCCAGGGTGTCCTGCACGACGACCGGCTGTGGGTCTTCCCGCGCTACGCCGACCGGGACGACCAGGTCCTGCGCAACTACTGGGACGAGGGCACGGCGGGGGTGTCCACGACCGCTCTGCGCTATCTGGTGGCGCGGCCGGACGACGAGCTGCGCCGGGTCGTACCGCAGCTGCTCGCCGACTCGTGCCGCAAGTACGTCGTTTTCCCGCAGCTGTTCCACGGGCTTGCGGGGATGGGCACCGTGCTGCTCGACGCCGGTGAGTTGCTGGGCGAGCAACGGTGGCTGGACGAGGCGCGCCGGGCGGCGGCCGGCGTCCTGCTGGACCGGGTGGACCGGCCCGAGGGCCTGGTCTTCCCCGGCGAGCAGGCACTGCGCGAGACCACCGACCTGGCGACCGGCTCGACCGGCGTCGCGTTGTTCCTGGACCGGCTGCGGAAGGCCCGACCGGGCACCCGGACCAACACCACCTTCGTCGTCGACGAACTGTTGCCGTGAGGCTGCGGTCGGTCGCCGTGCTGCGCGGGAGCCGCGACTTCCGGCTGCTGTGGCTCGGTCAGTTCACCTCGGAGTTCGGCAGTGCCGTGGCGTTCGTGGCGACCCCGATGATCGCGATCGCGGTGACCGGCTCCCTCACCCAGGCCGGGCTGCTCGGCACGGTCAGCTACCTGACGTCCTGGCTCGGGGCGGTGCCCATGGGTCACCTCGCGGACCGCGTCGCGCCCCGGCGGCTGATGCTGGCCTGCGACGCGGTACGGCTCGTCGTGTCTGTCGTGCTGGCCGTGGGCGTGACCGCCGGCTACCTGTCGCTGGAGCTCCTCGCCGGGTGTGCGGTCGTGTCAGCACTGGCGATGCTCGGATTCCGGCCCGCGGCGAGCAAGCTGTTGCGTGCCCTGCTCCCCGCTGAGCAGCTGCCCACCGCCGTGGCTGCCAACCAGGTACGCGGGCAGCTCGCCGCACTGGCCGGGCCGGCCGTCGGCGGTGGACTGTTCCACCTCGGACGCAGCATCCCGCTGGTGGTGGACGCGGTCTCGTACGCGGTCTCGTTGTGCTGCGTGGGCAGCCTGCGACCCGCCGCCGTGGCACCGCCGCCGGACACCGGGCCGCGGTCCGGGTTCGGGTACGGGTTCCGCCTGGTGTGGGAGATGCCGTTCCTGCGGGCGCTGACCGCGTACGGAATCATCACGAACTTCGCGGTCTCGATGGTGCTGTTCGCCCTCATCCTCGGGCCGGGCGCCGCGTCGGGCGGGGCGGCCATCGGCACCGCGCTGAGCGTCGGCGCGATCGCCGCGATGGTGGGTTCGATGGTGGCGCCGCGGCTGCACCGCGCGCTCGGACTGCCCGCGCTGCTGCTGGTCGTCGTCGGTGTCCGGCTGGTGACCACCCTCGGTGCCGCGCTGCTCGGCGGGCCGGTGGCCGCGATCGTCGCGCTGGCCGCGGTCCTGCTCCTGCAGCCGGTTGCCGGGGCCGCGACCGAGACGGCCCGGATGCTCATCGTCCCGGCCGACGTCTACGGGCGGATGTCCGGCACGACGTCGTTCCTCACCTCGGCACTGCCGCCGATCGCGCCGCTGCTGGCCGGAGCCGTCCTCGACACAGCCGGTGCGGGCTGGGCGTTCGGCATCGTGGCGGCATTGTTCGCGGCGGCGGGACTGGTGGTGGCGGTATCGGCGGCGGCACTGACGATCGGGACGGCTCCCGTGCCGGCGGCTCATCCCCAGTAGAGTCACCGCGTGCCGCCGTTTCCCCTGCTCACCGCAAGCCGCTCCGAGTGAACGCCGGGCTGCGGGCCAAGGCCCTCGGTCGGGTGGCGCCGCCGTCCGCGGTGACAGCGGGGCTGGTCGCCGTGTTGGTCGGGGTGACCAGTTCAGCAGCCATCGTGTTCGCCGCCGCGGAGGCCGCGGGTGGCACGCCCGGACAGATCGCCTCGTGGATGCTGGCGCTCGGCGTCGGCATGGGCGTGACCTGCATCGGCCTGTCGCTGCGTTATCGGGCGCCGGTGGTCACCGCCTGGTCGACGCCCGGGGCCGCGCTGATGGTGACCGGCCTGGACGGGGCCACCATGGGGCAGGCGATCGGCGCCTTCGGAGTGTCGGCGTTGCTGATCACCCTCAGCGGACTGACCGGCTGGTTCGAGCGGGTGATGGACCGGGTCCCGGTGCCGCTGGCCGCCGGGCTGCTCGCGGGAGTGCTCGTCCAGTTCGGGACCGGGCTGTTCGGCGCGCTCGACGACGACCTGGTCGTGGTGCTGCCTATGTTCCTCGCCTACCTGGCGAGCCGACGCTGGCTTCCCCGCTACGCGGTGCTCGTCGCGCTCGCCGTGGGTGTGGCGGCGGCCGCCCTCGACGGTTCGCTGCGGCCGGACGCCGTACGCCTGGCCGTGGCTGCGCCGGTCCTCACCGTGCCGCAGTTCGACTGGCAGGTCATCGTCAGTGTCGGTCTGCCGTTGTTCGTCGTCACGATGGCCTCCCAGAACCTGCCGGGTGTCGCGGTCCTGCGCAACGCCGGCTACCAGGTTCCGGTCTCTCCGCTGATCGGCTGGACCGGCGGCGTCAACCTGGTCCTGGCGCCGTTCGGCTGCTTCGGCCTCAACCTCGCCGCGATCACTGCGGCGATCTGCACCGGCGAGGAGGCCCACCCCGACCGCGACCGGCGTTACCTGGCAGCCGTCTGGGCTGGCTCGTTCTACCTGATCGTGGGCCTCTTCGGCGCGACGGTGGCGGCGCTGCTCACCGCGCTGCCCGCATTCCTGGTCCTGGCCGTCGCCGGATTGGGGCTGCTCGGCACGATCGGCGGCTCGCTGGCTTCGGCGCTGGGTGACGAACGCTGGCGCGAACCGGCCCTGGTGACGTTCCTGGCTACCGCGTCCGGGGTGACCTTGCTCGGCATCGGTTCGGCCTTCTGGGGACTGCTCGCCGGGGTCCTGACCGCCCTGGTCACCCGCCGCCGCTGAGCCACACTCATCGAGCGTGATCATTGCAAGATCAGCTCGGGCAGCGTATATAGACGGTCATCATGATATTCCGCGTGCGACGCCGCGCGCCGGAGTCGAAGGGGCCACCGTATGCGCCCGTTGTCCACCGCCGTACCCGTCATCGTGGCCCTGGCAGCCACGCTGGCGCCGACCAGTGCCGCCCGGGCCGCTGCGCCCACCGGCACCTACTACCTGCAAAGTGTCACGACCGGCTTCAACACTGCTGCCAGCGGCGATGCCGTCGTGCAGCACCGCCCCAAAGGCAACGAGGACCACCAGCAGTGGACCGTACGGGCCGACGGCACGGCGTACCTGCTGGAGAACGCCGACCTGCCCGGGCGCTGCCTCGCCCGCACGAGCACCGCGCCCAGCATGGCCGCCTGCACGACGGCAGACGCGCGCTGGCAGATCACCGCTGCCGGCGCCGACCAATACACGGTCAAGGACCCGAACACCGAACGGTTCCTCACCGCAGTGCCGGCCGGCGACGGCTGGGCCGACGCACTTGCCCTCGGCACCGGTGGCACTCTCGCCCGCTGGTACTTGACGCCGCTCGTGCCGCCGCGCACCCCGGCACCCGCCGACGGCGACCGCACCCTGGACCAGGTGACGTTCCTGACCACGCACAACGCGTTCGCCAACGGGGTCGACGGTGGATTCGCGCCGCCCATCTTCAACCTCTTCCCCAACCAGAACCGCGGCCTCAACCAGCAGCTCGCCGACGGCGTACGCGGCTTCATGTTCGACATCCACCAGACCCCGGACGGGGCAATCCTCTGTCACAACAGCTGCACCCTGGTGTCCCGCCCGGTCGCGTTGTGGGTCGACCTCAAACGCATCGTCGACTACCTGAACGCGCACCCCACCGAGATCGCCACGGTGTTCCTCGAGGACTACGTGTCACCGACCGTGCTGCGCGCCGAGCTGGACCGAGTGCCCGGACTCGCCGCCATGCTGCTCCGGCCGGACCTGGAAGGCGTACGGGAGCGCGGCTGGCCCCGGCTCGCCGACCTCCGGCAGCGCAACAAGCGCCTGCTGATCTTCACCGACCGGACCCGCGCCGACGACCAGGCAGGCGGGTTGACCCGGGACAGCTTCGGGGTGCAGTACCAACGGGAATGGACCGTCGAGAACTTCTGGTCGATGGGCTCCGGCGCCGGCACTTCCGACTGGTCCTGCTTCAGCCGCTGGCATGGCGGCGCGAACCACGTCCCGCTGACTCAGACCCAGCCGGGCTTCCGCCCGCTGTTCGTCATGAACCACTTCCGGGACGTGCCCATGTCGCCGACGATCTCCAGCGACAACGCGAAGGTGTTGAACCGGGCCGAGCGTTTCTGCGCGCCCGCCGCCCGGAAGAAGCCGAATTTCGTGGCGGTGGACCGTTACGACCTGGGGAATCCGGCTAGTGCGGTCAGTCAGCTGAATACCTACACATACTGAGGTGGTGGCTCCCCCGATTGGACTCGAACCAATAACCTGCCGGTTAACAGCCGGCTGCTCTGCCAATTGAGCTACAGGGGATCAAACAGTCCGACCTCCCGCTTCGCGGGCTGTCGTGGTGACCGGAGAAACAATACAACACCGGAGGGCAGTGGCGCTTGCGGGGTGTCCACGACACCCCGCAGGCATCGGCGACGGGCCGCTAGCGAGGGAAAACCCGGCGGGGCGAATGACCGGGCGGCAGGATGGGTATGCACCGGATCAGACGCACACGCGTCACGGACGGAAGGAGCCGCCATGCGCGGAAAGCTCATGTTCATCACGGGTCTCGCGGCGGGCTTCGTCCTGGGCAGCCGTGCCGGCCGGGAGAAGTACGAGGAGATCGCGGCGAACGCGAAGAAGGTGTGGGAGCACCCGACGGTGCAGGAGGCCGCCGGAGTCGCCCAGGCGCAGGCCAACAAGCTCTACACCGAGGGCAAGGACAAGATCAACCAGTCCAAGCTCGGTGAGAAGCTGCACTCTGCCAGCACCACCCCGACCACCTCGGGCAGCGCCGACCTGTCGACCTCCGGTCTGAGCTCCACCAGCACGGGCACCAAGATCTGACCTACCCCGCCCGCACCGCGACGGCCCGGCCCACGTGGACGTGGGTCGGGCCGTCGCGCATCCAGCCACTTTCTCCCGCGCCGCGTCGCCGTTGGGGCCTGCACGCGATCGGCGACGACGAACGGCTTCTGCCCGCCGATGAGCAGGGCCGTGGTGAGCTTTCGACAGCCAGCTCGAAGCGCGCCACGACGCTCGGGCTCCCGCCGCGACATCGCGCGGGCTGGGATCGCGCGGCCTGGGATCGCGGTCTGGGATCGCGCGGCCTGGGATCGCGCGGGCCGGGATCGCGCGGGCCGGGATCGCGCGGGCCGGGATCGCGCGGGCCGGGATCGCGCGGGCTGGGACAGCGTCAATGGTCCGCTGGCCGTGCGGAGGAGAAGGCAGCGTCAAAGGCAGCAGCTGGTGCGTCGAAGGCCAGGTTGCGGACGAAGTGCAGGGCTTCGGGGGCGCCGATCAGTCGGTCCATGCCGGCGTCCTCCCACTCGATCGAGAGTGGGCCGGAGTAGCCGATCGAGTTGAGGGCCCGGAAGCAGTCTTCCCAGGGCACGTCGCCGTGGCCGGTGGAGACGAAGTCCCAGCCGCGGCGGGGGTCGGCCCAGGGCAGGTGGGAGGCCAGCCGACCGCGGCGGCCGTCGCCGGTGCGGACCTTCGCGTCCTTGCAGTCGACGTGATAGATGCGGTCGGCGAATTCGAGGATGAAGCCGACCGGGTCGAGGTCCTGCCAGACGAAGTGGGAGGGGTCCCAGTTGAGGCCGAAGGCGGGGCGGTGGCCGATCGCGTCCAGGGCGCGGCGGGTGGTCCAGTAGTCGTAGGCGATCTCGCTGGGATGGACCTCGTGGGCGAAGCGGACGCCGACCTCGTCGAAAACGTCCAGGATGGGGTTCCACCGGTCGGCGAAGTCCTGGTAGCCGCGGTCGATCATGGCTGGCGGGACCGGCGGGAACATGGCGACGGTGTGCCAGATGGACGAGCCGGTGAAGCCGACCACCGTGTCGACGCCGAGGGCCGCGGCAACGCGGGCGGTGTCTTTCATCCGGTCGGCGGCGCGTTCCCGGACACCCGCCGGGTTGCCGTCGCCCCAGAGCGAGGCGGGCAGGATGTCCCGGTGGCGTTCGTCGATCGGGTGGTCACAGACAGCCTGGCCGACGAGGTGGTTGGAGATCGCGAAGACCTGCAGATGATGTTTGGCGAGCTGTTCCCGCTTGCGGTCGAGGTAGTCGTCCTCAGCGAGGGCGCGGTCAACCTCGAGGTGATCGCCCCAGCAGGCGATTTCCAGGCCGTCGTAGCCCCACTGGGCGGCGAGCCGGCAGACTTCCTCGAACGGCAGATCGGCCCACTGGCCGGTGAAGAGCGTGATGGGTCGCGCCATAAGTCAGCTCCCTGTTCGTGCGGACGAAGAGGGTTCCGCGGACCGGCGTGAGGGATGACCGGCGACGGCAACCGTCCCGCGGCGGGCGATGCGGCCGCACCGGGGTTTGCGCCACCCGGTCGGCCCGCCCAGGACGGGAGGGATACCGCCCTGAACTCTAGGGGGCAGCGACCCGCTCAACAAGGGGCGCCGCGGCGAGCGCCACCGCAGCCACCCAGTCGATGTCGAGGTGTTCCGTGCCGGGCACCGCACCGGCGAGCAGCCGCCGCAGCCCGGCGTCACTGACCTCGGTGGTCGCCCTCAGCGGTGCAGGCGGGGCTGATTCCGACGGTACGCGGCACAGCACCCGCCACGGCCCCGGCGGGGACACGCGCAACGCCTCGGTCACGTCCCCGGCGTAGCCGCCATCCGGGGTGGTCACCGGGCACGGCCCCCGGTCGGCCAGGTAGCGGCGCAGCGTTTCGGCGCCGGCCACCGGATCGGCCAGTTCCAGCGCCGCCGCCGCTTCCAGGCGGATCACCGCGACGCCGGCGCCGGTGAGCCGGTCGAGGTAGGTGGTGGGGTGTTCCCAGGTGCACGCCACGTGGGCGAGGTCCAGGCAGACACCGAGGCGGTCCTTGTCGAGCCGGGCGAACGCGGCGGCGACCGAGGCGGAGCCGTCGAGCACCGCGCCGGGTGCGGGGCGGAAGCCCACTCGGACCGCGCGGCCGGTGTGCCAGGCGACCTCGGCGAGGCCGCCGGAGAGCCGGCCCAGGATGCGGGAGCAAGCCTTTTCGCTGGCCTCGTCCCAGGCTCCGCGGCGGCCCAGGCCGACGGTGGTGACGGCGCCGCGTACCGCGTCGTCGGGCAGCAGGTCGACGAGGATCCGGGCCAAGTCGAGGGTGTATTCGAGTCGGGCCGGGTCGCTCCAGTCCGGCTGCACGGCCTCGTCCAGGGCGTACGGCTCTCCACTGAGCGTGACGACTTCGAGGCCGCGGGCGTCGATTTCGGCACGGAGCCGGGCACGGGAGCGCGCGTCGATCGCCAGGGCGGCGGCGAGGGTGGGCGGCAGCCAGAGGCTCACACCGAGCGTGTCGGCGTGCCGGGCGATCCGGTCGGCGGCGTACGAGTCGAGGTGGGAGACGACGTCCGACAGAGTGCGGGTGGGCCGGGGGCCGGTGCCGTGGCTCACGTGGACGATCCGTCCCGAGTGGTGGCGCAGACGCATCGGAATCCCTTCCCTCCTCGGCGACACAGTGCCTGCCGCATGCCGACACGATGCCCGCCTCTGACGCGGCGACTGCCGCTGAACCGACGCGGTGTTCGTCACGACACGGCAGGGGAGCTGCTGGTGGCGCGAACCGGCGGGTATCTGTCTTCTGACACGAGCCTCGGCGGCTTGTCGGATCAGCGGCGCACTCGCCGTGCGACACGGTGATCGGCTCTGCCATGATCCACAAAGGCCGGTGCGCGCGGCGCTGATTGTCGCGTTTGGCCTTCGTGAGCTGCCGGAACGTCAAACATGACGACAAGATGACAGCCGGGTAGCGAGTGCACGATCCTTGCATCAATTGCACACTCGGACAGGCCACGGACGGGGGTGGCCGGCCGGACCAGGCACCCGGCCGGATGCGGGCGCAACGGCCGGACGTCGGCAGCGCATGGCCGTGTGGCACGGGACTCTGCGGTGCCCGTACCTGAGAAATGGCGGTCCGGCAGCGACCGGGAACCCTGCGGTCGATGCCGGACCCTCCGCCCGCCGGTGGGCCCGCTCGATCCGGGCGCAACCGGATCGCCCTCGCGGGCCCACGACGGAGCTGGTCAGACCGTCGCCAGCTCGGCCTCCACGGGGACCCAGGCAGCGGAAGCCGCAGACCGTTCCACCGCATCCAAGACCAGCTGCACCTGCAGAGCGTCGGCAAAGGACGGTGTCGGGTCCTCCCCCGCGGCAATCGCCGCCACCAGGTCGCGCACCTCGTGGGTGAACGTGTGCTCGTAGCCGATGGGATGGCCGGGCGGCCACCACGCCGCGAGATACGGATGGTCCGGCTCCGTCACCAGAATCCGGGTGAACCCCTGCTCGCTTGCCGGCGTGGTCGCGTCGTAGAACTCCAGCTCGTTCATGCGCTCGAAGTCGAACGCCACCGAACCCAGCGACCCGTTCAGCTCGACCCGCAACCCGTTCTTGCGGCCGGTGGCGAACCGGGTCGCCTCATAGGTCGCGACCGCTCCCCCGGCCAGCCGGGCCAGGAACAGCGCCGCGTCGTCCACGGTGACCTCGCCCGACCCTGCACGCCCGTTGGCGGTCAGCCCGGACGACCCGGTGGGCAGCGGCCGTTCCCGGACGAACGTCTCGGTCAGCGCGCTGACGCCGGTGATGAGCTCGCCGGTGACGTACTGGGTGAGGTCGACGATGTGTGCGCCGATGTCGCCCAGGGCACCGGAACCGGCCATGTCCCGGCGCAGCCGCCACACCAGCGGAAACTCCGGGTCGACGATCCAATCCTGCAGGTAGACCGCGCGGACGTGCCGGACCACGCCGATTCGGCCCTGCGCCACCAGCTGCCGCATCAGCGCGACAGCCGGCACGCGGCGGTAATTGAAGCCGCACATCGTCCGGATGCCGTGCGCCTGTGCGGCGGTCGCGGCCCGAGCCATCTCACGGGCCTCGGCCACCGAATTCGCCAACGGCTTCTCGCAGAGCACGTGCTTGCCCGCCGCCAACGCCGCCAACGCGATCTCCGCGTGGGTGTCCCCCGGCGTGCAGATGTCCACCAGATCCACATCGTCGCGGGTCACGACCTCGCGCCAGTCGGTCGCGGACGACTCCCAGCCCAGCGTGGCCGCGGCGGTCGCGGCCCGGACCGCGTCCCGACCGCACACCACCGACATCCGCGCCGAAAGCGGCAGGTCGAACGCGTGGTTGACGGTGCGCCACGCCTGCGAATGCGCGGCTCCCATGAACGCGTGTCCGACCATGCCGACCCGCAGCTGCCCCATCGTGCTCTCCCGTCCGTGGGTGGTCAGAACCCGAGCTTCGCGTACTGTGCCGCATTCGCCTTCGTGATCGTCTCGGAGGCGAGCGTGATCTCCTTGGGCACCTGCAGCTCCACCAGGTCGGACATGCCCTTGTTCTGGCCGATGAGCCGGGCCAGCGAGATCGCCGAGGACGCCATCGACGGGCTGTAGGTGACCGTCGCCTTGAGCGGCGTGTTGTCAGCGGCGATGGCTTCGATGGCCGCCTTGGAACCGGCCCCGCCGACCAGCAGGAACTCCTTGCGGTTCGCCTGGTTGATCGCGGCGAGCACACCGATGCCCTGATCGTCGTCGTGGTTCCACAGCGCGTCCACCTTGGGCAGGGCCTGCAGCAACTCGGTGGCGGCACGCTGGCCGGTGTCCGCGGTGAACTCGGCCGGCCGCCGGTTGGCGACCTTGAAGCCGTACACCGCGAGCGCCTCGTTGAAGCCCGCCGTGCGCTCCTGCGTCAACTCGAGAGAGTCGATGCCCGGAATCTCGCCGATGATCGGGTTGGCGATCCCCTTGGCCTTCATCTGCTCGCCGATGTACGTGCCGGCGGCCAGACCCATGCCGAAGTTGTCGCCCTTGATCTGCAGCCGGTACGCACCCCGGTCCGGGAAAGCCCGGTCCAGGTTCACCACCGGAATGCCGGCCCGCATGGCTTCCAGCCCGACAGCGTTCAATTCCTTGCCGTCGTGCGGCAGCAACACGATGACGTTCGGCTTTTGCGAGATCAACGTGGACAGAGCCGCGCGCTGGGCAGCCGCATCGGTGCCCGCCGCGACGCTGCGAAACTCCACGTCCTCGTACGCTTCCGCCTGCGCTTTGGCATTGTTGGTGATCGCGGCAACCCAACCGTGGTCGGCGCCGGGCGCGGAGAATCCGATGACCACCTTCTGCCCCGGCGCGGCGTTCGGGACGCTGTCCTTGTTGGTGTTGATCTGCGTGTTCTCGGCGGGGGTGTTGCTGGTGCACGCGGCGAGCAGGGCGCCGGCGCCCAAGGCGGCGCCGCCGGTGAGGATGCGGCGCCGGGACAGGTCTCTCATCGTTTTCTCCCAGGGGTGACCGGGCGGCCGTTGCGGGTCGCCCAAAGGGGGTGCCGGGGAATCAGGCGGGCTTGCGCCCGAACAGCTGGGTGAGGGAGCGGTAGTGGAACTGCTGGACCAGCACGGCCGCGACGATGATGCCGCCCTTGACCATGTTCTGGACCTCGGTGGACAGGTTGTTGATCGCGAAGAGGTTGGTGATGGTGGAGAAGACCAGCACCCCGAACAGGGCGCCGATGATGGTGCCGCGACCGCCGCTGAGCAGCGTGCCGCCGATGATCGCCGCAGCGATCGCATCCAGCTCGTACAGGTTCGCCATCGCCGCCTGGGCACTGGTCGCCTGCGAGGTCAACATGATCGCCGCGATGCCGCAGCACAGGCCGGACAGGGCGTAGAGCAGGACAGTGTGGACCCGGACGTTGATGCCCGCCAGCCGGGCCGCCTCGACGTTGCCGCCGACCGCGACCGTGCGGCGCCCGAACGTCGTGCGGTTGAGCAGCACCCAACCCGCGGCCACCACCAGGGCCAGGATGATGACCAGCATCGGAACGCCGGCCACCTTGGTGCTGGCAATTCCGTTGATCGTGCTGTTCGTCGACACCTGCGTCTGCTTGTCAGAGATCATCGCGGCCAGACCGCGGGCGGCGACCATCATGGCGAGCGTGGCAATGAAAGGCACCAGTTTTCCGTACGAGATCAGCACGCCGTTGATCAGCCCGACGACCACCCCGACCACGATCGCGGTGAAGATCATCCCGGCGGCCCCGTAGCTCTGGGTAGCCAGCGTGGTGGACCAGACCCCGGCCACCGCCACGATGGCACCGACGGACAGGTCGATGCCGCCACCGATGATCACGAAGGTCATGCCGACGGTGACCACGCCGATCGCCGATGCCTGCTGCAGGATCGTCCACACATTGCTGGTCACCCAGGTCGCGTCGCCGTACAGCTCGGGGCGGGTGACGGCTCCGATGATCACCAGGACGACGAGGACGCCGATCAGGCCCAGATTGCGGCGGACGGGCTCCGCGGCGTCCCCGCTCCACCAGCTCCGGCGCGGCGGGGGCGGGCCGTCGTGCGCCGTCTTCGGCTCGACCGGCGGGGACTGCGCCGGCACGCCGGGCCGGGTGCCTTGATCCGTCATGCTGAGCCTCCTGTTGGCGTGCCCTCCTGGCCCTCACCGACACGGCCGTGGGTCAGTTCTGCTGAGCGAGGTTCGGTGCAGTCGGTCACGCTGAGCCTCCTGTTGGCGTGCCCTCCTGGCCCTCACCGACACGGCCGTGGGTCAGTTCTGCTGAGCGAGGTTCGGTGCAGTCGGTCACGCTGAGCCTCCTGTTGGCGTGCCCTCCTGGCCCTCACCGACACGGCCGTGGGTCAGTTCTGCTGAGCGAGGTTCGGTCATGCCGGGTCTCCCTCCATCAGAGATCCCGCCATCACGAGATCCAGAATCGCGGCTTCGTCGATCTCGGTGGCTGGGGCTTCGTGGATGAGGTGGCCTTCGCGCATGACGAGGACGCGGTCGGCGAGGCCGAGGACTTCGGGGACTTCGCTGGAGACGAGGAGGACGCCGACGCCGCCCGCGGCGAGGTCGTGGATCACCTGGTAGAGCTCAGCGCGGGCGCCGACGTCGACGCCTCGGGTCGGCTCGTCGAGCAGCAGCAGTCGGGTGCCGCCGAGCAGCCAGCGGCCGACGACGACCTTTTGCTGGTTGCCACCGGAGAGCGTGCGTACCGCGCGTTCGACGGTGCGCGGGCGTAGTTCCAGCAGGTCGGCGGTGCGGCGCGCGGCGGCGCGCTCCCGGCCGGTGCGGGTGAAGCCGGCTTGGGCGTACCCCGCGAAGGTCGACAGGGTCATATTGCGGTAGATCGGCTCGTCCAGCAGCAGGGCCTGGCTTTTCCGTTCCTCGGGGGCCATACCCATGCCGCCCCGGACCGCGGCGCCGATAGAAGCGATCCGCTTGCCGCCGAGGGTGACCGTGCCCCGATCGGCGCGCCGGGCCCCGAAGATCGTCTCCAGCAGCTCGGAGCGGCCCGAGCCGACCAGGCCGGCGATGCCGACGATCTCCCCGGCGTTGACGGTGAGCGAGGCGTCCGCAAACTCACCCTCCCGAGTCAGCCCAACGACTTCCAGCAGCGGCTTCGCGGCGGGCCTCGCGCTCTCCGGCGCCTCGCCGGCTGAGCCAGTGGGCAGCGTCTCGCCGATTGCGCCGGCGGGCAGCGTCTCGCCGACTGCGTCGGCACGCGGCGTCTCGCCGACTGCGCCGGCGGGCAGCCCCTCGCCGACTGCGCCGGCGGGCAGCCCCTCGCCGACTGCGTCGGCACGCGGCGTCTCGCCGATTGCGCCGGCACGCGGCGTCTCGCCGGATGAGCCCGTGCGTGGGGGGAAGACGTATTCGATGGTGCGGCCGGTCATGCGGCTGACCAGCTCGCGGGTGGGGGTGTCGCGGGCGGCGAGGTTCGCGGCGGTGGTGCGGCCGTCTTTGAGGACGGTGACCCGGTCGCCGATGTCGCGGATTTCCTCGAGCCGGTGCGAGATGTAGATGACGGCAATGCCGTGCGAGGTCAGCTCCCGGATGATCCGGAACAGGTTGGCGACTTCGTCGTGGGCGAGCACGGCGCTGGGCTCGTCCATGACGATCAGCTTGGCGTCGTGCGACAGGGCGCGGGCCATGCTGACGATCTGCTTGCCCGCTGCGGGCAGCGACCGGACCAGGCGGCGCGGCGGGATCTGCGCGTGACCGAGCCGGGCCAGAATTTCTCGGGTACGCGCCGCGGTGGAGCGCCGCCGCAGGAAGCCACCGCGGCTCTCTTCGTGGCCCAGGAAGGCGTTCTCGGCCACGGAAAGGTCGTCGACGAGGTCGAGCTCCTGATAGATCGTGGCAATCCCGGCGCGCATCGCGGCCTGGGGCGTTGCGGGGGCGAAGGGCTCGCCCAGCCAGTCGATGTCGCCCGCGTCGGCGTGGTGCACACCGGCGAGGATTTTGATGAGTGTGGACTTACCGGCGCCGTTCTGGCCCAGCAGGCAGTGCACCTCACCTGCCCGGACCTCCAGCTCCACGCCGTCCAGGGCGCGTACGCCGGGGAAGGTCTTGACGACGCCCCGGAGTGCGAGCAGGACCTCGGGGCTGGTCATGACGCCTGCTCGAAGGCGGTGTCACTGGCTAGGACGGCGGCACCGGTAACGCCTGCGCGGGCACCCAGTTCACTGAGGACGACGGGGAGGTTGCCGGTTGCCAAGGGCAGTGAGCGCCGATAGACCACGCTGCGGATTTCGGCGAGCAGAATGTGGCCGAGCTGCGCCAGGCCGCCGCCGATGACGATCATGGATGGGTTGGCGAAGCTGACCAGTGTCGCGAGGGTGGCGCCCAGTCGGCGGCCGCCGTCGCGGATGAGTCGGATGCAGGTCACGTCGCCTTCGGCGGCACCGTCGGCGACGTCGCGCGCGCCCAGCTCGCCCCGGCTGTCCAGCCGTTCGGCTAGCGCCGGGGATTCGCCGGTGCGGGCGGCGGTCAGGGCGTCGCGGGTCAATGCCGCGCCGCTGAACAGCGCTTCGAGGCAGCCGGTGTTGCCGCATGAGCACACCGGACCGTGCGAGTCGACCTGGATGTGGCCGATGTCGCCGGCACAGCCGTCGACGCCGCGGTAGACGCCGCCGCCGAGGTGGATGCCGCAGCCGATGCCCGTGCCGATCTTGACGAAGAGGAAGTCGTCGACCGAGTGGGCGACGCCGCCGTGCCGTTCGCCGATTGCCATGATATTGACGTCGTTGTCCACTACGGCCGGGCAGCCGTGTTCGCGGGTCAGCACTTCCCGCACCGGGTAGCGGTCCCAGCCCGGCATTATCGGCGGTGACACGGGCACGCCGTCGCGGAAGCTGACCGGCCCGGGAACGCCGATCCCCACCCCGTCCAGCCGCTCGAAGGCGCCGTCTGTCCGGGCCTTTGCCAGCAGCTCGTTGATCCGGTGCAGGATCGCCTTCGGCCCGCTGCGGATGTCCGCACTTTCCTGGTACGCGGCGACGGGTTCGAGCCGCCCGTTTGTCACCTCGACGTCGATGGAGCTGGCGCCCAGGTCGACGGCGGCGAACCGCAGCTTCGGATGCAGCTCCACCAGGGTGGACCGGCGGCCGCCGCGGGAGGCTGCCATCCCGGCCTCGGCGATGTAGCCGGCGGCAACCAGCCGTTCGACTTCGGCGAGGAGTCGGGGCCGGGTCAGGTCGAGCCGGTCACCGAGTTCGGCCCGGGAGACGGGTCCTTCGTCGCGTAACAGGCGAAGCAGGCGCAGATGGGGAGCGTCGACGACATGCACGGGCAACCTCCGGACCCTCGCGCCGCCGGACTACCGACGGTGTCACGCCCGTCACACTAGGACCCTTCCTGCGCGCACGTCCATACCTTCTCGTCGATTCCGGCAAACTTTTGTCGCGAGATGCAAAAGTGACGGCCGCGCCCCCGAGCGGAGGCACGGCCGTCGATAGTTCGCCGCGGCGTCAGGACGTACTCAAGCCCTTCTCGCTGCCCTTCTTCAGCTTGCGATCGTCGCGCAGCTGCAGGAACGGCTCGTCGTCCGGCGAGTGCCCGGCCGCGATGGCCCGACCCCGTTCCAGCTCGGCATCCAGCTCGGCCCCGAGCATGATCGCGATGTTCGAGATCCACAGCCAGACCAGGAAGGCGATGACACCACCCAGCGTTCCGTACGTCTTGTTATACGACGCGAAGTTCGCCAGATAGACCGCGAACCCGGCAGAGGCAGCCACCCACACCAGCACCGCGAAGATGCCGCCCGGGCTCACCCAGCGGAAGCCGCCGGTTTTCGCGTTCGGCGAGGCCCAGTACAGAATCGCGAACATCAGGCTGACGATCACGATCAGGACCGGCCACTTGGCGATGTTCCAGGTGGTCACCGCGGCGTCGCCGAGGCCGATCTTGTCGCCGACCACCTGGGCCAGCTCACCGGTGAACACCACGATGACCGCCGACAACACCAGCATCACGCCGATGACCGCGGTGACCCCGAGCCGGATCGGCAGGGTCTTCCAGATCGGCCGGCCCTCCGGCACGTCGTAGATCGAGTTCGAGGCGCGCATGAACGCCCCGATGTAGCCCGAGGCGGACCAGAAGGCGGCGACCAGACCGATGATCGCGGCCAGTCCGGCCGTACCCGGGTCCTGCACCTGGGTAAGCACCTGGTTGACCAGGTCCTGGATCTGCTGGTTCGGCGCGACCTGCTGCACGGTCTCCTGGACCGTCTGCTGACCGTCGTCGCTGAGCATGCCCAGGATCGACACCAGCACCAGCGCGCCCGGGAAGATCGACAGCACCCCGTAGTAGGTCAGTGCGGCCGCCCAGTCGGTGACGTTGTCCTGGGAGAACTGCTTCACGGTCCGCTTCAGCGCGGCCATGAGGCCCTTGCCCTTGAGCCCCATCGGGCTGTCCGGGCCCGCGTCCGGGCTGGGCGCCGACAGATCCGGGTCCCGATCGTCACCGGTCCGCGTCGACGCGGCAGCGTCGAGGTTCCGCTTTGCCTCGTCCGCGTCCCGCGCGCCGGCCGCGTGCGCGTGGTCCGCCTCGGGGCCGGCGGTCTTGTCATGGCCGGCCTCGCGGCCGGCGTCGTCGGCCTTACGAAGGAGTCTCATCGCCGGGTACCTCCAGGACGGCGTCACACGTTTGCTGTGACTGGAGATGCCCGCCCCGTCCCGGCTTTAACCCACTTCTCAGCAGGCCTTACGGCCGACCGTCGCGGAACCGGCGACGCTCGGTGACCGTGATCTCGGGGTCGAGGCAGAGCCGGTCCCGGCCGCTGCCCTTCGCCTCATAGAGGGCCTCGTCCGCGCGGGCCAGCACCCCGGCCTGGGTGCTCCCCACTGTGGCCGCCGTGACGCCGATGCTCACCGTGACCGGCAGGTCGCCGGTGATCGGCAGCCAGGTGTGCCCGGCGATCGCCTGACGCAGGTCCTCCAACCGCATGACCGCACCCGGCAGGTCCACGCCGGTCACCACGAGCAGGAACTCCTCACCGCCGAGCCGGGCGGCAAACCCGGCTCTGCCCACATCGGTGCGGCCCAGCATCGCCGCCACCGCGGTGAGAACCTGGTCGCCGGTCTCGTGCGAGAACGTGTCGTTCACCCGCTTGAAGTGGTCCAGGTCCAGCAGGGCCACGGTCACCGGCGAGCCGTCGGTGGCCGCCTTCTCCAGCAGGACCGGAAGGCGCTCATCCACGTACCGCCGGTTGTGCAGGCCGGTCAGCGGGTCGCGGCGCGCCTGGTCGCGGAACCACTCGGCCTGGCGGCGCGCCTCATCCACCTCGAACAAGGCCTGCCGGTTGCGGGCCTGTGCCTCCCGCTGCGCCGACTGCAACCGCTTCTCCGCGGTGTGGAACAGATGCATGGAGGCGTACGCGCGAGCGAAGTCCCCCGCCGCTGCCTGCAACTCCGCCTGTTCCAGCAACGCTTGCACGTCGTTGAAGCGCAGCGAGTGTCGGCCGCAGAGGGCGCGTACCTGGTCGAGGGTCTGTTGGGCGGCGTCGAGCTCCCCGCGGAGCCGCTGCACGAAGGCCCGGGTCAGCAGCAGATCCGCCTCGGCGTCCGCCTCCTCCGCGTTCTCCTCCTGGTACGCCCGCAGCGCCTCCGCGGCCGCCACGTCCGCGGCGTCCAGGTCACCCAGCAGCGCCTCGACCCGCGCCACGGTGTCCAGAGCGGAAAAGTCCAGCGGTTGCCCGTGCTGCTCGCCGGCCACCCGCAGCCGGTGCAGGACGCGTCGGGCGCGCGGCAGCTCACCGCGGTCGTACTCGGCGTACGCGTAGTTGTTGAGGGCCATCAGCAGCCGCCGGGCGTTGCCGTGTTCGGCAGCGATCTGGATGGCCTGCTCGTAACGGTCGCGGGCGGACGACATCGAGCCGGTTTCCGCGTACGCGTCAGCGAGCTTGATCAGGCACGCGATCCGACCGGAGACCGGCGTGGTGGCGTCCAGCGCGTCCACGCACTGAATCATGTGCTCAAGGTTCGCCGCCAGGTCGCCCATCGCCCGGTAGAGCCGGGCCAGCACCCGGTGCGCCCGGGAGATCACCCGCCGGCAGTCGCCCACCTGCGCCCATTCCAGCACTTCGACGATCATTTTGGCCGCGGTGGCAAGTTCGCCCCGCCGATCGACCATGTCGGCCTGCAACAGCCGCGCCCGCCAGTGCAGCTCGGTCTCGCCCGCTTTCCCTGCCGCGAAAGCGATCCGCAGGGCGATGGCCTCAGCCTCAGCGATGTCGAAGTCGGCCAGATCCTCGTAGTCGTCCACCACCAGGGCCATCCGCGCCGGGTCGAGCGACAGCACCGTGTCGGCCCGCGTGCTCATGACCATGGCGACTCCCGGCGTCCGTGTCACACCGTGGGCCGGAGCCCGCAGCGCGGGAGACCTTCCTCCCGATCCTCCGATCGGCGCGGGCGGGGCAAACCTGTGCTATTTACAGAGCAGCTTCTCCATCCGGCGGCCGGCCACGACCAGGCCGAGGGCGAGCACGCCCAGCAGGTACGCCACGTCGACGAGCTGAAGCCAGCCCACTGCGCCGGTGGTGATCGCGCGGATCAGGTCGACCGAGCGGTACAGCGGGGTGACCTCGACCAGCCAGCGCAGCACCGCGGGATAGGCCTCGGCCGGCACGAAGGTCCCGGAGAAGAGGAAGAGCGCGAACTGGGCCGAGGCCACCAGGTCGAAGTCCTGCCAGCTCCGCATGAACGTGGACAGCGCCATGCCCAGCGCACCGAACGCGAAGCCGACCAGCACCGCACCGGCAAACGCGGTCAGCGCGCGAACCGGCGTGGTCAGCTCCATGACCACCATGACCACGAGAAACGCCGCGGCGTAGATGTTGCCCCGCAGCATGGCCCAGGCCAGCTCGCCCAGCGCGATTTCGATCGGCCGCACCGGGGTGGCGAGCATCCCGTCGTACAGCTTCATGAACTTCATCTTCCCGAAGAAGTTGAAGGTCGTTTCCGCCAGCGCCCCGGTCATCGCCGACGAGGCCAGCATCGCGGGAGCCACAAACGCGGCATACTCGACGACTCGACCGTCGCTGAGCGTGAGGTCCCCGACGAGCGTGCCCACCCCCACGCCGATGGAGAACAGATACAACACCGGCTCGAGAAACCCCGAAGCCATGACCAGCCAGTACGCGCTGCGCAACGTGGCCGCGTTGCGTTCGACGACGGACGCCGACCGCCGGCCCGCTCCCTCGAAGGAAACGAGTCGTGGAAGGACGAGGGTGAGCATCGGCACCTCAGATCACCAGCCGGCGGCGGAACTGGCGCAGGGCGAGCCACCAGCCGGCCGCGGCCCACAGCGCCAGGTAGAGCAGGTGACCGGGCACCGACCAGGCGGGTGCGACACCCAGGGTCGCCGCCCGGCTCAGATCCACACCGTGCCAGAGTGGCAACGCCCACGCGATCCAGCGCAACGGGTCCGGCAACGACTCGACGGGGAAGAACACTCCGGAGAACAACGACATCGGAATGACCCCGAGCCGGAACAGGATAGCCAGATAGCCGTCGCTGCGAATGGTTGCCGAATAGGCAAAGGTCGGCGTCGACACGGCCAGCCCGACCAGCGCGGCAATCGGCAACGTCGCCAATGCCCACCACGAATGCATGGTCCCGAACGCCGTCGCGATCAGCAGGAAGGCCGCACAGCTCGTCACCGTCCGGAAGACCACGAACAGCAGATGCCCGTCAAGAATGTCGGCCACCCGCACCGGCGCCGCGGCCTGCCCGAAGTAGATCCGCTGCCACTCGAACCCGCCGAACACCGGCCAGGTCGAGTCGCCGATCGCGATCTGCATCGCCGTCGACGCGATCAGCCCGGGCACCATCCAGTCCAGATAGGGCACCCCTTCGACGCCGCCCGTCACATACGCCCCGACGCCCAGCCCGAAGCCCAGCATGGTGAGCAGCGGCAACACGAACGACGACAGCACACTCGAGCGCCAGATCCGGCGATAGCTGACGAGGTGGTACTCCAGCACATACCAGGTCATCGATCAGTCCACCAGGGTCCGGCCGGTGAGGTGCAGGAAGACGTCTTCGAGGCTGCTGCGTCGCACCAGAACACTGGCCGGGTGCAGGGCTCGGCCCTGGACCTCGGCGACCGCGGCGCCGCCATCGGAGACGTAGAGCAGGATGCGGTCCGGAAGAATCTCGAGGCGCTCGCCGATGCCGTCGAGTTTGCCGGCGAAGTCGTCCTGAGACTCGGCGTTGAAGCGAAGCTCGACCACCTCTCGAGTCGAATACTCCTCGATGAGGGCGCGGGGTGAACCTTCCGCGACGATGCGGCCGCCGTCCATCACCACGAGGCGGTCGCAGAGCTGCTCGGCCTCGTCCATGTAGTGGGTGGTCAGAACCAGCGTCACGCCCTGCTGTTTGAGCCGGAACAAGCGCTCCCAGACCAGGTGGCGGGCCTGCGGGTCGAGGCCGGTGGTGGGCTCGTCGAGCAGGACGATGTCGGGCTCGTTGACCAGCGCCCGGGCGATGGTGAGGCGGCGCTTCATGCCGCCGGACAGCGGCTCCACCTTGCTGTCGGCGCGCTCGGCGAGCTGGACGAAGTCGAGGAGCTCGTCGGCGCGACGGCGGGCCACCTTGCGGGAGATTCCGAAAAAACGGGCGTAGGTGGTCAGGTTTTCCCGGACGGTCAGCTCGAGGTCGAGATTGTCCAGCTGAGGGCAGACGCCGAGGCGGGCGCGGATGGCTGGCCCCTCGCGCAGCGGGTCCTTGTCGAGGATGCGCAGGACGCCGTCGGTCGGCGGGGAGACGCAGCCGATCATGCGCATGGTGGAGCTCTTGCCCGCACCGTTGGGGCCGAGGAAACCGAACGCCTCGCCGCTCGCCACGTCGACGTCGATGCCGGCGACGGCGGTGAAGTCGCCGAAGCGTTTGACCAGCCCGCGGGCGTGAATGAGGCTCACCCGAGGGACCTTAGTGAAGGGGTCCGACAAAATCAGGCCGGTGGCGCGGTCGCTTCCTGCGCCGAGGCCACCACCTGATCGGTGGCCTCGATGATCGGGTCCGCGTCCACCGCCGTGTTGGCGTCGTAGCGGACCGACCAGGTCAGGCCGTTCACGCCGCTGACCCGGCGGCCGACGACCCGGACCCCGCCGTTCGGCGGCAGCGGGTGGTGCGAGGTGTAGGCGACCGAACGGGTCACCCGGGTACGTACCTGATCGGGCAGCTCACGCGGGTCGAGCAGGAGGAAACCGAGAATCGGCGCGTCGATCAGCACGGTGTAGCCGGGCCGTTCCACCGCCACCTCGGCGGGCGTGATCCGCAGCTCCCGGCCCGACCAGGCCGCCTTGTGAATCTCGTGCCAGCCGAGCAGCCGGCCGTCCGGCAGCCACAGGCCGCGGTTGGTGGCGACCAGCACCGCGTCGCCGGCTTCGCCGACATACGCCCAGGCCAGGATGCGCTCGTCGGGCTCCAGCGCCGGCCGCAACGGGGCCGGAAGTTTCGGTACGCGGCGGAAGAGTTTCACAATGCTCCTGCTGCCTGGTCACGGAGGGCACGGGCGTGCTGTTCGAGCGAGAAGAGCTCCCCGACGAGGGCGTTGAACTCTTCCTTGTGCGCGACGGGGTTGAGCCGCTGCACCTTGGACTTCAGCTCTTTGATCCGGGCGGTGACCGCGCCGGCCTGAAGGCGGGCCAGATGCACCTGGACGTAGCGCAGATCGGCCTCGCCGTCGACGCGCAACGGCTCGACCGCCAGTTCGCCGATGAGGGCCTTGCCGCCCAGGTCCTGGCAGGCGTCCCGGACCGCTTCGATCCACACGACGCCGCCCGTGGCCGAGGCGGTGCCGCCGGCAGCTTCGATGGCCGCGCGGACCTCGCGCAGCACCGGGTCGCCGTAGGCGTCGGCCTCCAGCGCGTCGAACATCGGCCCGGCGAGGACGGGTTGTTGCAGCGCCAGCTTCAGCATTTCCCGTTCGACGTGGCGCTGGGGGCTGTCGGCGGTGCGCTGCGGAGCCGCCACCGGGGCGTCCGGGGTGAAGGCGGCGGCGACCGCGCGCTGCACCGGTTCGAGGTCCATGCCGAGGTCGGCGGCGAGCTTGCGGGCGTACTCGGGGCGCTTCTCGCGGTCCTTGATCTTGGCGACGAGCGGCGCGGCGCGGCGCATGGCCTCGACCCGGCCTTCGACGGTGTCCAGGTCGAACTTGCCGATGGTGTGCCGCAGAGCGAAGTCCACCAGCGGCTCCCGTCCGGCGATCATGTCGCGCACGGCCAGATCGCCCTTCGCCAGGCGCAGCTCGCACGGATCCATGTTGTTCGGGCTGACCGCGATGAACGTACGCCCGACGAACCGCTGGTCCTCCTCGAAGGCCCGCAGCGCCGCTTTCTGCCCGGCCGCGTCCCCGTCGAAGGTGTAGATGATCTCGCCGGTGAAGCTGTCGCTGTCCATCAGCAGCCGGCGCAGCACCCCGATGTGGTCGACGCCGAAGGCTGTTCCGCAGGTCGCCACGGCGGTCGGCTCACCCGCCTCATGGCAGGCCATCACGTCGGTGTAGCCCTCGACGATGACCGCGCGACCGCGTTTGGCGATCTCCCGCTTGGCGTAGTCGATGCCGTAGAGAACGTGGGACTTCTTGTAGAGCGGGCTCTCCGGGGTGTTCAGGTATTTCGGGCCGTCGTCGTCGTCGAAGAGTTTGCGCGCGCCGAAGCCGATGACCTCGCCGCTCAGGTCGCGGATGGGCCAGAGCAGGCGGCGGCGGAAGCGGTCGATGAGCGAGCCGGAGCGGGCTGGCTTGGCCAGGCCGCCGGTGGCCAGTTCCTCGGCGGTGAAGCCCTTCTGGCGTAGGTGCTTGGTGAGCAGGTCCCAGCCTTCGGGGGCGTACCCGCAGGCGTACTTCTCGGCGGCGTCCCGGCCGAAGCCGCGTTGGGCGAGGAATTCACGGGCCTTGCGGGCGCCGGCCTTGCCGAGTTGGTCGCGGTAGAACTCGGTGGCGGCGGCGTGGGCGGCGATCAGCCGCTGCCGCTGGCCGGGCTGCTGGCGGGGGGCGCCGGGCCGCTCGTCCGGGGTGTCGTAGCGCAGCTGGATGCCGGCCTGGCCGGCCAGCCGTTCCAGCGACTCCACGAAGCTGAGGTGTTCCGCGTCCATCAGGAACTTGATGGCGTCGCCGCCCGCACCACACCCATGGCAGAAATAGACATTTCGGGCGGGAGAGACCGTGAAGGACGGGGTCTTCTCGTCATGGAAGGGGCAGAGGCCCTTGAGGTTGCCGCCGCCCGCCGAGCGCAACGTCACCGTCTCGCTGATCACGTCCGCGATCGAGGTGCGGTCGCGGACCAGCGCGATGTCCTCGTCCTTGACCCTGCCCGCCACCGCTACATACTGCCTCGCGCTACCCGCGGCCCGCCAAGAGGGTCCGGTGCCACGCCACCGCCGCCGGGTCGGTCAGCGAGGCGACCTGGTCGATCACCACGCGCAGGCGAGCAGCGTCGTCGGCAGCGAGCTTCCACTCGTGCGCGAACATCGGGTCGAGTGGGTCGGGCGCGCGGTCGCAGAGCAGCTCCACCAGGGAAGTAAGGATGGCACGCTGCTGCTCGTACCAGTCCTCGGCCGCGCGGGCACGCATCACATAGCGCAAGGCCATGCCCTTGAGGAGCGCGCACTGGTTGCGCACCGTACGCGGAACGATCAGGTCCGCCTCGTAACGCCGCACCCGGTGGTGCCCGTGCTTGCTGCTGGTGGCCCCGACCGCCGACGCGACGAACCGGCCGGTCAGGACGCTGGTCATCCGCTTCAACGCCACCTGCGAGCGGTACGTGCCGTCATAGTCAGCCGCGGCACGGACCACACCGTCGGAAAGCAGCAGGTCAAGGGCCTCACCCAACGCCGCTGGAGTCTCGTCGGAGTAGGCAGCGGCAACGTCGACGCACAATTCGGCCCGCTCGTCGGCGTCGTCGAGCAGCGGCCGCAGCGACAGGTAGCCGCCGTGCACCCCGTCCTCGACGTCGTGCACGGAATAGGCCACATCGTCGGCCCAGTCCATGACCTGGGCCTCCAGGCAGCGGCGCTCACCATCCGGCGCGGTCGCGCGGATCCAGTCGAAGACCGGCATGTCGTCGGCGTACACCCCGAACTTGCGAGTCCCGGGCCGCCGCGGCCAGGGATACTTGCAGCTCGCGTCGAGCGACGCCCGCGTGAGGTTGAGGCCGGCGCCCTCGACCTTCGCCTCCAACCGGGACAGCACGCGCAGGGTCTGCGCATTGCCCTCGAACCCGCCGCAGGAGCGGGCGACCACGTCCAGGGCGGCCTCGCCGTTGTGCCCGAAGGGTGGATGCCCGATGTCGTGGGCCAGCCCGGCCACGTCGACGACGTCCGGGTCGCAGCCGAGCCGGGCGCCCATCTCGCGGGAGATCTGGGCGACCTCCAGCGAGTGCGTCAACCGCGTACGCAAAAAGTCGTCGGACCCCGCCGTGTGCACCTGGGTCTTGGCCGCCAGGCGCCGGAAGCCCGCGGAATGCAACACCCGGGCGCGGTCGCGCTCAAACTGGGTACGGCCGTAGCCGCTGTCCTTGGCCGGCTCGGCCACCCACCGCTCGGCGTCGCCCGTCATGCGTCAACCCTAGGGCCGCGCCCGATCAAGCGGACCGCTTCGCCGAGAGCACGCAGAACTCGTTGCCCTCCGGATCGGCCAGCACCACCCAGCTCACGTCGCGCTGGCCGATGTCGACCGGCCGGGCGCCCATGTCGACCAGCCGCTCGACCTCGGCTTCCTGGTCGTCCGGGCGCAGGTCGAGATGCAGCCGGTTCTTGACCGTCCGGGCGTCGGACGACAGGCCGAAGAGCAGGCCGGGCAGGGTGTCCGGGGTGCGCCGAATCTCCACCTCGTCGGCGGCCTCGTGCACGATCTGGTAGCCGAGCGCCTCGGCCCACCAGCGCGCGAGCCGCGCCGGGTCCGCCGCGTCGACGACGATCTGCTCCCAGGTGCTGGTCATGAAAACACCCTCCAGGTGGACGCCCTCGAAAGTGACGATCATCGTACGCCCGGCGCTCCGGCGCACCCCGGGCGAAAGAACGCACTCGTCGTGCGACATCCCCCGGCCAGGCCACCCCCACACTGGCCGAAAGGAGGAGTGCCATCGTGATTTCGCTGAGCCACCGCCTCGCCGCCCTGGCCGAAGCCGGGCGTACCGGGGCTTTGCACCTCGGGGGCTCCCCCGGCGGCGTCGTCTATCTGGTCGCCGGCCGGATCACCTACGCCGAGTCGCCCGCCTGCCCCGGCATCGGCGAGCGGCTGGTCGGTTCCGGACGGCTGTCGGCGGCGCAGTGGCAAGCCGCGTACGACCGCGGACACGCCACCCGGCAAGTAGCCCGGACATTGTTGCGCGACGGCCACCTCGGTCACCACGAACTCGCCTGTCGGGTCGTGGCGACGATCACCGCCGTCACGCACACCCTGCTGTCGGCCGCGGACGCGCCGATGCTGTTCGTGCCCGGCGAGCGGCACTGGTTCGGCACGATGGCGCAGGTCGACCTCCAGCTCGGGCCCGAGATGGCCCGGCGGCTGCTGGCCCGGCCGGTGCCGCGCGGCGCCCGCCCGACTCGGTGCCGCCGCGGCGCTCCGGCCCTGCGGTGATATCGACCACGGTGAGATCGACGACCATGACGCACACCGGGTGCGACTCACGCTCACAGCGTGGCCGCAGGATGGCCCATTGTGACGGCGGCCGAGCTGTCAACCCGGCCGAATCGTCAGCCTGGCGGCGGCGTCAGCCCGGTGGAGGAGAGAAGTGCCCGGGGTCGATAACTGTTTGCAGGAGGCCATGGCGATACCCGGCGCGATCGGCGCCAGCATCGTCGACTACACCACCGGCTTCCCGGTCGCCACGACCGGAGCCGCACCCAACGAGGACCACGAGGCCGCGGCGGCCGGCACTGCGGACGTCGTCCAGGCCGCGCAAAGCCGGTCGCTGTTCGTCTCGGCCGTGCCGCACGACCTCCTCGAGGACCTCATCATCACGACCGCGGGGGGCTACCACCTGTTGCGGCTCGTCCAGACCGACTTCGACAGCCGGCTCGTGCTCTATGTGTGGCTCGACCGGAACCACGGCAACCTCGCCGTGGCCCGGCGGCGCATGCAGACCCTGGCCGACGAATTGATCGCGACGTGAGGGGAGTTGCGGTGAGAGCCCCGAAGTCCGCACCTCCCGGGCGCCTGCTCACGCAGGTCGCCGGCGAGCGACGGACCGGCGCCCTGATCGTCGGGGGCACGCCCGGCGGCACGGTCCACCTCTGCGAAGGATTCGTCACGTACGCCGAATCGGCAGCCGCGCCCGGCGTCGGCGAACTGCTCACCGCGTCCGGCCGGCTGGCGCCCCGGACCTGGCAGGCAGCGCTGGACGCCGGCACGCCCCGCGCCACCGTGGGACGGCTGCTGCTGGATCAAGGTCATATCACCCAGGGAGAGCTGGAGCTGTGTGTGCTGGGCGCCACCTACGACGCCGCGTACTTCGCGCTCTCCCCCGCCGCAGCGCCGGTCGACTTCCTGGACGGCGCCACCCACTGGCTCGGCGACCTGGTCCGCGTGGATCCGGCCGCCCTGGTCCGGGAGTCACGCCGCCGCGGCCGGCTGCTGGACGACATCTTCCCGCACCCCCAGCTCGACACCGAAGCTGTCATCCCGGTGACCCGACCGCCCCGCGAACGCATCACCCTGACCGCACCGCAATGGGAACTGCTGGTGCACGCGGACGGCCAACGCACCCCGGCCGACCTGGCCCAGCTGCTCGGCCGCGCCGGTTACGCCACCATCCAGGAACTGCGCCGGCTCGCCGCGGCCGGCCTTATCGAGCTACCCACGCCCCGCGACACACCACCTTCGACTTTCGTACGCCTCCCGCGCGCCCGCGGCACCGCGGTGGACGTCCACCGGCCGGAGCCACCACCCGCCGCGGCCGTGGCGGCGACCGCCCGTACGGGTCCGCCGCCCAGCCCGCCCCAACAGCGCGAGCCCGCCGACCCGGCCACCGCGAGCGGTACGGCGTACCGACCGCCCAAGCTGGCCCGGCGCAAACCGGGCGCCAAGCTGCCCAAGGAAATCGCCGACGATCCGACGGCGATCCACCCCGGCACGGACGAGGTGTTGCTCAAACGCATCCGCACCGCGTTGCGAGCCCTGCGATGACCCGCGCCCCGCCCGCCATCGAGCAGCCGAACCAGGGCAGGTATCAGGAAGGAGTAACCGCGGATGACGGTGGACCCGGCAGTGCTGACGGAACTCGGCAACCTTCGCAGGAGGCTGCCGGAGCTGTGTGGCAGCGTGCTCGCCACCGCGGACGGCATGGTGGTCGCCCACGACGCCCACAACATCGAACCCGACAGCCTCGCCGCCCTGGCCGCCGCTCATCTCGCCCTCGCCCGACGCTTCGCGCACGCCGTCAACCACGGCAACCTGCGCGAGTCCGTCGTCGAGTGCGACGGCGGATACATCACCTCCTACACCGCGGGCCCGAACGCCCTGCTCACCCTGGTCACGACCGGCGGCGCAAACCTCGCCCTGGTCCACCTCGAGGCGCGCCGGGCCGTACGCAAAATCGTGCGGCTGTTGACCCTCGAGCCACCGGCCGCCCGGCCGGAGATCCCGACGCAACCGGGCCCATCCACCCCGCTCGCCCGGCGGACCCCGATGGCGACGTTGCAGCACACGTTTCTCGGGCAGTGACGCCCGCACCACCCCTACCCACCAATGTGTATGAACCCGGAGGACCACCCATGGCCGACATGGACACCGCGCTCAAAGAGATCATGAACATCGACGGCGCCGTCGGCGTCGCCCTGGTCGACCACACCAGCGGCATGGCGCTGGGCACCGCCGGCGGCGGCAAGGACCTCGACCTGACGGTCGCGGCAGCGGGCAACACCGACGTCGTCCGCGCCAAGCTCCGCGCGATGGAGATGCTCAACCTCACCGAAAAGATCGAGGACATCCTCATCACGCTGGACTCCCAGTACCACATGATCCGGCCCCTCACGAGCCGCTCCGGCAAGGGCCTCTTCCTGTACGTGGCGCTGCGCCGCGACCGCTCCAACCTCGCCATGGCCCGCCACCAACTCAAGCGCATCGAAGCCGACCTCGACGTCTGAGCAGCCACGAGCTAGACCGAACGGGGCGGGCGCTCTAGTGCCCCGCCCCGTTTGTCGCTCCCTGACACGGCGGAACCGCGCGGGTCTAGTCGCCGCGCGCCGTCTTTGGTTCCGACTCGTCGGCGATTGACACGAGACTCGAAGTGTTCCCTTCCGGACACTGACCGCCGTTTCGGCCGACGACAGGTCAGTTCTGCGCCTCGCGGACGTCCGTTCCGTGCTCGGCGAATGCCTTGAAGTCCTGCATGTGCTTGAGCGACTGCTTACGGAAAGCGCCGGGCATCAACAGTCCCACCAGCCGCATACCAAGGCCGCTGAACCGGTACTCGTTCTCGCTCGTCCAAAGCGTCGTTTCTGGACCGCTCTCGGTGAGGCGTTCGCGGGCGGCGCTCCACATGCCCTTGCCGACGATCTCACGCTCATAGTGGAAGACGCTTGCAGGCAGGTCTTCCGGATCCCGGCGCGTGATGGTCTCGGTGCATTCCATCTGCTGCTGCCCCATCTGCAGCACGACCCGCGACACGGTGCCGACCTCGCCGTGCACCCCATTCAGCGGCTCATGCACCACCAGGCCGCGCAGCCACTTCGGTAGGTGTGCCGGATCGGCGAGCAACGAGATCACCTGCGACCGTGGCAGGGCGATCTCCAGGGAGACGGTGTATTTCATGTCAGCCGCCGCTGTTTTCCATCTCGGCGCCTTCGGGGACGGTGTCGTCGTCGCGGCTGTCGAGCCACCCGTACGGCAGGGACACCTTGCCGGGGGCGTTGATGCGACCTCGGGGCTGGCCGAGGGATTCGCGCGGGAACGGCTGGTCGGCGTCGAGTTTGCCGAGCAGGTCGTCGAGCTGGGCGAGCGAGGACACCATGGACAGTGCGCGGCGCAGGTCTCCGCCGACGGGGAAGCCCTTGAGATACCAGGCGATGTGTTTGCGGAAGTCGGCGCAGCCGTGGCGTTCGTCTTCGAGGGCTTCGACGAGGAGGTGCGCGTGTCGGGACATGATGGCGGCGACTTGGCCGAGATTGGGCAGTTCCAGGGATTCGACCCCGTCGTACGCCGCGTGCAGGTCTTTGAAGAGCCAGGGCCGGCCGAGGCAGCCGCGGCCGACGACGACGCCGTCGACGCCGGTGTGGGCGACCATGCGCATGGCGTCGGCGCCTTCCCAGATGTCGCCGTTGCCGAGGACGGGGACGTCGAGGGCCTGCTTGAGGGAGGCGATGGCGTCCCAGTCGGCGGTGCCGGAGTAGCGCTGTTCGGCGGTGCGCGCGTGCAGGGCCACCGCGGCGACGCCGGCTTCCTGGGCGATCAGGCCCGCTTCCACGTACGTGAGGTGGTCGTCGTCGATGCCTTTGCGCATTTTGACGGTGACGGGGATGCCGAACGGGGCGGCGGCCTGGACGGCCTGGCTGACGATGCGGCCGAAGAGTTTGCGGCGCCAGGGCAGGGCGCTGCCGCCGCCGCGGCGGGTGACCTTGGGGACGGGGCAGCCGAAGTTGAGGTCGATGTGGTCGGCGAGGTTTTCTTCGGCGACCATCCGGGCGGCGGCGGCCGTGACGTCGGGATCGACGCCGTAGAGCTGGAGGCTGCGGAAGCCTTCATCCTCGGCGAACCTGATCATTTTGAGCGTTTTGGGGATCCGTTCGACCAGCGCCCGGGTGGTGATCATCTCGCAGACGTAGACGCCGCCGCCCTGTTCCCGGCAGAGGCGCCGGAAAGCGACATTGGTGATGCCAGCCATCGGGGCTAGCACGACGGGCGGCCAGACCTGGTGCTTTCCGAGCGTCAGGGGTTTGGCGGAGGTTGCGAGAGTCACGCCGTCGAGCATGGCACAGCGGTTTCCGCGTACGGAAATCCATAAGTCCTCCGCGGCAGAGCCGATCGGGAGACGTGATGAAGATTGCCTCGCTGGTGGCCGCCGCAGTGGCGGCGGCGCTATCCCCCGCTGTTCCCGCCCACGCGGCTGGCCCGGTCGCCGCCACCCCGGTGAAGTGGGTTTTGCCCAGCACCGACGTGGTCACCGACGTCCTGGGCGTGGGCACGAAGGCCTGGGTGGCCGCGGGTGACCGGGTGCTGATCGTCTCGCCAACGTCGGGTGCCGCGGATGCGCCGGTGCTCGGGCTGCCCGGGGCGAAGGCGTTGACTTTGGCCCCGGATGGGCAGAGCGTCTACGTCTCGACCGATACGAAGATCGTCCAGCTCGACACGTCCGGCGCGGTCCTCGGTTCGTGGACCTCGCAGGCTTGTCCCGGCACGTCGGCGATTGCCGGCGGTTCGCTCTTCTACGTGTACGGGTGCGGCGCGCAGCCCACCGGCATCGCCCGGCTCGACCTGTCGACCCACGAGGACCGGCCGGAGCTGAACGGTGCCGCCGTCGGTGTGACGGGCGGTGGTGCCACGCTGGTGGTCCTCTGGTCGACCGACGGCGAGATGACGTCCTACACCGTCGATGGCGACGGCGAGCTCATCCCCACGGCTGACGGGTATGCCGGTGCCACGACCGGCGCGGCGCTCTCGCCGGACGGCACCGAGCTGCTCACCACGTTCCGCGGTCTCGGCTACGCACTGACCCGCTTCGACGCCGAGACGCTGGAGGAGACCGGCAGTTACGGGCTCGAGCCGGATCCGGTCGCCGTGGCCTGGTCACCGGACGGCAGCAGGTTCGCCGGGGTCGGGAAGGCAGCATCGGCGGCGTCGCCGCTGCAGGTCTTCGATGCGCAGAGCGGTAATCTGGTGACTCGGGCGGCCAGCGCGGGCACCACGTCGTACCGCAGTCTTGCACCCGAGGCGTCCTGGTCCACCGACGGCAGGTTCGTCTATTCGCTGGCGCAGGAGTCCGCCTCGGCCGCGCCGTACCTGGTGGTGACGCCGGTCGCCGGGCAGGCCCCCGGTCCGGTCACGGTACGCGTCACGCCAGCTTCCGCCTACGGCAAGAACATGACCGTCACCGTACGGGCGCCGAGCCGTGCCGGCGCCCGTGTGCACGTGACTGTCACCCAGAACGACACCGCCACCCGGCGCATGCTGCGGCTCGACGCCAAGGGCACGGCGACCTGGTCCCTGCCCGCGACGGCCAGTGGCACCGTCTCCGCCACGACCTTCATCGACACGGTCCATCTCGCAGGCTACGGCTCGGCACGCTTCGACACACCGGCCCGGGTGACCGCCACACTGGGCGCCAAGAAGGGCAGGCCCCGCCTGCATGTCCAGGTCCTGCCGAAGCACGCCGCGACGGTGACGGTCGCTCTCCAGCGCCGCACCGGCAGCTCGTGGAAGACCGTGCAGAAAAGCGTCCTGAGGACCGAGGACGACGGCCGGGTGTCGGTCATCCTGCGCAAGGCCATGAAGAAGGGGACCTACCGCTTCGCGGTCCGGGCCGATGACGACGAGGTCACCGGCCCGTCCCCGACAGTGCTTGTGACATGGCCTCCGCTGCGCTGCGGCGGGCACTGCGCCCCTAAGAGCCGATGACGAGGACACCGAAACGGACCACGGCAAAGGGCGCCTAGTCCGTTTCGGCGCCCTCGTCATCGGCGGGCGCGGTGCGACTTGGGTTGCGCGATGTGACTTGCGACTTGGGTTGCTTAGCTGACTAACAACCGGGCAGGCGCTTGATGAGGTAGTCCTCGATGTTGTCGAGGGAGACGCGCTCCTGCTTCATGGTGTCGCGGTCGCGGACGGTGACCGCGTTGTCCTGGAGGGTGTCGAAGTCGACGGTGACGCAGAACGGGGTGCCGATCTCGTCCTGGCGGCGGTAGCGGCGGCCGATGGCCTGCGAGTCGTCGAATTCGACCACCCAGCGCTTGCGGAGCATCGCGGACAGTTCCTTCGCCTTCGGCGAGAGCTCCGGGTTGCGCGAGAGCGGGAGCACCGCCACCTTGATCGGGGCGAGGCGGGGATCGAAGCGCATCACCGTACGCTTGTCGACGCCACCCTTGGTGTTGGGCGCCTCGTCCTCGTCGTACGCCTCGAGCAGGAACGCCAGCACCGCGCGGGTGAGACCGGCCGCCGGCTCGATGACGTACGGCACCCAGCGTTCCTGCTTCTCCTGGTCGAAGAAGGACAGGTCGACGCCGGAGTGCTTGGAGTGCGTGGAAAGGTCGAAGTCGGTGCGGTTGGCGATGCCTTCGAGCTCCGCGAACTCGGTGCCGCCGAACTGGAAGCGGTACTCGATGTCGACCGTGCGCTTCGAGTAGTGCGAGAGCTTCTCTTTGGCGTGCTCGTAGAAGCGCAGGTTGGTCTCGCTGAGGCCGAGGTCGCGGTACCAGTTCCAGCGCTGCTCGAGCCAGTACTCGTGCCACTTCTCGTCGGTGCCGGGCTCGACGAAGAACTCCATCTCCATCTGCTCGAATTCGCGCGTACGGAAGATGAAGTTGCCCGGGGTGATCTCGTTGCGGAACGACTTGCCGACCT
Source organism: Actinoplanes sp. NPDC051859 (assembly GCF_044452725.1). Taxonomy (NCBI): domain Bacteria; kingdom Bacillati; phylum Actinomycetota; class Actinomycetes; order Micromonosporales; family Micromonosporaceae; genus Actinoplanes; species Actinoplanes sp. NPDC051859. The sequence goes on along the minus strand of NZ_JBITBX010000002.1, from coordinate 94,598 downwards.
GCGCGATGCCGAACGGCGGCTTCTTGCGCGCGGCGGTGGCGACGTTGTTGTAGTTGACGAAGATGCCCTGCGCGGTCTCGGGGCGCAGGTAGTGCATGCCCTCGGTGCTCTCGGTCGGGCCGAGGTAGGTCTTCATCAGGCCGTTGAACATCTTCGGTTCGGTGAAGGTGCCCTTGTTGCCGCAGTTCGGGCAGTTCAGGTCGCTCAGCGCGCCGGGCGCCTTGCCGTGCTTCGCCTCGTACGCCTCTTCGAGGTGGTCGGCACGGAACCGCTTGTGGCAGGACTGGCACTCGGTCAGCGGGTCGACGAAGGCGTCGAGGTGCCCGGAGGCGGCCCACACGTCGCGGGACAGGATGACGGCGGAGTCCAGGCCGACGATGTCGTCACGCTGCTGGACCATCGTGCGCCACCACTGCCGGCGGACGTTCTCCTTGAGCTCCACGCCGAGCGGACCGTAGTCCCATGCCGAGCGGGTGCCTCCGTAGATCTCGCTGGAGGGGAAGACGAAGCCGCGGCGCTTGGCGAGGCTGACTACGGCGTCGATACGGTCGGCAGGCATGGATCCTCCTACGCCGGCTGGTTGTCGGCGGGGACGTGGGGACAAAATCAGGAGATTACCCCTCGATCCTGCACACCTCGAAACCGCCTGTCCGGCGGTTCTGCTCCAGGTACACCCGGTGCCGGTCGGACGAGCCGTCGGTGTAGCGGACGTCGACGGGCGCTGCCAGTTCGAGCATGTCGGCGTCGCCCACGTCGAAGCCGGCGACGGCGCCGCGGGCGGTGGTCTCTCTCGTGAACTCGTCCTGGGTCTGGCGGTCCCGGGCCTCCTGGCACTGCATTTCGTACGCGTCGGCATACGCCTTGTCCCGCAGGGCGTCGTAGTAGTCGCTGACCACGACGTCGATCTGCTCGTTGAAGGCGCGGGTAGCCACCGAGCCGAAGCCGATGATGGCGGCGAACCCGCCGACCAGGACGAGCACGAGCGCCCCGACGCCGAGGCCGATCCCGAGGCCGACCCGGCGTCCCCGGCCCTCCACCGGCGGCGCCGGGAAGGGTGGGATCACGCCAGGACCCGGCGGCGGAGGCGGCGCGGGGTCTACGGGGGCGGTCATGGCAGCAAGCCTACGGCTCAGCGCCAGGGTTCGGCGGCGCGGTCGCTGGCGCTGGCGACGACGTCGCCGCCGGGTTCGGCTGCCGCGAGTGTCTCGAACGCGGACGGCTCGTCCAGCGATTCGGACAGCAGGGGCGTGGCGTGCATTTTGACGTCGAATCGGCCGAGGGCGCGGCGGTAGGCTCCGACGGATTCCCATTCGGTGACCAGCGTCCAGTACGTGGGGTCGTCGAGTGCGCGGGTGAGCCGCCCCGAGGCGTACCCCGTGCTCGCCGCGAGGGCGGTGAGGGCGGCGTGCGCGCGTTCGGTAAAGGATTCCTGCGTGTCGTCTGGAACGACGAAGCGGTTCAGCACCAGCATGTCGTGAGCGTACGCATTCGATGAGGAGCCGCCGTGACTCAGTCACCTACCAACCTGCTGCGCCGGCTGGCCGGGGTGAACCCGACGACGGCCCTCCTGGTGGCGTTGGCGGTGTTCCTGGCCGGCCTGTTCCTGCCCGGGATCATCGGCGCGGCGTTGTTGTTCGCGCTGGGTGCGGCGCTGGCGGCCCTGACGTTCACGACGTGGCCGGTGCAGCCGCCCGCGCTGCGCACGGTGCGGGTGCTGCTGCTGGCGCTGCTGTTTCTGGCGGCGGTGGCGAAGGTCTTCTGACCTATGCGCTTTTGACAATCATTACCAATATCGCGCATGGTTGATGCTATGCCGCTTCGCCGTACCCTCGCCGTGACCGCCGCCGCCACCCTGCTGCTGGGCGCCACCAGCGCCTGCGGAGACACCGCGAACGGCGCCGCCGGCGGCAAGGTCGACGTGGTGGCCGCCTTCTATCCGCTGCGCTACCTGGCCGAGCGGGTCGGCGGCGACAACGTTCAGGTCACCCAGCTCACCAAGCCCGGCGCCGAGCCGCACGACGTGGAGCTCACCATCAAGCAGGTGGCCGAGATCAGCGACGCCAAGCTGGTCGTGCACCTCAAGGGCTTCCAGCCGGCGGTGGACCAGGCCGTCGAGCAGCAGGCGAACGGGCGCGGGTTCGACGCGGCCGCGGCGGTCGACCTGCTCCCCGCGGGCGAGCACGACCACGAGCACGGCGAAGAAGAGCACGCTGAGGAGAGCGGCGGCACCGACCCGCACCTCTGGCTCGATCCGCAGCGTTATACGACCGTGGCAGACGCGCTCGCCGGAAAGCTCGGCTCGATCGACCCGGAGCACGCCACGGCGTACACCGAGCGGGCCCGTGCCCTGCATGCCGAGCTGGACACGCTGCACGGCGAGTACGCCGCCAAGCTGAAGACCTGCCAGCGCCGCGAGTTCGTGACCAGCCACACCGCCTTCCACTACTTGGCCGACCGGTACGACCTGAAGGAAATCGGCATCACCGGCATCTCGCCCGAGACGGAGCCCTCCGCGCAGCGGCTCGCCGAGGTCGCCGCCCAGGCCAAGACCGCCGGCACCACCACGATCTTCTTCGAGAAGCTGGTCAGCCCGAAGGTCGCCGAGACCGTGGCCCGCGAGGTGGGCGTCGGCACCGCCGTCCTCGACCCGATCGAGGGTGTCGACGGCGCCGGCGCGGACTACTTTTCCGTCATGCGCGCCAACCTGACCGCCCTCACCACGGCCCTGGGATGTTCCTTGTGAGCGTCGTCGCCGTCCGCCACGCCGCCGTCTCCTACACCGGCCGTACGGTGCTGCGCGATGTCACGCTCGACGTCACCGACGGCCAGTTCGTGGCGATCCTGGGCGCCAACGGCTCCGGCAAGTCGACGCTGATCAAGACCATCCTGGGTCTGGTCCCGCTGGCCGGCGGAGAGATCGACCTGTTCGGCACCCCGCAGCGCCGGTTCAAGTCCTGGGCGCGCATCGGGTACGTCCCGCAGCGCATGGGCGCCGGCAGCGGCGTACCCGCCACGGTGGGCGAGGTCGTGGCGTCCGGGCGGCTGTCCCGACGCGGCATCTTCCGGCCGCCCGGCGGCGCCGACCGGGCCGCGGTCCGCGCCGCGCTCACCGACGTGGGGCTGCTGGACCGGATCGGCGACCCGGTCACCACCCTGTCCGGCGGTCAGCAGCAGCGCACGCTCATCGCCCGCGCCCTGGCCGGGCAGCCCGACCTCCTGGTCCTCGACGAGCCGACGGCCGGTGTCGATGCGGCGAGCCAGGAGGCGTTCGCCGCCGCGCTGGGCCGGTTCGGGCAACGCGGCGGCACCGTCCTGCTCGTCGCGCACGAGCTGGGCCCCCTGGAACCGCTGATCGACAAGGCCGTCGTCGTGCACGACGGGCGGATCGCGTACGAGGGGCAGGTCCCCGAACCCGCCGGGCACCACGCCGATCCCGGTCACGACCACGTCCACCCGCATGCAGCGCCCGAACGGCCGGGCATCTGCGTGGCCCCCACGGATCGGATGCCGGCGAATTGATCGAGCTCCTCAGTCATGACTTCGTGCTCCGCGCGCTGGCCGGCGCGCTGATCATCGGCCTCACCGCACCTGCGCTCGGCATCTACCTGGTGCAGCGCCGACTGTCGCTGATCGGCGACGGGATCGGCCACGTCGCGTTGACCGGCGTCGGCGTCGGGCTCCTGCTGCAGCAGTCCCCCGTCTACACCGCGGTCGTGGTGTCCGTGCTCGGAGCCGTCGCCGTGGAGCTGGTCCGTGAGCGTGGGCGTACGTCCGGCGACCTGGCTCTGGCCCTGCTCTTCTACGGCGGCATCGCGGGCGGCGTGGTGTTGGTCGGGCTCTCCCCGGACAGCACCAACGCCAGCCTCATGCAGTACCTGTTCGGGTCGCTGAGCACCACGTCGGCGTCCGAGCTCGTCGCGATCGCCGTCCTCGGCGCGGCCGTGTTGGTCGCGACGCTGGGGCTGCGGCCGGCGCTGTTCGCGGTGTGCAACGACGAGGAGTACGCGCGGGTGTCCGGCCTGCCCGTCCGTACGCTCAACCTGATTTTGGCCGTCACCACCGCCGTCACCGTCACGATCGCCATGCGCACTGTCGGGTTGTTGCTGGTCAGCGCGCTCATGGTGGTGCCGGTGGCGGCTGCGCAGCAGATCACCCGTGGGTTCCTCGGCACGATGGCAACGGCCATGTCGATCGGGGTGGCCGCCGCCGCGGGCGGTGTGGTGCTGTCCGCCGAAGCTGCCACCGCGCCGGGCGCCACCATCGTCCTCGTCGCCATCGCGGCGTTCCTCGTGCTCGCCGTCGGTGGCGGTGTGTGGCGGACGCTCCGCACCCGCACCACCGCGGCAGCCGCCGAGAACGCCGAACCGCCGGACGTCGTGCTGAGCGTCCGGTGAGCGACGCCGTCGCCACGGGCCAAGCGGCCGCCTACGAAAGCTACGAGGCGGCCGCCGAACTGCTGCGCGCCCTGTCGGCGCCGATCCGGGTGGCGATCGTCGCGGAGCTGGGTGGCGGCGAGCGGTGCGTGCACGAGATCGTCGAGAAGCTGGGCGTTTCGCAGCCTCTTGTCTCGCAGCATCTGCGGGTTCTCCGGGGCGCCGGGGTGGTCCGGGGTGCCCGCCGTGGACGGGAGATCGCATACTCACTCGTGGACGAACACGTCGCGCACATCGTCGCCGACGCGGTGAGCCATGCGAGGGAGGGAACATGACGGACGACGGGACCATTGTTCGCAACACGCGGCAGCGCGCCGCGGTGCGTGAACTCCTCGCCGACTGCGAAGGTTTTCACAGCGCCCAGGACCTGCACGCCATCCTGCGTGACCGGGGCGAACGGGTGGGTCTGACCACCGTGTACCGCACGCTGCAAGGCTTGGCCGATTCGGGCGAGATCGACGTCATGCGCCCGCCCGGCGGCGAGCACCTCTACCGCCGGTGCAGCGAGGGTCACCACCATCACCTGGTGTGCCGGTCCTGCGGGCGTACAGTCGAGGTCGAGGGCCCGGCGGTGGAGACATGGGCCGACAAGGTAGCCGGTCAACACGGTTTCGTCGACGTCTCCCACACGATGGAGATCTTCGGGATGTGCCCGGAGTGCGCAGCCAAGCGGTCCTAGCGCAATCGTGCGAGTCTGACCGGCGTGAAGATGTACGCCGACCGGCTGCCCACCGCCGTCCGCCAGCTGCTCACCGACCTTCTCGTGGTGTTCTGGGTCTACGCCTGGATCCGGGCAGCGCTGTGGGCGCAGGACATGGTGCAGAAGCTCGGTGTTCCCGGCCAGAAGATGCAGGAGGCCGGGGCGGGCATCGCGGGCAACCTCGCCGACGCCGGCGGCAAGGTGGGCAAGGTGCCGCTGGTCGGTGACGAGCTGACCGCGCCGTTCACCCGGGCGGCCGAGGCGGCCAACGGTCTTGCCGAAGCCGGCCGTCAGCAGCAGGAGGTCGTCGGCAATGTGGCGCTGATCGTGGCGCTGCTGATCGTGGCGGTGCCGCTGGCGTTGGTCCTGTTCGGTTGGTTGCCGCGGCGATTGCAGTGGATGCGCCGGGCCGGGGTCGCCGCCCGGGTCCGGGACCTCCCGGCCGGGCGGGACCTGCTGGCGTTGCGGGCGCTCGCCGGGCGGCCGCTGAATCAACTCGCGAAACTGGGTCCGGACATCGCGCAGTCGTGGCGCAATGGCGATGCTTCCGCGGTGGACGCGCTCGCCGCACTGGAGCTGCGCGAGCTCGGCCTCAAGACCGCTGGGCGGGGACGTTAGGCTCCGCCGCGTTCTTGGCGAAGTCCTCGTCCTCCTCCTCGACGTCCTCGTCCATCCAGTTGCGCTTGGCGAACGGGATCGCGGCCCAGAAGGTCAGGAACCAGGCGCCGGCAATCGCGGTGAGCACCAGCGCTACCCAGAAGTTCAGCAGGTAGTCGGTGATGAGCAGGATGCTGCTGACCATCGCGATCAGCATGAAGGCCAGCCCACCGGTCGCCATCCGGTGCGCATAGCGGACCAGCTCCGGCTTGCGGCCTTGGCGAAACAGCGCCCGGTGGAAAGCCACCGGCGAGATGATCATCGCGGTGGCGAACGCGGCCGCGATGAGCGCGACGACGTAGGTGTCCTTCTGGAAGGCGGTCACGTTCGGGAAGCCACTGCTGAACGGCAAGGTCAGCAGGAACGCGAACAGGATCTGCACGCCGGTCTGCGCGACCCGCAACTCCTGCAACAGGTCCGAGAAGTTACGGTCCCAGCGCTGCTTCTCCGACTCGTTCTTCATGCGGGGCTTCTCGGCGGACATCCGGGGGGCTCCTCTCGTTGAGCGCGACCCGGATGCCCGCAGACGCGAAACGTCAAACGCCGATGCGCGCGAGCGCCACCTCAGCCAACGCGTTCGGCGCTTCTTCCGGCACCCAGTGCCCGATGCCGCGCAGCACGACCAGGCGATAGTCCGCCTCCACCCAAGTCTCGGTGCCCAGCGCGGCGGACCGGCCGACGACCGGATCACCGTCGCTCCACACGTACGTCGTGGGCACGGTGATCTTGCCCATGCCGGCGAGCTCGCCGCGGGACAGCGCCCGATACCAGTTCAGCGCCCCGGTGAGGCGGCCCGGCTCGGCCATCGCGCGGGCGTACAGCGCGGCGCGGGGACCGATGTCGCGCATCATGCTGCGCAGAACCGCACCGCCGCGGGCCAGCAACAGCCGCTCAGCCACCCGGGACCGGAAAACGCCCATGTAGGCGAACCGCATCCGCTGCGACGGCTGGTTGCGCAAGGCGACAGACATGGCGCGCGGGTGCGGGACGGAGACGGCGGTCAGCGTACGGATCCGATCCGGATGGTCAGCCGCAAGCATCCACGCCACCTGCGCGCCCCAGTCGTGGCCGATCACGTGCACCCGGGCCACGCCGAGCGCGTCGAGCACCGCCACCGCGTCAGCCGCCGCCTCACGCAGCCGATAGTCGGCGACCGCCTCGGGCCGCGCCCCCGGTGAGTAGCCGCGCTGATCCAGGGCGTACGTCCGCAGCCCCGCCGCGTGCAGCCGCGGCAGCAGGAGATCGAACTCGCGGTGGTCCTGAGGGAAGCCGTGCAGCAAGAGAACCGGAGTGCCGTCCTCCGGCCCGGACACTGCCACGTCGAACGTGAACCCTCGGGCCTTGATCTCCATGTGACGCCTCCTACGCTGACGGGTACGCCGGTCCGGTGCTAGCGTCATCGAAACACATGCCATGAAGATTGTTCGCGACGAGAGTCGCGGGCAACTTCACCGACAGGGGAGCGCACAGCGCTGAGAGTGCGGGCCGACGCCCGCAGACCCTCGAACCTGATCTGGGTAATGCCAGCGCAGGGAGCTCGGTCTGCTCCAGCTGCGCCATGTCCGGAAACCCGCCGGATGTGGCGTGCGTCTCCTCCCGGTGAACCGCTGCTGGGAGGCACGGAACATATGAACAGTCACACTCCGTCACACCGTTGGCGCACGATCGACATCGTGATCGCCTCGATCATCGCCGTCACGTTCAGTGTCGTCTTCTGGGCCTGGGGCCACCTGTGGAACGCCACGGACGCCGCGTTCGCCTTCTTCCCGCCCGCGAAGACCCTGATCTACGGCGTCTGGCTGGTGCCCGCCGTCCTCGCAGGTCTGATCATCCGCAAGCCGGGCGCCGCACTCTTCACCGAAGCCGTCGCCGCGGTCATCTCGGTGCTGCTCGGCACCGGCTGGGGCGCCCTGGTCATCCCGCAGGGCCTGGTCCAGGGCCTCGGCGCGGAGATCGCCTTCGCGATCCTGCTCTACCGCAACTGGAAACTGCCGGCCGCCCTGTTCGCGGGCGCGCTGACCGGCCTGAGTGCCGCGCTGTTCGACTTCTTCGCCTGGAACGGCGGCACCGACCTCTGGGAGTACCGCATCCCGTACGCGCTGCTCACCATCGTCAGCAGCACGATCATCGCGGGCGCGGGCGGCTGGGCGCTGACCCGGGCGCTGGCCCCCACCGGCGTGCTCGACCGCTTCGCGGCGGGCCGGGACCGGACGCTGGTCTAAACCCATGGCAGAGGTCGTCCTACAGGGCTTCGGCTGGCGCCACGCGGGGCGCCGGGCGTGGGCCGTACGCGGCCTCGACCTGCACATTCAGCGCGGTGAGCGGGTGCTGCTGCTCGGCCCTTCGGGGGCTGGCAAGAGCACCCTGCTCGCCGCGCTGGCCGGGCTCCTGCCGGAGGACTCCGGCGAGTCCGAGGGCACGGTCACCGTCGACGGGCGGGATCCACGCGACCGGGACCGGGCCGGGCTGCTCTTCCAGGATCCGCAGACCCAGCTCGTGATGGCCCGCAGCGGCGATGACGTCGCGTTCGGCTTGGAGAATCGGGGCGTACCGGCTGGGGAGATCTGGCCGCGGGTCAGCGACGCCCTGGACCGGGTCGGCTTCCCGTACCCGATCACCCGGCAGACCCACGCGCTTTCCGGCGGCGAAGCGCAGCGCCTCGCGCTGGCCGGCATCCTCGCCCTGCAGCCGGGACTGTTGCTCCTCGACGAGCCCACCGCCAACCTTGATCCGGCGGGCGGCGACCTGATCCGCGCGGCCGTCGCCCGGTCCTGCGACCGCGACACCACGCTGATCGTCGTCGAACATCGGGTCGAGCAGGCGTCGCCGCTGGTCGACCGGGTGGTGGTGCTCGCGCCGGGCGGCGGGGTCGCCGCCGACGGCGCCCCCGAGGTGGTCTTCGCCGGGCACGGCCCGGCCCTGGCCGAGCAGGGGGTCTGGGTGCCGGGCTATCCACTGCCCCCACACCGGGCCGTCGCCCCACCAGCAGATCCTTTGGTACGCACGGAGCACGTCTCCGTCGGGCACCGCCTCCCACCCACCGACCTGGACGTCCGGGCCGGCGAGGTCCTCGCGGTGACCGGCCCGAACGGCGCCGGAAAGTCCACATTGGCGCTTGTTCTCGGTGGCCTGCTGGCGCCGACGTCGGGCCGCATGAGCGCCTTCGGCGACCCGAAACCGCCGCACCGCTGGCGAGCCGCGACACTGACGCAGCGCATCGGTTCGGTCTTCCAGTCGCCGGAACACCAGTTCGTCACCGGTCGGGTCGCCGACGAGCTCGCCGTGGGTCCGCGCCGCCTGGGCCGCCCGGCTGCCGAGGTGACAGCGATCGTGGCGGAGCTGCTGGAGCGGTTGCGGTTGACGGCGCTGGCCCGCGCCAACCCGTACACATTGTCCGGGGGTGAGGCTCGGCGGCTGAGCGTGGCGACGGCGCTCGCCACCCGGCCCCGCTTGCTGGTGTTGGACGAGCCGACCTTCGGCCAGGACCGCAGGACCTGGATCGGCCTGGTCGAGCTGCTCGCCCAGCTCCGCGACGACGGCCACGGCATCGTGGCCGTCACCCATGACGACGCGTTTGTCACCGCGCTGGCCGACCGCGTCCACGACCTGGCCCCGACCTCTGCCGAGCCGCTTCCGCGCCGCCGCCCCGATCGGCGCCCGGCATGACCCCGACCCCGGTCAAGCCGCTTCCCCGCCCCGATCGGCGCGCGGCATGACCCCGACCCCGGTCAAGCCGCTTCCCCGCCCCGATCGGCGCGCGGCATGACTCTTTCCCTGGCACCGGTCGCTGACCCGGCGGCGCCGCTGGCCCGCCGCAACCCGGTGGCGAAGCTCGGCGCGGCGCTGCTGTTTTCGCTGCCGTTGGTCGCCACTCTGGATCCGCTCACGCCCGCCCTGGCGCTGGCCGTCGAGCTCGCCGTCCTGCCGTTCTTCGGCATCCACCTGCGCGTGGTGGCCCGCCGTGCCTGGCCGCTGAGCATCGCGGCGCTGGGCATTCTCCTGACCATGGTGCTGTTCGCCGCCGACCGGTCCGGCGAGCTGCTGTTCGCGCTCGGCCCGTTCGCCGTCACCACCGGCGTGGCTTCCACCGCAATGGGGATGTTCCTGCGAGTTTTCGCGGTGGCCCTGCCCGGCATCATCGTCTTCGCCACCACCGACCCGACCGACCTGGCTGATGCGCTGGTGCAGAACGCCAAGGCGCCGGCCCGCTTCGCGATCGGCGCGCTCGCCGCTTTCCGCCTGCTTCCCCTACTCGGCCAGGAATGGCAGATGCTGACCCTGGCACGCCGGGCGCGCGGCATCGACGCGGGCCGCAACCCGGTCGCGAAGCTCCGCATCTTTGCTTCCACGACTTTTGCCCTGCTGGTGGGCGCGCTGCGGCGCGGCGGCCGGCTCGCCACCGCGATGGATGCCCGCGGTTTCGACGCCACCACACCGCGCACCCACGCCCGCATTCAGCGCTTCAGCCGCGCCGACGCGATGCTGCTCCTCGGCGCGGCCGTGCTTTCCGGTGCGGCGCTGGCGACCAGCATCGTGACCGGCTTCTTCCGCCCGATCCTGGGCTGATAGTTACGGGACCACGGTCGCGGCGCCCGCGGCTTCTTCCGCCCGATCCTGGCTGATAGTTACGGGACCACGGTCGCGGCGCCCGCGGCTTCTTCCTGGGCGCGGCGCTCGTCGCCGCTCAGCGTGTGCAGCGGTTTCTCTTTGATGAACAGGACTGCAATGACGGCGAGCAACGCGATCGGGGTGCCGACCAGGAACAGGTCGGCGGTGGCCGCGCCGTAAACGTCCCGGATGACGGACAGCACCCCCGGCGGCAGCGTAGCGAGGTCGGGCACCTTCGCGGTGCCGCCATCGGTCCCGGCCGTGCCGAACCGCTCAGCCAGCAGCGACGTCACCCGGTTTGCCAGGACAGCGCCCAGGGCGCTGACGCCGATCGCCCCACCCATGCTGCGAAAGAAGGTCAGCGACGACGTGGTGGCACCTAGCTCCTGAGCGGGCACGTCGTTCTGGGCGGCCAGGACGAGGTTCTGCATGAGCATGCCGACACCGATGCCGAGCACTGCCATGAAGAGCGACAGCTTCAGCACGCTGGTGTGCGCGTCGATCGTGCTCAGCAACAGCATCCCGGCCGTCATGATCACCGAGCCGGCGACCAGGTACGCCTTCCAGCGGCCGTACTTGGTGATGAGCTGGCCGGCGAGTGTCGAGGACACCAGCAGGCCGAAAATCAGCGGCAGGCTCATCAGCCCGGCGACGGTCGGCGACTTGCCCAGCGAGATCTGAAAGTACTGCGACAGGAACACCGTGCCACCGAACATGGCGAGACCGACCAGCACGCTGGCGACGATGGTCAGGGCGACCGTGCGGTTGCGGAAGATGCTCAGCGGAATGATCGGCTCTTTGGCCCTCGACTCCTGCCACACCGCGAGGGTGAGCAGCAGCACCCCGCCGGCCACGAAGACCGCGGTCTGCCAGGAGCCCCAGGCGAACTGGTGTCCGGCCAGGGTCGACCAGATCAGCAGGTCACAGACGCCCGCCACAATGAGGAAAGCGCCGAGCCAGTCGATCGACACCCGCTTGCGCGGGGCGGGCGGCAGGTGCATCGTCTTCTGCAGCAACGCGATCGTGCCCACCGAGAACGGTACGCCGATCAGGAAGCACCACCGCCACCCCAGCCACGACGTGTCCACCAGCACCCCGCCGATGAGCGGCCCGGCGATGGTGGCGACGCCGAACACCGCACCGAACATGCCGGAGTACCGGCCCAGTTCCCGCGGCGGAATCATCGCCGCCATCGCGATCAGTGCCAGCGAGCCCACCCCGCCGGCACCGATGCCCTGCACCACCCGGCTCAGGATGAGAATGCCGACGTTCGGGGTGAGCCCGGCGAGGAGCGAGCCCACCACGAACAGGCTGAGCGAGACTTGGATGAGCAGCTTCTTGCTGAACAGGTCGGCCAGCTTGCCCCACAGCGGCACGGTCGCGGTCATCGCCAGCAGTTCCGTGGTGACGATCCAGGTGTAGACGGACTGGCTGCCGTCCAACTCGGCGATGATCCGCGGCAGCGCGTTCGACACGACCGTCGAGGCCAGGATCGTCACGAACATGCCGACCATCAGGCCGGAGAGCGCCTGAACGACCTCGCGATGGGACATCCGCGCGGAGGACTCCGGCTGGTCGGTGGAGCTGGTGACTGACGTCATCGATCTTCCTCGGTGGTGAGAATGACGAGCTGGCGGGTAGCTCGGGTCATGGCTACGTAGCGGTCGACGGCGCCCTCGACGCCGGCGCCGAACCGCTCTGGGTCGACGAGGACGACCAGGTCGAACTCGAGTCCCTTCGCGAGTTCCGGGGTCAGCGACCGCACCCGACTGGTGGGCCGGAATGCGGGATCGCCGATGACGCATGCGGTTCCTTCGGCGTGCTCTGCAGACCAGGCAGCCAGGATCGCCGGCAACTCCGCGACGGACCCGTACGTCACTGCGATGCCACTGTCGCGGATCGAGGTGGGCACGTTGGCGTCGGGGAGCACGGCTCGGATCACCGGCTCGGCCTGCGCCATGATCTCCGCGGGCGTGCGGTAGTTGACGGTCAACGTGGCCGGCCGCACCTGGTCCAGGCCGATGCGGGCCAGTCGCTCCTGCCACGACTCGGTGAAGCCGTGCCGGGCCTGGGCGCGGTCACCGACGATGGTGAAGCTTTTCGACGGGCAACGCCGCACCAGCAGCTGCCATTGGGCATCGGTGAGCTCCTGCGCCTCGTCCACGACGATGTGCGCGTACGGGCCGGCGAGTCGGTCCGGGGTGGCGGCGGGCAGCGCGGCCTCGTCGACGAGGGCGTCCACAAAGTCCTCGCCGCGCAGCATGGTCACCAGGCCGACGCCGTACTCGTCGTCGACGCTGGCGATGAGGTCGTCCACGACCCGGTTCATCCGGGACCGTTCGGTGGCAACCGCGGCGGCACGATGCTGGCGGCGCCGGGGCTCACCGGGGTCGCCGAGCCGTTGCCGTGCCGCGTCCAGCAGTGGCAGGTCGGCCGTCGTCCACGCCTTGGCGTCGGCGCGCTGCAACGTGCGCACCTCGTCGGCGCTGAGCCACGGCGCGCACTTGCGCAGGTACGCCGGCACCGACCACAGGTCCGCAACGACATCCGCCGCATCGAGCAGGGGCCAGGCTCGCTGGAGTGCAGCCCACAGATCCTTGTCGCGTACGGAGGAACCCAGGATTGTCTGCAGTTCCGCCCACACCTGGTCGCGCGCCTCGTTGTGCGGGGTGCCGGGTTCCACGGCCGCGAACGCCTCGGCCCAGTCGTCCGGGCTGAGCCACACGTCGGCTTCGTCGGTGGTGACCGTTGTCCCCTGAGCGGGCGGTTCCTCATAGAAGCGCACCGCCGCCTCGATGGCCCCGACCAGGTCCGCGGAGGCCTTGAGCCGGGCTACCTCCGGATCTTTCTCGGGAAGCGCCACGGCTCCCTCGGTTACGAGGTCGCGCAGCGTGCACGTCTGCACGTCTTCTTCGCCCAGACTCGGCAGCACATCGGCCACATAGGACAGATAGGGTTGATGCGGCCCGACGAACAGCACTCCCCCACGGCGGTGCCCCAGGCGCGGATCCGCATAGAGCAGGTATGCAGTGCGGTGCAGCGCGACGACGGTCTTGCCGGTGCCGGGTCCGCCGTCCACGACCAGCGCGCCGCGCGAACTTGCCCGAATGATGGCGTCTTGGTCCGCCTGGATAGTGCCGAGCACGTCGCGCATACGGGCCGAGCGACTGCTCCCCAGACTCGCGATGAACGCGGAGTCGTCGTCCAGCGCCACGTCCCCCGCCCAACCGTCCGGCGCGAACACCTCGTCCCAGTAGTCAGTGATGCGGCCCCGGGTCCAGCGGAAGCGGCGGCGGCTGATGAGGCCCATCGGCTCGGCGGGCGTGGCAGCGAAGAAGGGCGCCGCAGCGGGCGAGCGCCAGTCGACCAGCAAGCGGCGTCCCGTGTCGTCAGCGAGGCCGAGCCGTCCGATGTAGACCGACTCGGCGCCGTCCGCGCCGACCATGCGACCCAGGCACAGGTCCATGCTGAAGCGGCGCAACGTCCGCAGCCGGGTGGTGAGCCGGTGGATCTCCTGGTCGCGGTTCAGGGCCTGTTCGCCGATGCCGCCGCGGGTCCGGCGCTCGGCGTTGAGGCGGTCGGTCTGGTCGGTGGTCGTCTGGGCGAGGCTGTCGGCGATAGCCCTGAGGTGCCGCTCGTCGGCGGCGATCAGGGCCGGGCCGGCCTTGTGGGCGAGCCGGTCGGGAAGGTCGAACACGCTGGTGGTCTGCGAACGCACGCTCAGCTCCGATCTGAGGCCGTTCCGGTGGCGCTTTTGTCCGGCAATTCGACCTCGGCCAGCGATTCTGCTGCAGGAACGGGGTCTTGCCGCAAGCCCCCCTCTGTGTTATAGGTTAGAAGTGACGTAAGAGCGTCTTCGCCTTCGCACATCCTCGACTCTCGGCTATGACACTCGGGCCGTGCTCCAATTTTCCTGGAGCACGGCCCGAGTGTCATTCGCTGTTTGCTATTGCTGGCGCTTACGCGCCGGCACAGCCAGCGAGGCAACGACTGCGAGTGCGGCTACGCCGGCGCAGACCCAGAAGCCGGTGGTGAAGGCGCTGTCGGTGGGCAGTCCGCGCGGCGTGCTGTGCGACGAGATCACCGCGGCGATGACGGCCGTGCCGATGCTGCTGCCGATGGTCCGCGCAATGGTGTTGACACTGGTGGCCTCGCCGGTCTGGGCGGCCGGAACGCTCTCGATGACCGCGTTCGACATGGCCGCGAAGGCGAGGCCGATGCCCGCACCGGTGAGCAGCCCGGAGACCAGGATCTGCCAGATCTCGCCGTGGCCGATGGCGGGGAGCACGAACGCGGCGGTGACGAGGACAGCACCGAGGAACATGGGCGGCTTCGGGCCGACCTTGCGCACCAGCATGCCGGCGAGCGGGCCGAACACCACCATCATCACGGTGGTGGGCAGCAGGAACAGGCCGGCCTGCGACACCGACTTGCCGAAGCCGTACCCGGTGACGGCGGGCAACTGGAGCAGGGTCGGGACGAGGACGAAGGTGCCGAACATCGCGAAGCCGAAGATCAGCGCGACGAGGTTGGCGGTCCACACTCCGCGTACGGTCAGCAGTCGCATGTCGACCAGCGGATCCTGCACCCGGCGCTCGACCACCACAAAGGCGACCAGGGTGATGACGCCGAGCGCGAGCAGCACGAGGGTCTTGGCGTCGGCCCAGCCCCAGGCCTGACCCTTGCTGATCGCCAGCAGCAGCGCGACCAGGGACACCGACAGGATGGAAGCGCCGAGCACGTCCAGGCGGCCGGGCTTGCGCACCGGCGACTCCGGCATGCCGAAGATGACGCCGAGCAGGGCGACGACGACCAGGCCCAGCGGGAGCCAGAACAGCCAGTGCCAGGACAGGTGCTCGACGATCGGCCCGGCGGCCACGATGCCGACACCGGCGCCGATGCCGAAGATCGCGGAGAGCAGGCCGATGGTGACGCCGACCTTCTCGCGGGGCAGTTCGTCGCGCACGATGCCGATGGACAGCGGCATGACCGCGCCGGCGGCACCCTGCAGCGCCCGGGCGACGATCAGCACGCCCAGGTTCGGCGCCAGCGCCGCCAACAGGGTGCCGATGCCCAGCACGGCCAGCACGCCGATCAGGACCCGGCGCTTGCCGACCATGTCACCGAGGCGGCCGAGGATCGGCGTCAGCACCGAGGCGGCCAGCAGATAGGCGGTGAGGATCCAGCTGATGTCGCTGGTGGAGGCGTTGAGGTCCTGCCCGATGGTGGACAGCGCGGGCGCCACCAGCGACTGGAGCACCGCGAACGCGAGACCGCCCAGCGACAGGTAGAGCACGATGAGGCGGCCACGGCCGGGGGCCACGGGCGCGGCGGGCTCCTCGGCCCTGGTGGCTTCGATCGTCTGGGTCACGGCTCCCCCGGAGCTACTAGTAAACAGTTGCTGACTTACCTAGTATCGGCAGCCGAGACGGCAAGTCAACGGTTGTTTACCTCACACGGGTGGGCCGTTACCCTGGGCAACGAGGAGAGGACGCCATGACGACAGACACCCCGCCGCGCCGCCGGGACGCCACCGGCACCCAGCGCCTCTTGCTCGACGCCGCGCGGCAGCGCTTCGCGGCCCACGGCTATGCCGCGACGACCGTACGGGAGATCGCCGACGACGCCGGAGTGAACGTCGCGCTGATCAACCGCTACTTCGACTCCAAGGAAGGCCTGTTCAAGGCGTGCCTGGTCGGGGCGGCCGACGAGATCGACCGCAGCGTGCGCGACCAGGTCACCGTCGACCAGATCCCGGCCGCCATCGCCGCACAGATCACCGGCAACCGCGACGGCCTGCCGCCAACCCGGCTGTTGCTGCTGCTGCGCTCCTCCGGCAACGAGCGCGCCGACCAGATCCGCCGGGACGTCCTGCACACCTTCGCCGTACGGCTGGCGACAGTGGCAGGCTGGCAGCCCGGCGACGACCAGCTTCTCCTTCGCGCCGAAATGCTGCTCTCGGCCGTGCTGGGCATCACCCTGCTGCGCTACTCCACCGGTTTGGAACCGCTGACCGCCGCCACCGAACAGGACCTCATCGCGCCGCTGCGCGACCTCACCGAAGCACTCCTGCGGAATCCGCCCATGCCACGATGAGGCCATGCTGATCGCCTTCTCCGTCACCCCACTCGGCGGCTCCGAGTCCGTCGGCGACCTGGTTGCCGAAGCCGTCCGGGTGGTGCGCGCCTCCGGGCTGCCGAACCGCACAGACGCCATGTTCACCACCATCGAAGGCGAGTGGGACGAGGTCATGGCCGTCGTCAAGCAGGCGGTCGACGTCGTGGCCGCCGGGGCACCGCGGGTCAGCCTGTCCCTCAAGGCCGACATCCGACCCGGCGTCACGAACGCGCTGGAAGCCAAGGTGGCACACATCGAACAGCGGCTGGCCGAACAATGAGACGCCTCGTGATGTGGGACATCGACTACACGCTGCTGCGGGGCGGGGACGTTGCCGCGCAGGCGTGGATGGCCGCGTTCACCGAGGTGACCGGGCTGCCCTGGCAGGCGACGCCGAGCTTCGGTGGGCGTACCGACCTGGACATCTGCGCCGAGGTGTTCGCCACACACGGCGTCACCGACTGCACCCCGGAACGGTTCTTCGCCCGGTACGTCGAGCAGGTGCACGCCGCCCGGCACCTCTTCGCCGAACGCGGCACGCTGCTGCCCGGCGTGCGGTCCGTGCTCGACGCACTGGGCGCCCGCACTAACGTGGTACAGACCCTGGTCACCGGCAACGTGCCCCAGGTCGCCGCCGCCAAGATCGCCGCCTTCGGCCTCACCGCCGACTTCGACGCGGAAGTCGGCGGCTACGGCACCGACGACAGCGTCCGCGCGACACTGGTGCGCCGCTGCCGGGAACGGGCCGAAGCAAAGTACGGCGAACAGTTCCAGCCTGTCGTGATCGGCGACACCGCCCACGACATCACCGCGGCGCTGGCTAACGATGCCGTAGCCATCGGAGTAGCCACCGGCGCACCGACTGCGGCCGACCTGGCCCGAGCCGGCGCCCACGTCGTCCTCCCCGACCTGACCGACGTGCGCGCAGCCGTCACCGCCATAGCGGAAGCAACTCCCGACCTGACGAACGGGCGCGGCCCGTCCAGGCCGTAGCGGAAGCAACCGCGACCTGGCCGACAAGACGCGGCCCGTCACAGTCGCGGCCCGTCACAGTCGCGGCCCGTCACAGTCGCGGCCCGTCACAGTCGCGGCGGAAGCAACCGCGACCTGGCCGACTGGCGCGGCCGCCGCCGGCGAGCCTACTGCGGGGCGATCGGGTTCGGGATAGCGCCGCCGAAGCGACGGTCGCGTTGGGCGTAGAGCTCGCAGGCGTACCAGAGGTGGCGGCGGTCGAAGTCGGGCCAGAGCGTGTCGAGGAAGACCAGCTCCGCATAGGCCGACTGCCACAGCAGGAAGTTGGACGTGCGCTGCTCCCCCGACGGGCGCAGGAACAGGTCCACCTCCGGCACCTCGGGGTGGTAGAGATACTTCTGGATGGTCTTCTCGTTGACCTTGTCGGCCTTGAGCTTCCCGGCTGCCACATCGCGGGCGATCGCCGCCGCCGCATCCGCGATCTCCGCCTGGCCGCCGTAGTTGACGCAGAACTGCAGGGTCAGCGTCTTGTTGCCACGCGACATCTCCTCGGCGGTCTGCAGCTCCGAGATGACGCTCTTCCACAGCCGCCCGGCCCGGCCCGACCAGACCACCCGGACGCCCAGCTCGACCAGCTGATCGCGGCGGCGCCGGATCACGTCCCGGTTGAAGCCCATCAGGAACTTGACTTCCTCCGGCGACCGCCGCCAGTTCTCGGTGGAGAACGCGTACGCCGAGAGATAGGGAATGCCCAACTCGATCGCGCCCTCGACGGCGTCGAACAGCGAGTACTCGCCCTGCTCGTGGCCCTTGGTGCGGGACAGGCCGCGGTCCTTGGCCCAGCGACCGTTGCCGTCCATCACCAGCGCGACGTGCTTGGGGATCGCGTCCTTGGGCAGCGCCGGCGGCCGCGCGCCGGAGATGTGCGGGGTGGGCGGACGTGTCACAGGGTCTCCCGTTGCTCACTGATGATCGGGTGGCGCTGGGCCGGGGTAGCCTCCCGGCAGTCGGTGTCAGGCTGGCCCAGCTCCCGGCGGCCTGTGTCAGGCCGGTCCGGCTCCCGGCGGCCTGTGTCAAGCCGGTCCAGCTCCCGGCGGCCTGTGTCAAGCCGGTCCAGCTCCCGGCGGCCTGTGTCAAGCCGGTCCGGCTCCCGGCGGTCGACCAGGGGCAGGGCTCGCAGGTTGCGTTCCATGTGCCATTGCAGGTGGGCGGCGACCAGGCCGCTGCACTCCCGGCGCACCGGCGGCTCGGCGACATCGGCGACGCCCCAGTCACCGTGAGTCAACGCATGCATCAGCCCGAGCGTCGCCGGGGCAGGATGGGCAGCGCCGGGCGGGCGGCAGTCCGGGCAGACCGACCCGCCGGCCGGCACGGAGAACGCACCGTGGGGCCCCTCGGTGCCACAGACCGCGCACTCGGCCAGCGCCGGCGCCCACCCCGCGAATGCCATCCCGCGCAGCAGGTAGGCGTCCAAGACCAGGCACGTGGCATGCTCGCCCGCGGCCAGCGCTTTGAAGGCACCGAGAGTGAGCTGGAACAGGCGCAACGACGGCTCCCGCTCCACCGGCGTCAGGCGCTCGGCGGTCTCCGCGATGGCGCTGGCGGCCGTGTAACGCGGATAGTCCTCGAGGAACCGCTTGGCGAACAGGTTGACGCCCTCCACCTGGCTGATCGAGTGCAGGCTGCTGCCCACCCCCTCCGGCGAGCCGGCGAGCTGCACGTCGATGTGGCCGAACGGCTCCAACCGGGCACCGAAGCGGGACATGGTGCGCCGCACGCCTCGGGCAACCGCGCGTAACCGGCCGTGTCGGCGGGTCAGCAACGTGATAATCCGGTCGCTCTCGCCGAGCTTCTGCACGCGCAGCACCACCGCGTCGTCGCGGTAGAGCTGGCGGCGGTATCCGGCTGCGGGCACCCCTGCATTCTGCCCGGTGGGTACGACAGACCCTGACCCGGATCTCAGGGTCATCTCCGGGGTCGCTGGGTGGAGGGACGGATGGCGCTGGGCGTACCCGGGCTCATAGGTTTCTCAGCATGACAGCGAGGCTGGCCCGGCGTACCGCCGGCGCACTCATCCTGATCGCCGCCGCGGCGACCCTCACCGGTTGCAACGGGGCAGTCGGCGCGAAGCTCACCTTCGACGACACCGAGAAGGTGAAGGTCACCGAGATCGTCGTGGCCGGTGGTGCGGGCGACATCCGGGTGACCACCTCGGCGATCACCGAGACGCGCATCAAACGCGTCGTCCGGGGCGGCGGCGACCCCGGCCCCTCCTACCGTCTCGCCGGCACCGTGCTGTCCGTGGACACGACATGCGGCTCCGACTGCTGGTCGTCGTACGAGATCGAGGCGCCCACCGGCGTGACCGTCCGCGGCGGCCTGAACTCCGGCAACCTGGGATTGCTCGACGTGGCATCGGCCGACGTGAGCGTGAAGTCCGGCGACATCCACATCGAGCGGGCCACCGGACCGGTCAAGGCCACCGCCACCTCGGGCAACATCGACGTCGCCGGCAGCACCGGCCCGGTCACGCTGGGCGCCACCTCGGGCAACATTTCGGCCCTGGACCTGACCGGCGGCAACGCGGTCAAAGCCGAGGTCAGCTCGGGCAACATCGACCTGCTCCTGCAGCAGAGCGCCGACGTCAGCGCCCGGGCCTCCAGCGGCAACATCGACGTGGCCGTGCCGGCCGGCGCCTACCGCATCGACGAGCGGGTCGGCTCCGGCACCTTCGAGTCGGACTTTACCGCCGACCCGAAGGGCACCCAGCTGCTCAGCGTCCGCACCAGCAGCGGCAACGTCACCATCCGCAGCTCGTAAGGCTAGAAGCCGAGCCTGCGGAGCTGCTTCGGGTCGCGCTGCCACTCCTTCGCGACCCGCACATGCAGGTCGAGGTAGACCTTGCGACCCAGCAGCGCCTCGATCTCCGCCCGAGCACGCGTGCCCACCTCTTTGAGGCGGGCGCCCTTGGTCCCGATCACGATCGACTTCTGGCTGTCCCGCTCGACGTACACATTCGCATAGATCTTGGTGGTCTTGCCCTCGACGAGGAACTCCTCGACCAGGACCGCAATCGAGTGCGGCAGCTCGTCACGCACACCCTCCAGCGCCGCCTCGCGAATGAGCTCGCCGATCAGCACCTGCTCGGGCTCCTCGGTCAGCACGTCGTCCGGATACAGCGGCGGCGACTCCGGCAGCTGCCTGACGATCACGTCGACCAAGGTGTCCACCTGATGCCCGGAAACCGCGCTGACCGGCACGATCTCCGCGAAGTCGTAAAGCTTGCTGACCTCCAGCAGGCGCTGCGCCAGCACGGTCGGCGACACCAGGTCGACCTTGGTCACCAACGCGATGACCTTGGCCTTGAGCTCGGCGATCTCCGCCGAGATGAACCGGTCTCCGGCGCCCACCGGCTCGTCCGCCGGGAAGCACACCCCGATCACGTCGACCTCGCTCCAGGTCTCCCGGACGAGATCGTTCAGCCGTTCGCCGAGCAGCGTCTTGGGCCGGTGCAACCCCGGCGTATCCACCAGCACCAGCTGGGCGTCGTCGCGGTGCAGGACGCCGCGAATGACGTGCCGGGTGGTCTGCGGCTTGTTCGAGGTGATCGCGATCTTCTGCCCGATGATCGCGTTCGTCAGCGTCGACTTGCCGGCGTTCGGTCGCCCCACAAAACAGGCAAAACCCGCGCGATACACGTCGTCGACCGGCCGTGTGGGGCGCGCAGCCTTGTGCCGGTGCTTCTTGACCCCGGCAACGGTACGGGCGTCCCCCGCCCCAACCTCAGCCCGTGGCCCCGAGCTCACGGCTCCGACCGGCGCGCCGCCGCTCGCCCCCGCCGCACCGGACTTCCGCGTTCCCACAGTCCCGCTGGACTTCCGCGTCTCCGCAGCAGACCCAGCAACACTCGGCTTCGCAATCCGCCTTCTCGTCGGCGCGCTCTTGGGATAGAAGTCGTTCTTGCCGGCACTGCGCTTCGCAGAGCCGTCCCCGACCACACCCCGACCCCACGCACCGGTCGTCGTCTTACCTGCGGCCGCACCGCCCGCACCGCCCGCACCGCCCGCGCTACCGGACCCCGCGCGCCGACTTCCCGCGCCGCCATCCCGGCCCGCGCCGCCCGCCGTCGCACGACCGCCACGCAGTCCGGCGCGCTCACTGCCGCCGGCCGCACGACCGCTACCCGATGATCCAACCCGGTCATCGCCCGCTGCAGCACGGCCACCAGCCGATCCAGCGCGGCCATCGCCGGCGGCCGCACGACCACCGGCCGATCCAGCCCAATCGCCGCCCGCGGCTCCACGGTCACCGACCGATCTAACCCGGTCATCGCCCGCTCCGCGGCCACCAGCCGTTCCGGCGCGGGTGCCCGCGCCAGAGCCGCCGGCCTTGCCTACGCCGCCGCTGCCCGGTTTGCCGCCCTTGCCCGCACGGCCGCCGGCTCCGGCGCGGCCAGCCGCCGCGGCATCCTGCTCGCGGCGAGCGGCCCGGCGCTCCTGGCGGCGCTGCTCATTACGTTCTCCCGCAGTGAGCTTGCGCTCTCCCGCGGTGAGCTTGCGGTCGCCGGTCGGGGGCTTGCGGTCTCCGCCGCCGGGCTGCTGCGTCACTCGGTCACCGTGCCGCGGAGAGTGCCGTCCGGCGCCGCCACGTGGATGGGGGCCGCGACGGCTAGGTCGCGCACGGCGATGTGGCCCAGGCCGTCGAGCGATTCGGCCGCCGTTGCCACCGCTGCGGCCTCGATCGTGCTCGCGCCCGCTGCCACCGCCGACGCCACCGCGAGCTGCAAGGCGGTGACCTTGAGGCTGGGCAGGGACACCGTGGCGGCGGCGTAGGTGCGGCCGTCCTGGTCGCGTACCGATGCGCCTTCGGCGGCGCCCACCCGGGCGCGGGCGCTGCGGGCCAGGGTGACCAGCTTGGCGTCCTCGGGCTTGAGTTCGGCGGCGGCGAGGCCGGCGGGAATGGTCTGGTCAGGCATCGGCGTGCTGTCTTTCCTCGGGTTCGGGGGCGTTCTCGTCGCCGGAGCGTTCGGCCGGGGGGTCGGCCCGGCGCACCAGCACCGAGTCGATGCGGTTGCGGCGTCCGGTGGTGCCCTCGGCGATCAAGTGCAGGCCGCCGACGTCGACGGTGGCACCCGGAATGGGCACTCGGCCGAGCGTTTGGGCGAGCAGGCCGCCGACCGTTTCGACCTCGTCGGCGGGCAGTTCCACGCCGTAGATCTCGCCCAGGTCCTCGATCGGCAGGCGGGCGGTCACCCGCACAGCGCCGTCGTCCAGGTGCTCGATCGGCGGGCGTTCCACGTCGTATTCGTCGGTGATCTCGCCGACGATTTCCTCGAGGATGTCCTCGATGGTCACCAGCCCGGCCGTGCCGCCGTACTCGTCGACGACGATGACCAGGTGCATGCGGGCCGCCTGCATCTCGGACAGCAGGTCGTCCACCGGCTTCGACTCGGGCACGAACGTGGCGGGGCGCATCAGCTCCGCGACCGGTACGGCGGCGGAGGCCGGGTCCCCGTTCTGAGTCCGCCGGACCACGTCTTTCAGATAGAGCACGCCCAGCACGTCGTCGACGCTGTCGCCGATGACCGGGATGCGGGAGAAGCCGGAGCGCAGGAACAGGAACAGCGCCTGCTGCAATGTCTTCGGCGCCTCGATCCACACCATTTCGGTGCGTGGCACCATCACTTCCCGGGCGATGGTGTCACCCAGCGCGAACACCGAGTGGATCATCTCGCGCTCGCCGTGCTCCACCACGCCGCGCTGCTCTGCCAGGTCGACCAGCTCCCGCAGTTCCACCTGACTGCCGAACGGCCCCTCCGGGAAGCCCTTGCCCGGTGTCACAGCGTTACCGATCAAGATCAGCAGCGACGCCAGCGGGTTGAACACCCGGCCGATCCAACGGACCAGCGGGGCGGTCGCCTTACCCACCGCGTACGCGTGCTGCCGTCCCACCGTGCGCGGGCCGACACCCACCACCACGAAACTGACCAGCGTCATCGCCCCGGCGGTGACCAGCGCCGACCGCCAACCCGCACCCCACGTGTCCACCGCGACCAGCGCGACCAGGGTGGTCGCGGTCAGCTCGCACAGCAGCCGCAGGAGCAGCAGCAGGTTGAGGTGCCGCACGACGTCCCCGGCGACGGCGGCCAGGGCAGCCGCCCCGCGCTGGCCCTCCCGTTCCATCTCCGCGGCCCGCGCCGGGGAGACAGAACCGAGGGCGGCGTCGGTCATCGACGCGAGCCCGGCGAGAAACACCAGCAGCACCGCGTAGACGATCAGCTGCAGATCAGGCAATCCGGCCGCGGCGGCATCGGCCGCGGCGAGAACAGAGGGAGGCTCCATCAGGCTCAGCCGGCCCGCCGGCTGGAACGCCAACTCTGCAACAGCCGAGCCTGCAGCGCGAACATCTCGCGCTCCTCTTCAGGCTCGGCGTGGTCGTAGCCGAGCAGGTGCAGCACGCCGTGCACGGTGAGCAGATGCAGCTCGTCAGCGGCGGTGTGCCCGGCGGTGACGGCCTGCTTCGCCGCCACCTCCGGGGCCAGCACGATGTCGCCCAGCAGGGCCGGCTCGCCGGTGCCCGCCTCACCGGGACCGTGGTCGACACTGCCCTCATCCATCGGGAAAGCGAGGACGTCGGTCGGGCCGTCACTGCCCATCCAGCGGTGATTCAGCTCGGTCATGTAGTCGATGTCGACGAGCAGGATCGACAGCTCGGCGAGCGGGTTGACCCCCATCTCCTCGAGCGCGTGCCGGGCTACCGCGAGAATCGCGTCGGTGTCGACCTCGACTCCCGACTCGTTGGCGATCTCGATGGACATGTGGTGCGTTACCCCTGGTCTCGTATCGGAAGGTCCTGGCACGGAAAAACTCAGCGTCGCCGGCGCGCACCGGCGGCCGGCTGCTGCACCGAGCGTACGGACTGCTGACTCGCCTGCTGCTCCTGGTCGGCGTCATACCGGGCGTACGCGTCGACGATCTCCGCGACGAGCCGGTGCCGCACCACGTCGGAGCTGGACAGCTCGGCGAAGTGCACATCCTCGACGCCCTGCAGAATCTCCCGCACGATCCGCAGCCCACTGGTGGTGCCCCCGGGCAGGTCGACCTGCGTCACATCGCCGGTGACCACGATCTTCGCCCCGAACCCCAGCCGGGTCAGGAACATCTTCATCTGCTCCGGCGTCGTGTTCTGCGCCTCGTCGAGGATGATAAATGCATCGTTGAGCGTGTTGTGGGTGACGATGAGATCGTCTGTTACGTAGAGCGAATCGGCGGCGGCGACCTGAATGCAGACCGTCTCGGCCTGCCCCATCGGCTCGATGTCATGGATGAACCGCATCGGCCGTCCACCACCCGCGGCATCGTACGCGGCCCGCTTGCGCTCCAGCCGGAAGGGCTGCAACCCGGCGGGCAGCCGGATGTCGAGAACGAAGGCATCGTGGCGGTATTCGACGGGCCGGCCCTTGGCCAGCCCCGGCTTCCGGCCGAGCGCCGGACGGCAACGCCAGTACGCGACTCCGCCCAGCGAACGCACCAGGAACACCACGTCGTCCCGCAGCTGCGGGGAACAGGTCGTGTACTGGATGCGGCAGGTCCGGCCGCGCTGGGTGACCGGACCGCCGTCGCTGTCGAGCAAACCTTGGAGCACGGCGAGACGGACAGCCGCGCTGTTGAAGCGGTAGCTCTCGGGCACGAACTTGGTGTGCGATCGGCTGCCCGCCAGACCGAGCTCGCGCAGGACGGCTGTCACCGGGTTCGCCACGATGACCCCGCCGCGTCCACCGCCGGGCTTGCGCAGCACGTAGTCGACTTCGTTCTTGCGGGTCACCGCGATGTTCGGCAGCTCGGCTTGCAAAGCGACCGCGAGCTCCGGGTCGGCGGTAGCGAAGGCCGGAGTCGTACTGGTGGTCAGGCAGCCGTCGCCGAGCAGCAGTCCGAGCGCGTACGCCGACATCGGCACGTCGCGCGGCACGAACTCAACTGGGTCCACGAGCGGCAGCTCGTACCGGTGGACGGGTCCGCGGCGCAGATTGCCAATCATGTCCTGGGTCTCGAGAACCCGCGACGGGCGGCCGTGGCTGCGGTCGTCGGGTGTGCGGACGGTCCACAGATGTTCGCTGCAGGCCACGGTCGAGGCGCCGTCCTGGGTAGTGACCCGGTAGACGTCCTTGGTGCCCTGCGGGTACACGCCCAGGACGGGGGTGGGCAGGCCGTTCGAGCCGACAACGAGGTCACCGACCGCGAGCTCGCCGATCGGCCGCCAGCCGTCCGGGGTCAGCACCTTCGCCGTCAGCGGTTGCGCCCGGCCTCGCATGTAGGCCAGGGGTGCGACTTCGATCGTGCCGGCCTGCATGAGGCGGGGGATGGTTTCGGGGTCGAGCATGTCGTGCAGGGCGTCGTAGAGCGGCCGCAGGTACGGGTCGATCTTCTCGTTGAGGGTGCCGGGCAGGAAGCCGAGGCGCTCGCCGGCTTCGACGGCCGGGCGGGTGAGGATGATCCGGTTGATCTGCTTGGCCTGGAGCGCCTGCACGGCTTTCGCCATGGCGAGGTACGTCTTGCCGGTGCCGGCGGGGCCGATGCCGAACACGATCGTGTTGTCGTCGATGGCGTCGACGTAGCGCTTCTGGCCGAGGGTCTTGGGGCGGATGGTCTTGCCGCGCCGGGAGAGGATGTTGAGGGTCAGCACCTCGGCGGGCCGCTCGGCGGTGTTCTGCTCGAGCATGGTGACCGTGCGCCGGACCGCGTCGACGGTCAGCGTCTCGCCTTTCTCGGTGAGCTCGATGAGCTCGGAGAACAGCCGTTCGGCGGTGGCGTTGTCGGCCGGGGCGCCGGTGATGGTGATTTCGTTGCCGCGGACGTGCACGTCGCTGGCGAGGGTGCGCTCGATGAGCCGCAGGATCTCGTCCTTGGGGCCGAGCAGGTTCACCATGATCTTCGGGTCGGCGACCGAGATCTTGGTCTGCACCCGAGCGGCAGCGCTGCTGTGTTCGGTGCCGGTCATAGGGGCGGCCGTACGGCCTACGCCACCTGCTCTCGTTCTCGTCCCCGCCGGTGCTCGGCGGCGTGCGTAAGGATCGTGCCATCGTATCCGCTCGGGTGGCGGCCCGCCGAGGCCATTATCGGGCGTCGTCGGTGCCCTGAGTGACCGGTACACCGGCGAAGGTCTCCTGCTGCCGGGTGAGGCGGTAGGTGGCCCAGTGCATCTGGGCGACTGTGCCGTCGTCGGTGCGGGTGAGGCGGAGCAGTTCGCCGACTTCGCGTCCGGAGACCGTACGCAAAATGTCTGGTTGATCGGGAATCGGGCGGAACACGGACGGCGGACGGTCGGCGGGGGCGTCTGCCGCGCGGGCTTGCAGGGTGCCGTTGTGCCAGGAGAAGACGTGCGGGAAGCCTTCGCTCCACCAGGGTCCGAGGATGCTGCGGTACTGCGGCGGGGCGGGCGGGCCGGGTGACCAGGGGCGGATGTCGGCCGGGTCGGCGTCGACGGCGATGGTGAGCAGCTCGTGGACAAGGTCGTTGATCTCGGTGGCCGTACCCGAGGAGGCCAGGACCGCCGCGCCCAGGGCGCCGGGGTTGCCTTCGCCGCCGCGGCGGCCGTAGACGCCGGCGAGGAAGCCGGGCATGGCGCCGTCGTGCCCGACGTGCAGGACGCGTCCGCCTTGCGGGGCGAGGATCAGGCCGAGGCCGAATCCGCCGGTCCAGAGAGTTTCGTCGGTCGTGGTACGCGGCCAGCGCATCTCGTCGAGGGTGGCCGGTGCGAGCACGCGCGCGTCGGGGTCGACGAGTTCCGGGGAGGCGAGGAAGGCCGCCCAGCGGGCCATGTCGGTGGCGGTGCTCCAGAGCTGGGCGGCCGGGCCGACGCCACCGAGGTCGAGGCGCGGTTCTTCTCGGGCGGCGTCGGAGTACGCGTCGACGAGGTAGCCGACGGCGGCCTCGGCGGTCGGCTGGACCGTGGTGGCGTGCAGGCCGAGCGGGTCGAGCAGGCGTTCCTGCAGGACGGATGCCCAGGTGCCGCCGCGGAGGCGGGCCACGAGTTGGCCGAGCACCGCGAGTCCGAGGTTGGAGTAGTGGTAGCGGCGGTGGTTGGGCAGGACGCGTTCGGCGCGGGCCACCTCGTCGAGGAGCTGCTGGTCGCCGGGCGGGGTCGGCAGATACCAGACGTCGCCGTACGGTTCGCGCTGGTAGCCGGCGGTGTGCGAGAGCAGGCCGCGGATGGTGGCGGAGCCGTGGGCTTCGAGGTCGAGGTGCGCGGCGACCGGGTCGTCGAGGTCGAGCAGGCCGTCGTCGCGGGCTTGCAGGACCAGGACGGCGGTGAGCGTCTTGGTGACGGAGCCGATGCGGAACCGGGTGTCCGCGTCGAGGAGCCGGTTCGGGTCGCCGGAATTGCCGACGGTGCAGGTCCACAGTTCGCGGTCGGCGCGGTGCAGCGCGACGGAGAGGGCGGGCACCCGCGCGTCGGCTTGCACCTTGCGGACGGCCCGTTCGAGGCGCTGGTGGACGGTCGTCGGGGAGCTGAGTGCCACGACGAGATCCTAAGGCTCAGTCGGCGCGGGTCACCGTCAGGTCGAGGCCGCGATCCTCGTCGTGGGTCCAGACGACGGTGTAGCCGGGCCAGTCGCCCTGCTGGCGGCCGTCCGCGGCGACGGTGTCGCTCATCCGGGAACTGAGGGCGCCGGGCACGCGCAGGGTGTCGAACACGCAGGCCAGTTCCCGTTGATCGAGTCCGTCCAGG
The DNA here is from genome assembly GCF_044452725.1 of Actinoplanes sp. NPDC051859. Taxonomy (NCBI): domain Bacteria; kingdom Bacillati; phylum Actinomycetota; class Actinomycetes; order Micromonosporales; family Micromonosporaceae; genus Actinoplanes; species Actinoplanes sp. NPDC051859. Next base: position 66,383 of record NZ_JBITBX010000002.1, on the reverse strand, counting down.
TAGACCTTGCCGGAGCCGTTGACGGTGAGCTTGCGGTTGTCGCTGGAGAGCTTGAGACCTTCCTTGACCGGGTCGCAGGCGCCGATCACGGTCAGCATCGGCTCGGCCGTGGCGGCGGCGACCGGCGCGGGGCCGTTCGCGGCTGCCTCGTCACCTGCGGTGAGGGCGGGCAGGACGAGCCGGGGGACGGTGACGACGCCCAGCGCGACGACGAAGACGCCGACGAGCGCCCAGGGCAGGGGATTGCGTTTTCGCGCGTGGCGGTGCTGGTGCATGACACGTCCTTGGCGTCGAGAGGGTGGGGTCAACGCGAGGACGAAGTCTCCTCCGCGTTCGGGAACCGGACAATGATCATGCCCTGAACCCGTACGAAGGGACTAGTCGACAGTGGAAGATCGGCCTACCCAAGCGCGAAGGGGCGGCCCCCCAGCCGCCCCTTCGCCCGTCCTTGACGTCAGAGCTTGATCGACCCGATCGCGTCGTCGAAGCCGATCTCGCGAAGGTCGGCGATGCCGCCGATGTTCTCGGCGTCGACCGCGCCGAGCTCCTTCGACTTTCCGGTGCAGCCCGGACCGGTCCAGATCTTGACCACGCCGTCGAACACAATGGACGACGCCGTGCCCGGCTCGGTGGCGTCCACGCAGCCGGACTGACCCTCGATGCGCTGCGAGCTCTCGCTCTCGTCGAAGACGTTGAAGGACCGGCCGCCGAACAGCACGACGCGCTTCGCCGGTGCGCCGTCGCCCTTGCTCGGCGGGGTGGTGCCGGTGTCGCCGTTGCCCTGCTCCACCGCGCCGGCCTTCTTACCGTCGGGCCGGATGCCGAACCAGGTGCCGCCCACGCCCTGGCCCAGGGTGTCGCCCTTCCGCGTGTCCTTGGCGAAGCGGTAGACCGGCCAGCCGCCGACGGTCACCTGGAGGCGTCCGTCGTCGCGCTTCACGACGCCGACCTTGCTCTTGGGTACGCCCGCCACGAAGATCTTGCCGCCCGGCTTCACCACCACCGGCGGCCACTTCGCCGCACAGTCACCGTTGCACGTGGACTTCGACGGCTTCGCGGTGTCGTTGTCGAACCGGTAGAGCGTCAGACCGGCGCCGTTGACCAGGACCGGGTTGAGGTTGCCCGCTTTGGCCGCGGTCAGCTGCACCCACTTCTGTGCCACCTCGGCGGTCTCACCCTTCGGCGTACCGCCCTGGGGAGCGGCCCAGTCGCCGGTGCCGCGCAGGGCCTGGGAGGTCTTCGCCGTACCGGAGACCAGGTCGGCGGCCAAAGCGGCGACCGGTGCGGGGTCCACCAGCTGCGCGCCGCTGCCGCAGGCGGAGAGGACGAGCGCGCCACTCACGGCTACTGCGGCAAAAATCAGCTTTCGCGGGGAATGCATGATGAGGACCTTTCTTAGGGCCTTTGCGATACGAACGCCCTCCACACGTACGGGTCCCGCGAACCGGTTCAGGTGGTCTGGATCACGCCTCGCGGCCGGCCGGCGAGCGCGACTCCCACGCGGCCCACAGGCGTGCGTACCGGCCGTCAGCGGCGACCAGTTCGGCGTGGGAGCCGGACTCCACGATGGACCCCTGCTCCAACACCACGATCCGGTCGGCAGCGGCGGCTTGGGTCAGCCGGTGCGCGACGACCAACGCCGTACGGCCGCGCAGCGCCGCCACCGCAGACTCTTCCAGTGCCCGGGCGCCCGCGCTGCCCGCTTCAGCGGTGGCCTCGTCGAGCACCGCCACGGCCGGGTCCAGCAGGACGATCCGCGCCAGTGCGAGCTGCTGGGCCTGCGCGGCAGTGAGCTCGTGGCCGCCGTCTCCGACGACCGTGTCGAGGCCGTCCGGCAGATTCCTGGCCCAGTCGAGGGCGCCGACGGTGTCCAGTGCGGCCGCCACCTCGGTGCTATCGGCGCCCGGCCTAGCCAGGCGCAGATCCTCGATCAGCGGTCCGGCGAAGACGTGCGTCTCCTGGCTGACCACGGCCACGGTGTGCGAGGGCAGTTCGGCGATCGGCACCCCGCCGATGAGGGCGGCGCCGGCGTTCGGCCGCAGAATCCCCGCCGCGATCGAGGCGACGGTGGTCTTGCCCGCGCCCGTCGAGCCGACCAGGGCGACCCGCTCCCCCGGCGCCACCCGCAGCGACACGTCCCGCAGCACCGGCCTGCCGCCGTCGTAGCTGAACGTGACGCCGTCCAGGTGCAGCGACGCAGCGCCGGGCTGCCGACCGACCGACCGTTCTTCGACCGGCATCCCCAACACCCCCACCAACCGGGCCAGGCCAGCACCGGCGGCCTGCACCTCGTTGAAGGTGAAGACCAGCATCGCGATGGGGTTGAAGAGCCGGTGAAAGAGGAGCGCTGCCGCCGATGTCTCGCCGACGGTGACCGCGCCCTGGCGCACCAGCAGGAAGCCCACAGCCAAGATGGCGGCGAGCCCGCAGAACTCGGCCCGGTTGATCCGGCCAGCGAACCGGGTGAACAGCGCGAACACGTTCACCGTCAGATCCCGGGCTCTACCGGAAGCCACGTCGATGTCCCGCAGGTGCCGATCCTCCAACCGGTACGCGTGCACCGTCCGCAGCCCCTGCATGCTCTCGACGAGCAGCTGGGATCGTTCGGCCACGGCGGCGCGCTCCTGGGCGTACCGGGGTGCTGACCGGGGCAGGTACCAGCGCAGGGCAAGCACGTAGAACGGCAGGGCGACAGCACCGGCCAGGCCGAGCCGCCAGTCGATGCCTGCCATCGCCGCCAGGCTCAGCACCGTGAGCAGGGCAGCCGAGATCACTGTGGGCAGCACATCCGAGACGGCCTTGCCGATCGCGGCGATGTCGGCGCCCACCCGGGACAGCAGGTCGCCCCGGCCGATCCGGTCCAGCACGGTGGCGGGCAGCCGCAACGCCGTCGCCACGGTGTTCTCCCGAAGGTCGGCGAGCACCCGGGCGCCCAGCCGCCCCGACACATAGGACGACAGTCCCGCTGCTGCGCCACCCACCAGAGCAGCGAGCACGATGACGATGGAAATGCCGACGATCGCCGACGTGCCGGCGCCGGCCCGTACCCGGTCGACGAGGAGGCCGAGCGCGTACACGGGAACGATCGAGGCCGCGGCGGCGAGCACTCCGGTAGCCAGCGTGCCGAAGACTTCTCCGCGTCGCTCGCCCAGCGCCGCCCGCAGCCACTGCCAGCTCTGCCGCGCGGTCGCGATCGGCAGCTTCTCGGGCGTCCTCATCGCAGCACCAACTGCCGGTAGGCATCGATGTCGCCCAGGTCGGCATGGGTCCCCTCGGCGGTGACCACACCGTCGTCGAGCACGACGACCCGGTCGGTGGCGGCGAGCAGGGCCGGGCTGCTGGTCAGGACGACCGTGGCGAAGTCCGACCCGGGGCCGTGCCGCAGCGCGCGGATGCCCTGGGCGATGGTGTGCTCGGTGACCGCGTCGACGGCGGTGGTCGGGTCGTGCAGCACCAGGATCGGCGGCCGGGCGAGCAGTGCACGGGCCAGAGCGAGCCGCTGCCGCTGACCGCCGGAGAGGGTGGCGCCCCGCTCGGCCACCAGCTCGTCGAGACCGGCGGGGCGGGTGTTCACCACCTCGTCGGCGGCGGCCGCGGACAGTGCCTCGGGCAGCCCGCCCCGGTCGTCGTGCACGGCCACATTGGCGGCGATCGTGCCGGTGAACAGGTCGGTGTGGTGCGGCTCGACCAGCAACAGCCGGCGGGCCTTTGACCGGTCGATCTCCGCGACGGGTACGCCGCCCACCAGGATCGTCCCCTCGTGATCTGCGGGCAGGCCGAGCAGCTTGACCAGGGTTTCCGCGTCGGCCGGTCGGCGCGCGACGATGCCCACGAACTCGCCCGGGCGTACGTGCAGATCGAGCCCCGCCAACGAACCGTGCCGGACGCCGCTGAGCCGCAGCTCACCGCCCGGGCCGTCCGGGGTGGTCACGCCCGCGGGCAACACCAGGCCGGCGTCGGTGACCTGGGCGACCCGGTCCGCGGACGCGCGCGCCTCGGCGATCCAGCCCGGGACGATCGCCAGCAGCCCGAACGGTTCGATGAGAAACTGCGCGGAGCCGATCACGGTGATGAACTGGCCGACGCTGATCCGGCCGGTGAGCGCGAACCAGCCGGCCAGGATCGCGATGCCGCAGGCCAGCAGCGTGCTCAGGATGGTGGAGGCCGCCAGATAGCCGCTTTGGGTACGGGTGGCCCGCAGCGTAGCCGCCAGCGACTGGCGACTCACCCCGCGGTACCGCTCGGCGGCCGCCTCCTGCGCTCCCACGCCACGCAGCGGCCGCAGGCCGGTCACCAGGTCGGCGGCGAGCGACGTGGCCCGCCCAGCCTGAGCCTGCTGCTCAGCGACCTGCTTGGTGATCCGCGGGGCGCCGACATGCAGCACGAGCAGCACCAGCGGCGTGGCGACCAGCACCGCAATCCCCAGCGGCACGGAAATCAGCAGCAGCGTGGTGGCGCTGACCCCGGTGGCTACCAGCGCCCCGACGATCCGCGGCACATAGTCCAGCAGGTAGGCGGTGTTGTCCGCATCGCTCGTCGACACGGTCAGCAGGTCCCCGGCCCGCATGTCGGTCTGCACGCCGCGCGGATGCAATATCCGGGCGGCCACCTCGACCCGCAGCCGGTGCGCCTCCGCCGCGATGGCCCCCATCAGCCGACGCGCACCGAACCGCCACGCCGAGGTCAGTACGGCGAACAGCAGGCCGAGCGCCCCGGTCCAGAGCACCAGTGCGGTGGCATCGCCCGGGGCGACGGCGGTGTCGACGATGACGCCGATCAGGATCGGGATGGCCGCCTCGCAGGCCTGGTGCACGCCGATGAGCGAGGTGCCGGCCAGCAGCGACCGACCGTTGCGGGTGATCGTCCGGCGCAGGATGCGCCTGCCGGACCGGCTCACCGGCGGACGGGGAGGTTGCTGGGCACGCGGACTCCTGAGAAGGCGGCGGATTCAGCAGGTCAGGCTAGCCTAAGCTCGCATCCTGGGGTCGGCCGCGGCCTTGCTCCACCGAGTGGTCGGCGGCGATGAGGGCGACCGCAGCAACAGACCGCGGCGATGAGGGCGACCGCAGCAGCAGACCGCGGCGGTGCGGACGAGGGCAGCAGCGGCGAGCAACCGGCTTCATGCGGGGCGAGGATGGGTCTGAGCGGCCGCTCACCAACGGTCGAGCGCCGCCGACAGGACGGCCAAGGCGGCCACCCCGGCGGTTGAGGTGCGCAGCACGGAGTCGCCGAGCCGGACCGGCTGGGCACCCGCCGCGACGAAGGCGCCCAACTCCTGGTCGCTGATGCCGCCCTCGGGGCCGACGACCAGCACGATCTCGCCCGCCTCCGGCAGCTTGGCCCGGGTGAGCCGATCGGTGGCCTCTTCGTGCAGCACGAAGGCGACCGCGGCGGCCGTCAGCCGGGCGGCGGCCTGTTTGGTCGACACGTCCGGGTCACCCGACACCACCGGCAGCCAGGGGCGGCGCGCCTGCTTCGCGGCCTCCCGAGCGGTCGACACCCACTTCTCGCGGGCGCGGACGCCGCGATCACCCCGCCATTGCGCCACCGACCGGGAGGCGGCCCACGGCACGATCTCGTCGACGCCGATCTCGGTCATGGCCTGGACGGCCAGCTCACCCCGATCACCCTTGGCGATGCCCTGGACGACGACCAGGCGGGGGTTCGGCTCGGGGGCTACCGTCCGCTCGCCGACCTCGACGTCGATGCTGCCCCGGCCGACCGCGGTGACCTCGGCCTGGACTGCGCCGCCGCGGCCGTCGGCCAGGATCAGCACCTCACCGATCCGTAGCCGCTGCACGTCGGCAGCGTGATGGCCCTCCCGCCCGGCCAGGGTGAAACGCCGGGCGGTCGGCAGGTCATCGACCAGGAACAGGGGTGCGGACACGGTCAGTGGCCGTTGAAGGCGTCCCGCATGCGCGAGAAGAACCCGCCCTGCTTGCTCAGCTCGGCCACGTCCTCGCCGCGCGTCTTGGCAAAGTCGCGCAGCATCCGCTCCTGGTCGGCGGTGAGCTTCGTCGGAGTCTTCACGTCGAGGTGCACAAACAGCTCACCGCGGCCCTGCCCGCGCAGGTGCGGCACGCCCTTGCCGCGTACGCGCAGGGTCGAGGAAGGCTGCGTGCCCGGCTTGACCTCGATGTTTTCCTCGGAGTCGAGGGTTTTGATGGTCAGCCGGGTGCCGAGCGCCGCCGCCGTCATCGGCAGGGTGACCCGGCAGTGCAGGTCGTCGCCCTTGCGCGAATAGACATCGTGCGGGCGCTCGTGGATCTCCACGTACAGGTCGCCGGCCGTGCCGCCGCCGGGCCCGACCTCGCCCTGCTGGGCCAGCCGGATCCGCATGCCGTCCTCGACCCCGGCCGGGATCTTGACGGTCAGCGACCGCCGGGTCCGGATCCGGCCGTCACCCGCGCAGGTCGGGCAGGGCTGCGGGATGACCGTGCCGTGCCCCTGGCAGGCCTGGCAGGGGCGCGACGAGACGACCTGACCGAGGAATGTGCGCTGCACAGACTGCACTTCACCGCGGCCGCCGCACGTCTCGCAGGTAGCCAGGTGGGTGCCGGGTGCGGTGCCGGCGCCGGTGCACTGGGTGCAGAGCACCGCGGTGTCGACGGTGATCGGCGCCTCGACGCCGAAGGCGGTCTCGACCAGGTCCAGCTCGAGCCGCAGGATCGCGTCTGCCCCGGGCCGGGTGCGCGGTCGGGGTCCCCGGCCACCGCCAGCGCCGCCGGCAGCCGTGCCGAAGAACGCGTCCATGATGTCCTGGAAGCCCACGAACGGGCCGGCGCCACCGGGACCGCCGGGGCCGGCACCTCCGCCGCCGCCGGGCGCGAGCGGGTCGCCACCCAGGTCGACTATCTGCCGCTTCTGGTCGTCGGACAGCACCTCGTACGCGGCGTTGATGTCCTTGAACTTCTCGTGCGCCTCAGGGTCCGGATTGACGTCCGGGTGGTACTGACGGGCCAGCTTGCGGTAGGCACGCTTGATCTCGTCGTCGGTGGCTTCCCGGCTGATGCCCAGAATTCCGTAGTAGTCCTTGGCCACAGGTTTCGAGTCCTCATGTCTGCCCCGCGCGGTGCGCCGGAGACCGTCGTCGCTTGTCCGTCAGTTCTGTGCCAGCAAATCGCCAACGTAGCGTGCCACGGCACGCACGGTGGCGATCGTTCCGGGGTAGTCCATCCGGGTCGGCCCCAGCACGCCGAGGCCCCCCACGATCGTCGCGCCCGGTCCGTATCCGGTGCTCACCACGGACGCCGCCCGCAGGTTGTCGATCTCGTTCTCGTCGCCGATCCGGACCCGGGTGGTGCTCGGCTCCACCTCGCCGATGAGTTTGAGCAGGATGACCTCTTCCTCGAGCGCTTCCAGCACCGGGCGCAACGAGCCTTGGAAGTCCAGGACACCGCCGCGGGTCAGGTTGGCGGTGCCCGCGAGTGCGAGACGTTCGTCACTGCGCTCGACGAGGGTCTCCAGCAGCACCGAGGCGACGCACGCCATGGTGGTGCGTTTCTCCGGGTCGGACTCGTCGACCAGCGCCTGGACCAGCGGCGGCGTGTCGGCCAGCTTCACGCCGGACAGTTTCGTGTTGACCTTGCGCCGCATGTCGAGCACGTCGTCGGGCGTGGCCGGCAGGGGCAGCTCGACGAGTCGCTGCTCCACCCGACCGGTGTCCGCGATCATCACGAGCATGACCCGCGTGGTGGAGATCGGCACCAGTTCCAGATGGCGCACGGCCGAGCGGGACAGGCTCGGATATTGCACGACGGCGACCTGCCGGGTGAGCTGAGCAAGCAGGCGCACCGTGCGGTGCACCACGTCGTCCAGGTCGACCGCCCCGGCCAGGAACCGCTCGATCGCCCGCCGCTCGGCCGGGCTCAGCGCTTTGACCCGCGACAACCGGTCCACGAAGAGCCGGTAACCGGCATCGGTGGGCACCCGACCTGCACTGGTGTGCGGCTGGCGGATGTAGCCCTCCTCCTCCAGCACGGCCATGTCGTTGCGGACGGTGGCCGGCGAGACGCCGAGCTGGTGCCGCTCGACGAGGGCTTTGCTGCCGACGGGCTCCTGGGTGGCGACGTAGTCCTCGACGATGGCGCGGAGCACCTCGAGCTTGCGGTCATCCAGACTCATGACCCCTCCCCCGCTCCGCAACCCGGTCTCTGGCACTCCGACGACTTGAGTGCCAGTCTACGACGCCGCCGACTCGGACGCGATGATCGTCCGCCGATGCCGGTGCTACTTAGCCGACTGTCTATTGTTCGACCTGTCCCGGGTGTTGCTCTCGCCACGATCGACCTGCGCACCTACCGTGTCTGCCATGACTGAACCGCCGCGCCCGCCCGGTGAGGGAAACCCCTCGGACCCCACCAGGCCGATCAACCCATATGGCAACGACCCCTCGGCACCTCCGCCGCCCCCGGCGTACGGCGCTCCCCAGCCCCCGACCTATGGCACCCCGCCGCCCACCTCGGGTGCGGGCGGCTACCCGCCGCCGAGCTCCGGCGCTGGTGGCTACGGCCCACCGCCCGGCTCCGGCGCCCCATACGGCGGTCCCCCGCCCGGCAAGCAGCCCTACGGCCCGCCCGGCGCGTACGGCCAGCAGCCCGGCTACCCGCCGCAGGGCTACGGCCAGCCCGTCGGTGGCGGCGATGACAAGACCTGGATCCTGGTCGCGCACTTCGGTGGTGCGGCCGGCGCCTTCCTCGGCGGCGGCTGCTCCGGCTGGATCGCGCCGCTGATTGCCCTGCTGGCGCGCGGCAACCAGTCGCCGTACGTGCGGGCCGAGGCGGTCAAGGCGCTGAACTTCCAGATCCTCTGGTCGATCATCGCGCTGGTCGGCTGGATCCTCGTCTGCATCGTGATCGGCGTCTTCATCGGCATCGCGGCCTGGCTGGTCGCCACGATCGTCGGCGTGATCGCCGGGGTGAAGGCGAACAACAACGAGCCGTACAACTACCCGATGACGATCTCGATCATCAAGTAGCGCGGCGTCGGGCGGTCCGGTTCAGTCGAGCCGGATCGCCCGACTCAGCTGGACCGCCCGGCCGTCGTGGTCGGTGCCCTGAACCAGGATCGTGCCCGTCCGCGCGGACTGCACCGGCAGCACCGCCACCGACACGTCGTCGCCGACGGTCACTTTCACGGTCGCCAGGATGACGGTTTTCGCCGCCTTGCCCTGCCCGTACGATTCCCGGACCGTGAGCGCGCTGCCCGGGAGCAGCGAGGTGCCCTGCACGACGATCTTGACCTTCTTCGGCACTGCTGTCCGGCTCAGCGACAGCGCGGCGGGCGTCCAGCGCGCCCGGCCGGTCGCGGTGACCCGGGCCGACTTGCCGCCCGGCCCGTAAGCCTCCACCGCGTAGGTGTGGTTGACACCTCCGGAGACCCGGTCGGTGTAGGTGGTGCCGACCAGATTGCCCAACGACACCCCGTCCCGGAAGATCTGATAGCCGGTCAGCGGCGCGGTCGCCGTGCCCCGCACCGGCGCCCAACTCACCCGCAGCGCCTCCGCCAACGGCGCCACCATCAGCGCGGTGGGCGCGGCGGGCGCCGTCAGAAGCGGCGGCGTCCGCACCGGTGCCGGGGTCACCGTCTTCGTCGGGCTCGGTGTCGGCGCCTTCGTCGGCGCCTTCGTGGGCGCAAGCGTCTTAGTGGGCGCAGGCGTCTTCGTCGGCGCAGGCGTCTTCGTCGGCGCAGGCGTCTTCGTCGGCGCAGGCGTCGGTGTCTTCGTGGGAGCCGCAGTCGGCGTGGGGGTCGGAGCGGGCGTCGGCACCGTGGGCGTGGGCGCCGGCACCGCCGGCCACTCGACCCCCGTGAGCAGCCGGTACGGGTTGATCAACCCGTAGCCGTACCCGTTGTCGAAGCCCGGCGCGCCCAGGTCGGTCGCCGTCTCGATCAGCGCGGCTCGGGCCTGCGCGGGGGTGGCCGTGGGATGCGCCGCCCGCCACAACGCCACGGCGGCGGCCACGTGCGCGCTCGCCGTCGACGTACCGCTCTTGGACACGTACGGCACGGCCGGGTCCGCATGCGTCGAGTCCATGCTGAAGATCCCGGAGCCCGGGGCGGCAACGGTCGCTGTTCCGCTGGTGTTGCTGAAGTCGGCGACGGCACCCGTCGATTCGGTGGCCGCCACCGCGATGACGCCCGCGGACGAGGCCGGCCACATCGCCGTGTTGCCGCTCTTCCGGTTGTTGCCGTTGGCCGCTACCACCACCGCACCCTTGCGGTTGGCGTAGTTGACCGCGTTGACGTACAGCTCGTTGTACGCCCCGGCCACCGACAGGTTGATCACTGTGGCGCCGTGGTCGGCGGCGTACACGATGGACCGGGCGATGTCGTCGGGCTGGCTGGTGCCGGTGGCGTCGATCACCCGGATCGGCAGGATCTGCACGCCGGCGGCGATGCCCGCGATGCCTTTGCCGTTGCCGGCGACCGCCCCGATGATGCCCGCGACGTGGGTGCCGTGCCCGTTCGGGTCGACGCAGCCGTTCGCCGCGCTGTACCTGTCGCCGACTTCGTCGTGGCCCAGGTCGCAGCGGATCTGCCCGGGCGCCCAGTCTTCCTCGGTCACGCTGACGCCGCTGTCGATCACGGCGACGAGCTGCCCGGCGGTTGCCGCCGCGGGCAGGTCATCAATGTGCAGCGCGTCGTTGTTCCACAGGTGGTTGCGATAGGTGTCGTCGGTCACACCCGCAGGGGAAACAGGGGCAGCCTCAGGGACGGTGGCCGGCGAAGCGAGCGCGGCGGCGCCAGGGGTGGTCGCGCCCAGCACGAGGAGACCGCCCGCGAGGATCACGGTCAGCCGCCCGGTGATGACGCGCATCGCCTGCCTCCCGTCGCCGCGGGAGCTTCCCGCGCCTCCGGTAGATCGGCAGCCAGCGCGCGCACCAGAGTCAAACCAGGTCGCGAATCACCGCATCTGCCAGCAACCGACCACGCAGCGTCAGGACGGCCCGGCCTTCTCCGTACGGAACAGGCTCCAGCAGGCCGTCCGCCAGCGCCTGCCCGGCCCCCGCAGGGTCGGTCAGCGCGAACGGCAACCCGTCGGCAAGCCGCAGCCGCAACATGACCTCCTCGATCCGACGGTCCTCGGCGCTCAACAGCTCCCGCGCCTGCCCCGGCGAGACCCCTTCAGCCAGCTTCTTCGCGTACGCGGAAGGGTGTTTGACGTTCCACCAGCGCACCCCGCCGACGTGGCTGTGCGCACCCGGCCCGAGCCCCCACCAGTCGCCGCCGGTCCAGTAGAGCCGGTTGTGCCGGCAGCGCGCGGCCTCGGACGTCGCCCAGTTGGACACCTCGTACCAGGAGAAACCCGCCGCCGTGAGGGCCTGCTCGGCCGCCAGGTAGCGGTCCGCCGCGACGTCGTCCTCCGGGTACGGCAGCTCGCCCCGGCGCATCCGCCCCGCCATCCGCGTCCCGTCCTCGACGATCAGCGAGTACGCGCTCACATGATCCACCCCGGCCGCGATCACCGCGGCCAGCGAGGCGGCGAAATCGTCCGCAGTCTCCCCCGGCGTCCCATAGATCAGGTCGAGGTTGACGTGGTCGAAGCCGGCCTCGCGAGCCTCCTGCGCGGCCCGCGGCGCCCGCCCCGCGGTGTGCTTCCGGTCCAGGATCGCCAGGACGCCGGGCGACGCCGACTGCATGCCCAGCGAGATGCGCGTGAAGCCCGCCTTGCGCAGCGCCTGCAGGGAGGCGGGCGTGACCGATTCGGGGTTGGCCTCGGTGGTGATCTCCGCGTCCGCGGTCAGGCCCCAGGTGCGGTCGATGCCGTCCAGGATCCGGCCCAGGTCGGCGGGGCTCAGCAGCGTAGGCGTGCCGCCACCCACGAACACCGTGTCGACTGGCGCGCGCAGGATCCCGCCGGCCAGCTTCAGCTCCTGCAGGACCGTGTCCGCGTACTCGTCGCGGCTTGCCCCACCGCCCAACTCGCTCGCCGTGTACGTGTTGAAGTCGCAGTAGCCGCAGCGGCTCGCACAGAACGGCACGTGTACGTACACGCCGAAGCCACGCCGTCCGACCGCGCGCACCGCGTCGGCGGGGAGCGAGCCGTCGGCCGGTACGGGCTCACCGTCGGGCAGGGGTCCAGGCATCTGCCAAGTGTGCACGGGGGCCGTTAGGGTTCGGTCATGGCTCTGGTCCGTACCGAAACCGTCGCCGGGGTAACGACCCTGACGCTGGACAGCCCCTCGAACCGCAACGCGCTGTCCTCCGCCCTCATGACCGACCTGTTGGACGGCCTCGGTGCCGCCCTCACCGACGCCGCGGTCCGCGCGGTGGTGATCTCCCATACCGGGCCGGTGTTCTGTTCCGGCGCTGACCTGAAGGAGACCGCCGAGGCCCGCGCGAACGGCCGGGTGCCCGCCGAGCTGCTGGCCGACGTGCTCGCCGCGATCTGGGAGTTCCCCAAGCCCGTGGTTGCCCGGGTGGGCGGTCCGGCGCGCGCGGGCGGGCTGGGTCTGGTCGCCGCGGCCGACATCGCCGTGTGCACCACGGAGTCGACGTTCGCCTTCTCCGAGGTGCGCCTGGGCGTCATCCCGGCCGTGATCAGTGCCACAGTTCTGCCGCGGCTTTCGCCCCGCGCCGCCACCGAGCTGTACCTCACCGGCAACGTGTTCGACGGCGCGCGGGCCGAGCAGATCGGCTTGGTCACCGCCGCGGTCGCACCCGATGCGCTGGATGCGGCGATCAGCTCGTACTGCGACGCGCTGGTCAAGGGTGGCCCGCTCGCCCTGGCTGGCGCCAAGCAGCTGCTGCGCCGCCCGCCGGCGACGTCGATCCGGGCTGAGCTCGCGGACCTCTCGGACCGTTCGGCGGCGTACTTCAAGTCCGCCGAGGGTGTCGAAGGAGTGACGGCATTTCGGGAAAAGCGCCCGGCGACCTGGGTGCCGGTCACCTAGGAACCGCCGGATCGTTGACTACGCTTGTCGTCCGACGACGAGGAGGTGCCGATGAAGCGCAAGCCAATCGCAATAGCTGCGGTGGTCGTGCTCGTCGGCGCCCTCGGCCTCTTCGCCGTCAGCCGGTCCTTCACCGGCGGCCTCCAGCTCCCCCGCCTCGGCCCGGAGTGCACGGTCCGGGCTGACGGCGAGGTCACCCTCGACGCGGTCCAGATGGCGAACGCGGCGACGATCACCGCGGTCGGCCTGCGGCGCAAGATGCCTGAGCGGGCCGTGGTGGTGGCGCTGGCTACCGCCTTCCAGGAGTCCAAGCTGGAAAATCTGGACAGCGGTGACCGCGATTCGGTCGGCCTCTTCCAGCAGCGGCCCAGCCAGGGCTGGGGCACGCCGGAGAAGATCCAGGACCCCCGGTACGCCGCGAACAAGTTCTACTCCGCCCTGAAGAAGGTCAAGGGCTGGAAAGACATGCGGGTCACCGACGCGGCGCAGAAGGTGCAACGGTCGGCTTATCCCAACGCGTACGAGAAGTGGGCCGACGAGTCCGAAGTGCTCGCCCGCGCGCTGACCGGCCGGGCCACCGGCGCGGTCGAGTGCACGGTCGACAGCAAGCCCGCCCTGCGCGGAGCCGCCGCCGCGGCAGCCCTGGCCGAAGTCTTCACGCTCGACTGGGGTGTGGAGGCGACGGCGGCAGAGCTCAGCTGGTCGGTGGAGAACCCGGACTCCGGCTGGCGGTATGCCCACTGGCTCGTCTCGCATGCCAAGACCACCGGCCTCGAACGGGTACGTTTCGCCGATCGGGAGTGGACCGCACCGGACGGAAAGTGGCAGCCGGTAACCGGCGATCGACGGGTCGGCAATGACACCGTGGTCGCCGAGGTTTTTGACTGACCTGCGACGATTCCCGATGTGTTCGCGCCTTGACCGGCAGGTCCGGCAGCCCGTTCGCGACCGCCTGTCCATAGCGCTGCGTATACATCGACATGGACAGACAGCGACCGTGCTGGTACTAGTTAGTCGTGCTCCAAGCCCTGGAATGGATCCTGTTGGGAGCCGCGAGCGTCGGAGCCTTCATCGTCGGGTTGAGTCGGCACCGGCCGGCCCGCATCGCCCCCTGGCTCCTGCTCGCCGCCTCCATCGCCTGCCTCGCCGTCGGTGACGTCTGCTACGCGCTCGACGCCCGAGGGTCGGCCTCGCTCTGCTACCTGACGATGTTCGTCTTCGTGGGACTTGCGCTCCTGCAGTTCACCCGCCGCGGCGCACTGCTGATGAGCCGCGCCAGGTTGATCGACATCCTCGCGGCGGCGTGCGCGGCCCTGCTGGTCCTGTGGGTTTTCATCCTGGGCGGCAGCAGCAGCGTCGCCACCCTCTCCGCCTCCGACGTGATAGGCGCCCTCCTGCTCATCGGTGTCACCGTCCGCCTGGCCGCGGCGGTCTGGTTCAACTTCTCCGCGCTGCTGCTCTGCACAGGCGCCGTGGCGATGTTCGCCAGCGACGTCGCGTACGGCCTGCACCCCGCCTGGCACACCGAGCTCGGCTACGTGGTGCTCTACCTCAGCTGGGGCGCGGCCGCCCTGCATCCGTCGATGGTCCGGCTCACCACCCCGATCCCCACCCGCCCGGCACCCTGGAACGGCAGGTGGGCGGCGCTGCTGGGGGTCTCGGTCGCCACCCCGCCGGCGGTCCTGCTGATCGAGGCCACCTCGGGCACGGTCACCGACGGCGTCGTCATCGCGGTCACCGCGGCCATCACCCTGGTGCTGACGATCACCCGCCTCGCCGACTCGGTCACCCTCAACAGTCAGGCCCTGATCCGCGAACGCGCCCTCCGCGAAGCCAGCGCGGCCCTGGTCGCCGCCGCCGACGAATCCGCCGTCGACCGGGCAGTCCGCGCTGCGGTGGCGAAGCTGATGCCGGCCATCGACCTCACGAAGGTGGTCTTCGCCACGGACGACCGCCAGCTCGCCCTCGAAGCGCTCCCGCCGGCAAGTTCGCGTACCCGTAGCTGGTCGGTGGATTCCCCCGGCTGCGGCGGCCCCACCACGTTGGTCTGTCCTCTCTGGCTGGAACCGCTCGCCGTGGCCCGGCCGAGCGGTGGCGCCCTGGTGCTGGAAGGCAACCGCGACACCTTGGCCGTCAGCCGCGACGCCCTCGAAGTCCTCGCCGGCCAGGCCGCCCTCGCACTCGACCGCATCACCCTCGTCGACGCGGTCGGCCGCCGCGACAGCGACCTCTACCTGCGCGCGGTCATCCGCAACACCGCCGACCTCATGCTGGTCATCGACGACGACCAGGCCATCCGGTACGCCAGCCCGGCTCTCCGCGAGCTCCTGGGCACACCGGACCTGCCGCCGTTCGCCACGCTCCTCGACCTGGTCCACCCGGACGACACCAGCCAGGTCCGCCGGGCGCTGCGCGAAGTAGGCGACGGCGTCCTCTACTGCGCACTCCGCCGCGCCGACGCCACCCAGGTCCTGGTCGAAGCCACCTATCGTGACCTCCGCAGCGACCGTCTCGTGCAAGGTTTCGTCGTCACCATGCGCGACGTGACCGCCGCCCACGACCCGGTCGAACAAATCCCCCACCAGGACCACCTCGACGCCCTCCCCGCTTGGGTGAACCGCCGCAGCGCCCGGCACAAATTCCGCTACTGAAAACCCTGATCCCATAAGTACGGACACCGCCCGGCCCCGTGCCACACCGCCCGACCCAGGACTTGTCCCAGGCTCTGCCGGGCGCGCCGGGCTGACCTGCCGGGCAGGCCGCACACACGAGAACGCCGGGCCCCGAACGGGGCCCGGCGTTCTGCGGCACTTCTTGTTCCGTCCAGCCCCCGAGGGGCCTGGGGTCAGCGGCGGCTGTAGCCGCGGCGACCGCCGATGCCGACGACCAGCGCCACACCCAGCGCGGCGAGAACCACCTGGAACAGCAGCTCGGTCCAGTCAACGCCACCCGTGTCGGCAACCCCGGCGGCGCGGGCGATCACGGTGCCCAGCAGCGCGGCGACGACACCGATGACCATGGTCAGCCAGATCGGAATGTTCTGCTTGCCCGGTACGACCAGGCGACCCAGGGCGCCGATGATCAGACCGACGATGAGCGCGGTGATGATGCCAGTGACAGTCATGGAGTTCCTCCTCGGGGGTGGTGCAAGTTCGTTGCGTCCGTCGAACGGCAGAGTTCCCGAGCACTCGAAAAACCAAACCGCCGATTCGGCAACAAACTCCTGACCAGACCCCGTCTGCGGACCCCGGCAAGAACCGTCGCTGCAGCTCGCGCCCTTCACCACCGGCACGCAAAATTCGGCCGAGAACCCACCTCGAAAGGGGTGACCGACCCGTTGCCGGGATGCACTGAGCGCCACCCCACGGCTGCGAGATGGCGCTCGACGTCACTGTGCGGGCGGCGCGTGCTACTTCTTGGCGCTGCCCTTGGTGTCGGGGGTGTCCGAGGTCGACAGTGCGGCGATGAAGGCCTCCTGCGGCACCTCCACCCGGCCGACCATCTTCATCCGCTTCTTGCCTTCCTTCTGCTTCTCGAGCAGCTTGCGCTTCCGGCTGATGTCACCGCCGTAGCACTTGGCGAGCACGTCCTTGCGGATAGCGCGGATGGTCTCGCGGGCGATGATCCGGCTGCCGATCGCGGCCTGGATCGGCACCTCGAACTGCTGGCGCGGGATCAGTTTCTGCAGCTTGGCCGCGATGGTGATGCCGTAGTTGTAAGCCTTGTCCTTGTGCACGATGGCACTAAACGCGTCGACCGGTTCGCCGTGCAGCAGGATGTCGACCTTCACCAGGTCGGCCACCTGCTCGCCGGACGGCTCGTAGTCGAGGGAGGCGTACCCCTTGGTCTTGCTCTTGAGCTGGTCGAAGAAGTCGAAGATGATCTCCGCCAGCGGCAGGGTGTAGCGCAGCTCAACCCGCTCGGACGACAGGTATTCCATGCCGAGCAAGCTGCCCCGGCGGCTCTGGCACAGCTCCATGACCGCGCCGACGTACTCGTTGGGCACCAGCACCGTAGCCCGCACGACCGGCTCGTGGATCTCAGCGATCTTGCCCGCCGGGAACTCACTCGGGTTGGTGACCACGACCTCCTGCATGTCCTCGGTCACCACCTGATAGATCACGTTGGGAGCGGTGGAGATGAGGTCGAGGTTGAACTCGCGCTCCAGCCGCTCCGAGATGATCTCCAGGTGCAGCAGTCCGAGGAAGCCGCACCGGAAGCCGAACCCGAGCGCCGTGGAGGTCTCCGGCTCGTAGACCAGGGCCGCGTCGTTGAGCTTGAGCTTGTCGAGCGCGTCCCGCAGCGCCGGGTAGTCGGAGCCGTCGATCGGGTAGAGGCCCGAGTAGACCATCGGCCGCGGGTCCTTGTAGCCGCCGAGGGCTTCCTTGGCCGGGCGGGCGTTGCCGGTGACGGTGTCGCCGACCCGGGACTGCCGCACGTCCTTCACGCCGGTGATCAGGTAGCCGACCTCGCCGACCCCGAGCGCCCCGGCCTTCTCCATCTCGGGCGAGACGACGCCGATCTCCAGCAGCTCGTGCACGGCGCCGGTCGACATCATCTTGATCTTGTCGCGGGCCTCGATCCGCCCGTCGATCACCCGGACATAGGTCACGACGCCGCGGTACACGTCGTAGACGGAGTCAAAGATCATCGCCCGCGCGGGCGCATCGGCCGCGCCGACCGGCGGCTGGAACTGCCGGACGATCTCGTCCAGTAGATGCTCCACACCCACACCGGTCTTGCCCGAGACTTTCAGCACATCACTGGTCTCGCACCCGATCAGCTTGGCGAGCTCCTCGGCGTACTTCTCCGGCTGGGCGGCCGGAAGATCGATCTTGTTCAGCACGGGAATGATGTGCAGATCGTTCTCCATAGCCAGATACAGGTTGGCCAGGGTCTGCGCCTCGATCCCCTGCGCGGCGTCGACGAGAAGGACAGCCCCCTCACACGCGGCCAGGCTGCGGGACACCTCGTAGGTGAAGTCCACGTGCCCGGGAGTATCGATCATGTTGAGCACCGCAGACTGGCCCTGCTGGTCGCCGTTGCGAACCTCCCAGGGCATCCGCACGGCCTGGCTCTTGATCGTGATGCCACGCTCACGCTCGATGTCCATGCGGTCGAGGTACTGCGCGCGCATCTGCCGCGGGTCGACCACCCCGGTGATCTGCAACATCCGGTCGGCCAAGGTCGACTTGCCGTGGTCGATGTGCGCAATGATGCAGAAGTTCCGGATCCGACCCGGATCGGTCGCTCCGATGATGTTCACGCCGGGGTCGAGCGGTCCAGGCACGTTCGTCCGTTCTGATCGATCAGGTCATTCCTGCTGTCTGGGCAACCGGCTCCGAAGCCGGTCCCCCTATCGTCCCACGTCGCGAACCCACCCCGGACAAGACCCGATCCTCCGGCCCACCCTGCCCGGACCACGCCGCCCGCAGTCCACCCGTTCAGACCCGATCCTCCGGCCCACGCTGCCCGGACCACGCCGCCCGCAGCCGACCCGCTCAGACCCGATCCAGAGCCCGATGCGGCACGGCAACCGGAAGCTCGACCGTCACGCCATCCCCGGGCCGCACCACCCCGCCGCGCAAGACCACCGCCATGATCCCGGCTCTTCGGATCGGAGTGCCGTCAGCGCCCTTGCCCAGCACCCGCTTGAGCAGCCCAGGCTGAAAGTTGTTGATCTGCTGACAAGGATTCCGCAGCCCCGTCACCACGACAGCCGGCCGCTCATCACCCCGCACGGCCCGCGTTTCCTCTGCCGCAACCACAGCAGCCAACACTGCGATCGCATCAGCAGCCGCACCCTCGAGCACCACCCGCCGACCAACATCGACCACCTCCATCGCCCCCGCAGCACCACCACTTCCCGCCGCACCGCCCGCCCCCATACCGGGACGGTCCGCCGCACCACTCGCGCCCGCATCCAGCCCGCCTACCGCACGATCTACTCCTGTACCCGAAGTGTCTGGTCCCGCGCCCGGGCCTTCTGCTCCCGTGCCCAGACCGTGGACCTCCCGCGGCTCGCGAGCACCGAGCGAGGGTTCGGCGGGCTGGGCGCCGAAGCGGAGAATCGTTCCACAAGGGAGTGACAGCAGGTCGATGCCAGCGGTGGTCACGTTCTCCCCTAGCCCACCCTGCGGCACGGCATGGCCGAGCTCACGCACCTCCTCGAGCAGCTCGGCCTGAATCAGGTGGACCTGCCGAAGGTTCGGCTGACCCGGATCGACCGCGACCCGGCTGCGATGACGGACCGTGACACCGGCATGCGCATCACCGCGCACTCCCCAGCCCACGACCAGCTCAATAGCCGCCCGTGGCGGCTTACTGAACGAATGCGTGTCGTCGCTGTGCACGCCAGCGACAACCCCCTGCGGAATACTCACGTCGAACCACTTCCTCCCCGCCGCCGCACGAGCGGCCGCAATGCGCGCACGGCCGAGTCTCGGGTGCATCGCACGGCACGCCCAGCCCTGTCGGCTCTGCTCCGGCGCTTCCGGGCACAGCGCCGCAGCCCGGCGCCGCTGGCTTTGTGTGCGGGACTGCGGTTGTCGGAGCTGTTGGCGTCCAGAGGCAGGGGCAGGCTGACGCGACCAGTGCTGACCACGCGACGCCCTTGTCCCGCCGGCTCTACTCGGGCGCCTCCAGGAACAGCGAGGACAGGCGGGGCAGGCGGCGTTGCATCTCCTCTTCGTCGTCGAAGTCCCAGAGCATCGATGCGTCCAGGCGGGCCGGTGCGGTGTCGGCAGGTGGCAACTCGTCGCTCGTGGCCTCGCGGTAGGCAGCCTGGGGAATCGTGAGGATCTCCTCCGCTTCGAAGACCGCGCCGGTGGTGGCGGCGGATCGCACCGCGGGCAGGTCGGCGAGGGAGTCGGGGTCGCGGACGGCACGGGCCAGGACCTCGCGGCCATGGGCGATGAGCCAGCCGCGGAAGTGGTCGAAACCGTCGTCTGAGCAGCCGCCGTTGATCAGGTAGGCCGCTGCCCACAAATCCTCTTTGCCGGAGGCGGCCAGGACCTTGTCGAGGTGTCGGGCCCACGCCACGATCTCGGCGGGATCACGCCGGGCCAGGTCGGCAATGGCCCGATGCGCGACCTCGTCGGGCGAGCCCGGCCGGTCGGCGGTCGCCCGGTCGATGACCGCCCAGAAGTCGTCCGTTCTCATGGCGACAGCCAACCAGAGGGGTACGACAAACCTGTGGAGGCAGGATGGGGACATGCGCCCGCCATCGCTGCCTGAGGTTGCTTACGGAGCTACCGCCGTACGCCCGCCTTGGGGGGATTTGCCGTTGCCGTTGCGGGCCGCGATCGAGGCGCGACTCGGCGGCAGGGTGACCGCCGCGACCACCGCGGGTGGGGGTTTCACCAGGGCATTCGCGGCCGTCGTCGAGACCGCGGCCGGCGACCGTGCGTTTCTCAAGGCGGCACCTTGGGCCACCCCGGCAGCCGATGCGTACGCCCGTGAGGCACTCGTCACAGCCACGCTGCCCGCACAGGTACGCGCCGCGCGACCACGCTGGACACTCGACATCGCAGGGTATTTCGTGCTGTGCCTGGATCCGATCGATGGCCGCGTGCCGGAGCTGCCCTGGAGTCCGACCGCACTCACGGCAGCGTTGGCGGCGTGGGACACGGCCGCGGCTGCGCTGACCCACCCGTCGATGCCCGGATTGCCGCAGCTCAGCGACATCGTGCGGGATGAGTTGTCCTGGTGGTCAGCGAGTGTCGCCGGGCGCGCGCCCCTGCCAACCGCGCCGACCTGGGTCCGCGACCACCTGGCCGAGCTGGCCGCCTTGGAGCGGAGGCTGCCGGCCCTGGTCGCCGGCTCCCACATGCTCCATGGCGACCTGCGCATCGACAACATCATGATCGATGTGTACGGGCAAGCCTGGCTCTGTGACTGGACGTGGCCGTGTCTCGGCGCACCCTGGTTCGACACGGTGACGCTGCTGGTCACGGCGTACGCCAGCGGCCATGACGTTGATCGCATGCTCGCGGCCCGAGACGTCCCGACAGCCGTCGTGGACGGGGCGTTGGCGGCCCTAAGCGGCTACTGGCTGACCCGTGCCGCGGGAGGTCCGAGCTCCGCCTCGCCGCACAGCCGCCAGCACCAGAAATTCAGCGGCGAACAGGCGCTGGCCTGGCTCGCGTCGCGCCGAAACTGGGACGCTCAGCCCTAGGCCGTCCCCTGGCGGCCCACAGCGCGACGGACTCGGCCCTCAGCGGCTGTGCCGGCTCGGTTTGGGTGGGCCGGAGCAGGCCTGATACATTGGTTCGTCGCGTGTGGTGACGTGCTGCTGCTCGCTTTCGTTACCACCGTCCGAGTACATCATCCGAACTAGTCAGGACAAGGCTGTCGCGTGGCGAACATCAAGTCCCAGATCAAGCGCAACCGGCAGAACGAGAAGGCCCGGCTGCGCAACAAGTCGGTCAAGTCGTCGCTGAAGACCGTGATTCGCAAGCTGAACGAGGCGAGCGAGGCCGGCAACACCGAGACGGCCACCGCGCTGCTGCGGGACGCCTCGCGCCAGCTCGACAAGGCCGTGAGCAAGGGCGTCATCCACAAGAACCAGGCGGCGAACCGCAAGTCGGCCATCGCCAAGCGGGTCGCCTCGCTGTCTGCCTGATCACTGGCTACCACGGTCGCGCCTCGGCGTGATCGGGTCATGGATCACACCTCCGGGCACCGCCGGACCTCCGGGTCCAGCGGTGCCTGAGTTGTTTCCGCACACGGCGGCGTAGGCGCAGGTTCCGCCGGACAAGTCGCCGCTCTGAGTTCATGGCTTGCGTTGGCGCCTCCAGGGGGCCTTCACTGCGGTCTTGGTCTCGCGCGACCCGGCCGGATGGGGCATGCGGAGGTCGGGACGGCAGCGGCGGGCCTGTGTGCCACGGGACGTAGCGGTGTCCGTACGGTAAAAGATCTTCAAAGCGCCAACAGGGCGGATCGGAACACGCCCGGATTAGGCCTTGTGTTTGGTTTGACCCCCGGCTATCGGTCGGGATGTGTGTCGAATCACGTTCGGCTCGGACGGCGGACGTCCCGCCTGATCGAGGCGGGGACGCAGCCGGCAAGCATGGCGGGTTGCCGATATGTCTGGTTTCGCATTCGATGATCAGATCGCTGCGCGCAGGAGTGAGGATCGCGGAAGTGCCGGACCAGCATGCAAAGATTCTGTACGTGAACAGCGCGCCCCCCACCCCCCTCGTTCTGGTTCTCGGTGACGAGGAGCTGCTGGCCGCCCGTGCGGTCACCGCGACGGTCGATGCGGCGCGGGAGCAGGACCCTGGCGCTGACGTCCGGGAGTACGAAGCCGGTCAACTCTCCGCTGGCGAAGTGGCCGAGATGCTCAGCCCGTCCCTGTTTGGTGGGCGGCGGGTGCTGGTCGTGCGGGCCGGGCAGGACGCGCGCAAGGACCTGGTGTCCGCTCTGTTGGCTTATGCGAAGAGCCCGGATCCTGAGGTGACGCTGGTCGTCACCCACCTCGGCGGGGCCAAGGGCAAGGCGTTCGCGGATGGGCTGAAGTCCGCGGGGGCCGCCGTGGTGCCGGCGGTCAAACTCAAGGGCGACCGGGAGCGGATCGCGTTCGTGCGGGACGAGTTCCGGCGGCACGGCGGGCGCTGCGACGAGGCAGCCGCCGCCGCCCTCCTCCAAGCGGTCGGCACCGACCTGCGCGAGATCGCCGCAGCCTGCTCACAGCTGCTCGCCGACACCGACGGCAAGATCAACGCCGCGGTGGTCGCCCGCTACTACAAGGGCCGGGCCGAGGTCAGCGGGTTCGCCGTGGCCGACGCCGCGATGATCGGCGATGTGCCGGGGGCGTTGGAGGCCCTGCGGTGGGCGCTGCATGTCGGCGTGGACCCGGTGCCGATCGCGGACGCGCTCGCCGACGGGGTGCGGACCGTTGCGCGGGTGGCCTCCGCGGGGCGCGGCAATCCCTATCAGCTGGCTAGCTCGCTCGGCATGCCCGCGTGGAAAATCCAGAAGGCGCAGGAACGCAGCCGGGGCTGGAGCCCGGAAGGCCTGGTCGACGCGATGCGCGCCGCCGCCGACTGCAACGCTGCGGTGAAGGGCGGCGCCGAGGACCGAGGTTACGCCCTGGAGCAGGCAGTCTTCGCGGTGGCGCAGGCCCGCCGGTCCGGCGGTGCCCGATGAGTCGGTCCCGCCGCGCCGGGCTGTCCCGCGACGAGGTACGCCGCCAGCCGCTGTACGCGCGAATGCTGGGCCTGCAATACCTCGCCCCCAGCGGTTTCCTCTGTTTCGTTTTCCTCGAAGGCGCTGTCGCGCTCGGCATCCTGCTCGCGCTGGCGGAGCTGGTCAGCTGGTGGGGAGTGCTGGTGCTGCCGGCCACCGTCGCGGTAATGGTCAAGTTGAACGATGTGGTGGCCGGCGCGCTCACCAAGCCTCAGGTGCGACCGACCATAGTGGCGCCGCGCAGCGCGCCGGATGCGGGACTGGGTCTGTGGGACGGCGCGGACATCGCTCCGGACACTGGGGGGTTGGGCGCGGAAACGGTCCGGCTCTCCCGACCGCTCGTCGCTGAGGCGACCGAGCCGCCCGCGGACCTCGGCCGGTTCGCAGGCCACGTCAGCCACGACGGATCCCCACGCTTCTCCCTTCCCGGCGACGGCGATCTCCCTGGTCGTAGCGATACACGGCCGGGTTGGACGCCACGCGCGCCTACCGCGCCGACGGGTGCCGGCGGCCCCATTTCGGCGTCCGGGCCGGATGTCGGCGAGCCGGGCCTCCTGCATGACCCGCGCGCGGTACAGCAGTGGACCAACCACCTGGAAGAGCAGCAGCAGCGCGCCCGCCAATCGGCAGCCCGCCGCTACGAATAACGGTTGAGCGCTCCCGCCCGGAAAATCGCGGGCGCGCGGAAGCCGTACCAGGTACAAGATCTCTTTATGATCCACGAGCAGAACGAAACCCGGATTGCCCTCGTCACGGCGGACCTGTTCCCCGACCTGTACATCGACGACCACCCGCTCCGCGATGCACTGCTCGCGCGCGGCGCGACCGTGGACGCGGTCCGCTGGGATGATCCGGCCGCCGACTGGGACGGCTACGACCTGGTCGTCCTGCGGTCGCCCTGGGACTACCAGGGACGGCATGACGAGTTCCTCGCCTGGACGCGTACGGTGCCGAGGCTGGTCAACCCGGCCGACATCGTCGCGTGGAACACCGACAAGCACTATCTGAGCGAGCTGGCCGCCGCCGGGTTGCCCATCACTCCCACGGCCTTCGTCGAACCCGGCGAGACGTGGACGCCCCCGGAGTCGGGCGAGTGGGTCATCAAGCCGACTGTCAGCGCGGGCAGCCGCGACACCGGCCGGTACGCCCTGCCCGAGGACCTGCCCGCGGCGCAGGCACACGTGGAACGGCTGTCCGCTGCCGGGCGTACGTCGATGATCCAGCCGTATCTCGCGGCGGTCGACACCGCGGGTGAAACGGCGCTGCTGTGCTTCCCGGACGAGACCGGCGCGATGACGTTCAGCCACGCCATTCGCAAGGGTGCGCTGCTGACCGAACGTGGTGAACGCACCGGCGAATATCAGGAAGAGATCACCCCGCGCATCCCCACCGAGCCGGAGCTGAAGCTCGCCGAGGAGGTCCTGAGGGAGGTGCCGGGTGGCGCGGAACGGCTGCTCTACGCCCGGATCGATCTCGTTCCTGGCGCAGACGGCACGCCGTTGCTGCTCGAGCTGGAACTAACCGAGCCGACACTGTTCCTGCGGTACGCGGACGGCGCGGCTGAGCGGCTTGCCGATGCCGTGCTGCGCCGGGTCTGACCGCTGTCATGGTCGTCACCTCGAATCGGAGTGGTGGCCGATCGCTTCTTCGCTGAGCGCCCCGAACAGCTGCGACCGCGACCGCGGCGGCAGAGGCGGTCAGAACTGCTGATCGCTGAGCCACTGGTCGAAGGTTTGGCCGCCGCGGGCGCCCGGTCCGGTCGGGAGGAGGCCGCCCCGGGACATCGGCCCCGGAACCCACAGCGGAAGCACCGGACGCCGTCGTGCACCGCCCGCGGCGATGAGCCGGCGCGCCATCGCGACCAACGATTCCTCGCGCGGCCCGGCCAGGTCGCCTGCCATGGCCTGCGGTTCGCCGGCAGCGAGGGCGACCAGGGCCTCGGCGACCTCGCGGACCGCGATCGGCTGCACCGTCATCTTCGGCACGACCGCGACCGGGCCGGGAACCTGCGCGAGCAGCTGTCCCGCAAACTCGTGGAACTGCGTCGCCCGCAACACGCTCCAGGGCACCCCGCCGGTGCGAACGACCGCCTCCTGGTGCAGCTTTCCCTGGTAGTAGCCGGTCTTGACGCGGTCGATCCCGACGATCGAGAGTGCCACGTGGTGCCGCACCCCGGCCCGGGCGGCCGCACCGAGCAGGTTTCGGCTGGCCCGCTCGAAGAAGTCGACGGCGACCTGGCGCCGCATCGTCGTGATGTTGCTGACGTCGATGACGGCTTCCACTTCGGCCAACGCCGCGTCGAGACCAGCGCCGGTGAGCAGGTCGGTCCCGCGCGACCGGGCCAGCACCACCGGCTCATGGCCCGCGGCGGCAAGCACCTGCACCACGTGCCTACCGGTCAGGCCGGTGCCACCCGCGACTGCCACCTTCATCGTTGCGCTCCCTTCACCGAAACTCGCTGTGGACCAGGGACGAACCACCCCCGGTCAATGTGACACCGGATCCACGTTTCCGTGAGCCGGATCACGAGGTGGGTGGGTCGCCGCGGGCGACGACCGCGAGGCCGTCGTCCGTCACGACAACGGCCAGATCACCCCCTTCATCCGTACGCAGTACGCGCGCACCGCCCCGCGCCAACCGCGACAGCAACGCCCCATTCGGGTGCCCGTAGTCATTTCCGCGCCCGACTGACACCAGCGCCACCGCCGGATCCACCGCGTCGACAAACTCGGACGACTGGTACGCGCTGCCGTGGTGCGCCACCTTCAACACATCAGCCCGCAGTGCCCCCGCTCCGAACCGGCCGAGTAGGTCTTCCTGTTCTTCGGTCTCCGCGTCGCCAGGCAGCAACACTGTCCGTCCAGCCACCTGGGCGGACAGCACCAACGAGTTGTTGTTCGGATCCGAGTTGGTGCCATGCGCCGGCGCAACCGGGCCCAGAACGGCCACGGCGAGACCGCCAGCGTCGAATGTCCAGCCCGGACCCACTGCGGTGACTGGTGTCCGGGCGGCAGCAGCTTGGGCGAGGACCGCGGTACGCCCTCCGGCCGGCTCGGGCCAGTCGGGGGTTACCACCGCCGCGACCGTACGGCCCCGGAACACGCCCGCTAGCCCACCGATGTGGTCGATGTGGAAATGGCTGACAACGAACAGCACCACCTCGCGTACGCCGAGCCGCCGCAGGCACCGGTCGACCGCAGCCGGATCGGGCCCGGCATCGACAACGACCGCCCGTCCCTGCCCCGCCGGCAACACCACGGCGTCTCCCTGCCCCACCGCGCACGCGACCACAATCCAGCGCGACGGCGGCCAACCGGAGGCCAGCAACCGTACGGGAAAGGCGCCGAGCACCGCTCCGGCGGTGACAATCGCGACCAGCTTCCGCACGACGGGTCTGCGGGCCGCGATCAGCAGCGCGATCGTGAGCGCCGCCAGCAGCAGCGCACCGGCCAGACCACCGGGCCAGGGCACTGCCCCGGCCGGCAAGCGGGCGCCGTGCGTGGCGACGAGCACCAGCCAACGCGCGGGCCACTGCCCTAGCCACGCCGCAAACTCGGCTCCGGCAGGCCACACGGGCGACAGCACGGCGGCCGAAACCCCCAACAGGGTCGCCGGTGCGATGGCCGGGACCACCAGCAGGTTCGCCGGTACGGCCACCAGGCTGACGTTGCCCGAGATCGCCGCTACGACCGGCCCACAGGCAACCTGGGCAGCGGCTGGAACCGCCAGCGCATCGGCCGCCACCACGGGCCAGCCGCGGTGCCGCAACGCCTCCCGCCAGCCTGGTGCGATCAGCAGCAAACCTGCGGTGGCTAGTACGGACAGGGCGAAACCCACGTCACCGGCGAGCTCAGGATCGACGATAACCAGCGCAGCCACCCCGGCCGCCAAAGCGGGGACCGCGGCGCGCGGACGTCCCATGGCAAGTCCGAGCAGTGCGATCGCACCCATCGCCGCAGCTCGCACGACACTCGGGGAGGGGCGGGCGAGAATGACGAAACCGACCAGCGCGAGCGCACACACCAGTGCTGTCAGAACCGGCCCGGCGCGGGCCCACCGCACGAGGAACAGCACGACGCCGAGGATGATCGCCACGTTGGCGCCGCTGACGGCATTGAGATGCGTCATGCCGGTTGCCCGGAAGTCCTCTTCGAGGGTGGGATCCATCCGGCTCGTGTCCCCTACGACGAGGCCCGGCAGGAGTCCGCCGACATCGTCCGGTAACGGCGCGCAGGCTCGCTGCAGACCTGCTCGCAGCGCGCCAGCTAGCCGCTGCGCCGGTGATGACCGGCCGGTGAGCAGGGGTGGGTCCTTAACGGACAGGACGGCCACGCGCAGGTCGCCGCCGCGAGGTGCCAGCAGTCGCCCGGTGACTGCGGCTCGTTGGCCGGGCAGGAGCGGTCGCCAGGCGGGGTCCGCTCCGAGGACGAGGGCTCGCGCTGACAGTCGGAGCGAGGCACCGTCCTCGGGATGAATCGCGGTCAGCTCGATGGGAATGAGGTAGGTGGCCGGGAGGCCGGGTGAGCCGCGGAGCGCGCGGGGGTCATCCCGCACGATCAGTTCCACGCGGGCGGTGGCGCCGGCGTCGACGAGGGCGGCCAACGGACCAGCCTCGCGCACAGCGACTCGGGCAGCCGTGGCGGCAGCGCCGCAGCCGGCCCCGAGCAACGCCGACACCAGCACGAACCGCGCAGCCCGCCAGCGCGAGCGACCGCGGATGGGCATGCGACCACTCGTCCGCTGCCGCTCCGGCCACCTTGGCAGGAGAGTGAGGGCTGCAAGAACGAATGCGGCGGCCGCGATGCCGAGGCCGGTGCGAAACGACAGGTAGAGGCAGGACAGGGCAGCTAGCCACACCGCGATGGCGAATCCGCCTAGCCGCGGGTCCGGCAATGACCCGGCGACCCGGTCCGGATCGGCTGGCCCTGTCATACGGACACCAGTTCTTTGAGTTGCTCGTAGCGCGCGGTGCCGATGCCGTCGACTTTGCGGAGGTCGGTAATGGCGCGGAAGCCGCCTTGGGCGTCGCGGGCGTCGAGGATGCGTTGGGCGAGGACCGGGCCGACGCCGGGGAGGGTGTCGAGGTCTGCCAGCGTGGCGGTATTGAGGTTGAGGGGCCCACTGGCCGGGCTGCTACCGCCAGCGGCCGGAAGGGCGGCGCCCGGGGGCAGGGGGACGCCCACCATGATGAGCTCGCCGTCGACCACCTTGCGTGCCAGATTGAGCGAGGCGATGTCGACGCCGGGCTTGGCCCCGCCGGCGGCCCGGACCGCGTCGGCGACGCGCGCACCCGCAGCGAGCTCCACCAGGCCCGGTTTGTGCACTTTGCCGCCGACAGCGACGACCACCTCGGCCGGCCGGGACGACGCCGGAGCGCTCCCGACGAGGGACCCGGTGCCGGCCAAACCGGCGGCAACAGCAGGGTCCGCGGTGGGGGCAGCAGCGGCGGGGGCGACCGGGTCGATTCGGGGCCGCGCCCGCCAGGCCAGCAGCGCCGCGATCACCACGACCACGAGCGCGACGGCCGCGAGCGCCTTGATGCCTCGCCGCCCAGGGTCGAAAGCGCCGAGGCGTGCACGAGCGCCACCGCCAAAAGCGCCGCGCGCACCTGCGCCACCGCCAAAAGCGCCGCGCGCACCTGCGCCACCGCCAAAAGCGCCGGGGCCGTCGAGCGAAGCGGCCTCGCTTTCGGGCGGGTCCGGCCAGGCGACGCGAGAGTGCGGGGACCCGCTCCAAGCCGGCCGATAAGCGAGATCATCCAGCATCGAAGCCGAGCCACCCAGCGCAGGCCGACCGGCGGAAGCGGCGGTGGAAGCGGCTACCAGAGCAGACGGAGCAGTCGAACCCGCGACCACACCAGGCGAGGCAGTCGCAGCGGACACCCGATCGGCCGCGGACGGCAAAGAGACGTCATCCGGCCAGCCAGGAGCATCATGCGGCCACCCCGGAACAGCATCCGCCCAGCCAGGAACAACATCCGCCCAACTCAGGACGCTCCCTGACGAAGGCATATCCCCGGACAAGGGACCGGCCCCAGAGGAGAGTGCACCCCCACGCAAAAGAGCACTCCCAGAGGAGACTGCACCCCCGAGCGGAAGGACAGTCGAGGAAGTAGCCCCCGATGAAGGAGCACCATCAAACGGAACGGCACACCCGGACGCGACGGATGGCGGTGGCAGGACCGTTCTCAGCCGGTCGCGCACCGCCTCTTCGAGGAACTCGGGGAAACTCGCCTCACGCACCCGGCGACCGTAGGGTTTCGTCGTCATTATCCGCGCCGCCGCCTGTGGACAACGGCGCATTGTGGACAACCGGGAGATCGATGAGTTCTGTGCTACGACCGGAGCTAGCCGAGGCCGTCACCCGCCTACGCGCCGCCGGCTGTGTCTTCGCTGAGGAGGAGGCCGCGGTGCTCGACGAGGCCGCCACCAGCGTCGCTGAGCTGGCGGAGCTGGTACGCCGCCGCGCCGAAGGCGAACCCCTGGAACAGGTCGTCGGGTACGCCGATTTCTGCGGCATCCGAGTCCGCCTTCGCCCCGGCGTCTTCGTCCCCCGACTCCGCAGCGAACTCCTGGTACGACTGGCTACGACACAAGCCGCCACCGCAGCGGGCGGGATCGTCGTCGACCTGTGTTGCGGCTCCGGCGCCCTGGGTCTGGCCGTACGCACCGCAACTCCCCAGATCGAGCTGCACGCCGCCGACAGCGATCCGGTAGCGGTCGCCTGCGCAGGGGAAAATCTGGGCAGCAACGTATACCGGGGTGATCTTTTCGAGGCGTTGCCCGGCGAGCTACGGGGCCGGGTCGGCATCTTGCTGGCGAATGTTCCGTACGTAGCTACCCGCCACATACCTTTCCTCCCCGCTGAGGCCCGGCTGCATGAGCCGCATACCGCGCTGGATGGCGGCCCGGACGGCTTGGACGTCTTCCGTGCTGTGGTCGGTGCCGCAGCCGAGTGGCTCGGCCCCGGCGGTGTGCTGTTGTCGGAGCTCACCGAGGACCAGATCGGACCCGCGGTCGCCGCGGTGCGGGCGGCGGGTCTCGATCCGGCGACCCACACGGACGAGGAGCTGGCAGCGACGGTCGTGACAGCCACCCGAGGGAGGCGGTAGGGTCGGCGCCCATCGACCGAGCGGAAGGGCATCAGCGCCGTGGGTTTGCTGCGGAGGATGGCCCGGGCCCGGCTGGCCGGGCAGGTCGTGAAACGGCTGCGCCGGGCCGGCGTGTCGGACGCCCGCTACCATTCCGCCTCGTTCACCGTGCGATTTGTGCGCCCCGGCGACGAGGAGCCGACTGTGCTGCGGCTCAGCGAGGTGCGCCGGGGCGGGATCGACGAGGCCGTGGCCGGGTTGTTGCGGGCGCCTGGTTCGCCGGCGACCTGGGCGGAGGCACGCCCGCTGCTGCGTCCGGTGCTGCGCGGCGCGACACCGCCCGCGGATGTCTCGGCGCCGCTGCGCCGGGCGGTATTGCCGTTTCTGGCCGAGTTCGTCGTGGTGGATCAGCCCGACACGATGACGTTCGTGAGTGCCCCGCACGGCTGGGGCGTCACGGACGACGAGGTCTTCGCCGCAGCGCGGGCCAATCTGTCGGGGGCGAAGCTGCTCGGGGCCGCGGATCAGCCGGTGGTGGTGCAGTTCGTGGACGACGGCGACGCGTACTGGACCTCGCACCTGCTGCTCGACGGCTGGCTCGCCGGGCTGGCTGAGCAGGTCGGCGGTTCTCCGGTCGCTTTCGCGCCCGAGCGGGGGACGCTGCTGGTCACCGCGGACGGCAGCGATCATCTGCCGGAGTTGTTCGCCCGGGCCGAGGCGATCTTCTTGCGCTCGCCGCGGGCCATCACCCCGATGGCGTACGCCTCGGACGAGCGCGGCCGTACGGTGCCCTATTCGGTGGAGCCGGGTTCGCCATTCTGGACGTGTGTTCGCCGGGCGGAGGCCGTGCTGGCTTCCTGGGGCTACGCGCGTCAGGCCGAGCAGCTGCCGTTGGCCGCCGAGCTGCTGATCACTCCGGACGGCCGCACGCTGGCGCTGTGGCCGACGAACGGTCCGGCCTTGTTGCCGAAGGCCGACGAGGTGCAGTACGGCGACACGGTCGTGTCCTGGTCTGAGCTCAGCGACCGGCTCACCGCGCAGGGCCTCGACCCGGAGCGCTGGCGCGCCGACTGCTGGCCCTAAACGTTGCGGCGGTGCACCACGACGCCGGCGACGCCGGGGCCGACGTGGGCCGCCACGACCGCACCGATCTCGGTGAGGTAGCAGTCGCGGAGCCGGTCGCCGAGGCGGGCCGAGACGGCGTCGGCGAGGGCGGCTGCCCGGTCGGGTGCGCCCAGGTGGTGGACGGCGATGTCGGCCTCGCCGTCGCCGGAGGCTTCCACTGCCAGGTCGACGAGCCGGCTGAGCGCGCGGCCGGCCGTGCGGACTTTGTCGCGGACGACGATGGCGCCGTCGACCACGTGCAGGATGGGTTTGACGGACAGTGCCGTGCCGAGCAGGGCTGAGGCGGCTCCGATGCGCCCGCCGCGGCGCAGGAACTCGAGAGTGTCCACATAGAACAGTGTGCTGACGCGTGCGGCATGGTCGGCTGCTGCGTCGCGTACGGAAGCGAGGGTTTCGCCTTTTTCTGCCGCGGCGGCCGCGGCCAGTGCCGCGAAGCCCAACCCCATGCCGGTGGTTTGGCTGTCGACGACCTGGACGTGCGGGCCGAGGGCGGCCGCGGCGAGCGCGGCCGCCTCGAAGGTCCCGGACAATTTCGCGGACAGATGCACGGAGACGATGCCGTCCGCCCCGGCGTCCAGAATTTTCCGGTACGCGCGGGCGAACTGCTCCGGAGCGGGTCGTGAGGTGCTGACGGCGGCGCGCCGGGCGCTGAGCGCGCGGGCGACCTCGGCGGGGGAAATTTCCTCCCCTTCGAGCCCTTCGGCGCCGTTGATGACGACGGTGAGGGGTACGACGGTCAGGTCGTAGGTGCCGTGCAACTCGGACGGCAAGTACGCGGTGGAGTCGGTGACGACCGCGACGGGCATGCGGGCACCGTAGCGGATCCGCGCCTAGTTCGCGCGGATAGCGGTGACCATGAACGGCGTGCCCTGCTGGCAGGTGCTCATCATGCCGGGTTCGGAGCGGCCGGTGACGGTGACTTTCGTGCCGACCTTGGCCGTGTTCCGCACCGATTCCTGGTCGAAGATCAGCAGGTTGTCGTCGATGAGCAGGCAGTTGGGTTCGACGCCGGCGGTGATGGTGCCGGTGATGGTCCGGCTGCCCTTCTGGACCGGCGGCTTGGCGCTCGGCGCTCCGGGGCTAGGTGCGGCGGAGCTGGGTGCGGCGGAAGGCGGCGTGGCGGAGGGCGCGCCGGGAGCCGAGGCAGCGGGGGCACCCACGGGGACGTCGGTGGTGGTGCCGCCGTTGGCGCAGCCCGCGACGGTCAGCGCGGCGACGGCGGTGGCGGCGAGAGTCATCCGTTGAATGATCATGATGACTTGGACGCTACCGCGGCCCGATCCGTTCCGCCCGCTGGCGGAACGGATCGATCGGGTTCAGATCGGCGACGGGACGGGGCGGTCCGCGAACGGTCCGACGTTGTAGGCGGCGAGCTGCCAGCCGAGGGTCTCGCTGTGGGTCAGCTCGACCCAGTGGCAGTTCTGCAGGACGCGCAGGGTGCGCAGCTGCTCCCGGGGCCAGCCCAGCAGGTGCCCGATGCCGTACCGGGCGGCGCCGCCGTGGGTCGCCACCACCACGGTGCTTCCGGCGGGCGCGGCGTCGACCGCGGCCTGCAGGGCGTCGCCGACTCGCTTGCCCAGGTCGTCGAGGGTTTCGACGCCGCCGCCGACCACGTCGGCGCCGGCCCGCCAGGCCGCATGCTCGTCGGGGCGGGTCTCGGCAACCTCGGTCATGGTCAGGCCTTGCCAGGATCCGAAGTGGCGCTCGCGCAACCGGTCGTCGTGCTGGACGGAGAGGCCGGTGAGCGCGGCGAGCGCGGCGGCGGTGTCCGAGGCGCGGCGCAGGTCACTGCTGACGAGCGCGCCGGGACGCAGCCGGACCAGCAGTTCGGCTGCGTCGACGGCCTGCTGCTCGCCCACGGCGTTCAGCGGGACGTCGGTCTGTCCCTGGACTCGGCCGGCGGCGTTCCAGTCGGTGTTGCCGTGCCGCCAGACGACGAGGCGGGTTGTGGTCATGCGGCGCCGGAGGAGTCGGCTTCGGCCAGGTCCCGGTCGACGAACGGGATGGTCGGGCAGTCCTTCCACAGCTTGTCGAGGGCGTAGAACTCCCGCTCCTCGTCATGCTGGACGTGGACCACGATGTCGACGTAGTCGAGCAGCACCCAGCGGCCCTGCCGTTCGCCTTCGCGGCGGACCGGCTTGGCCTTCTCGGGCAGGCCGAGCAGGGCTTCCTCGATGGCGTCGACGACGGAGGCCACCTGGCGTTCGTTGGACGCCGACGCGATAACGAAGGCGTCGGTGATGTAGAGCTGCTCGGCGACGTCGATGAGGACGATGTCCTGCGCCTTCTTGTCGGCAGCGGCCTGCGCCGCCGTCAGCGCGAGCTCGCGGGCGCGATCGGTGACGGGCACCGGTCTCCAATCGTTCGATGTGCAGAAGGTTCTAGCGTCTCACACCGGGCGGGCAACCCGAGTCGGACAAAGTCCCATAAAAAGGTTGTTACTCGCGGTAGAGCCGCCGTTTGGCGATGTACTGCACCACACCATCGGGTACGAGGTACCAGACCGGCTGGCCCTGGGCGACCCGCGCTCGGCAGTCACTCGACGAGATCGCCATCGCCGGCACCTCCACCAGGGTGACCGAATCATCCGGAAGATGGTCGTCCGACAGCTCGAACCCGGGCCGGGTGACCCCCACGAAATGCGCCAACGACAACATCTCCAGCGCGTCCTTCCACGACAGGATCTTGGCTAACGCGTCGGCCCCCGTGATGAAGAACAGCTCGGCGTCCGGCCCGTGGAAGGCGTGCAGATCCCGCAGCGTATCCACGGTGTAGGTCGGCCCGTCCCGGTCGATGTCGGCCCGGCTCACGTGAAAGTGCGGGTTGGACGCGGTCGCCACGACGGTCATCAGGTAGCGGTCCTCAGCCGGGCTGACCTGCCCTTTCTGCCATGGCTGACCGGTCGGCACGAAGACCACCTCGTCCAACTCGAACCGGCTCTGCACCTCACTCGCCGCCACCAGGTGACCGTGGTGGATCGGGTCGAAGGTGCCGCCCATGATCCCGATCCGTCGCCGCCGCATCGGCGCATCCTAGATCAAAGGCCAGATCAGCCGTCGAGCCGCTTGCGTACGGCCGACAGCAGATCCTCAGCCGTGAACGGCTTCTCCAACAGCGCCACGCCGGGATCAAGGGTGCCCTTGGAGGCGAGCACCGGTTGCGCGTAGCCGGACATGAAGAGGACCCGGGTGTCCGGCCGCGCATCGGTGATCCGCTCGGCCAGTTCCTTCCCCAGCATGCCGGGCATCACGACGTCGCTGACCAGCAGGTCGATCACGCCCTCATGCAGCCGGGCCAGTTCCAGCGCAGTCGCGCCACCGTCCGCGGACAGCACCCGGTAGCCCGCGCCGGACAAGATGCGGTCCACCACGTCACGCAGGGCCGACTCGTCATCGACGACCAGCAGGGTCTCCCCGCTGCCGGCCGTAGCGGCGGGCTGATGCTGCGGCTCCGGTTCCGGCTTCGCGCCCTCCGAGACGGGCAGCAGCACGGTCACCGTAGTGCCGACGCCGGGCTCGGAGGCGAGGCTGACGCTGCCGCCAGCCTGGGTGACGATGCCGTAGACGGTGGCGAGCCCCAGCCCGGCCGCCTCGTGGTTCGGCTTCGTGGTGAAGAACGGCTCGAAGGCGCGCTCGACCACCTCGTGGGACATCCCGCGGCCGGAGTCGGAGATCCGCAGCCGGACATAATCCCCGGCTGCAAGTTCTGGATGCTCGTCTGCAGCCAGGTGGGAGCACGCCGTATCGATCACCAGGTTGCCCCCCGACGGCATGGCGTCGCGCGCGTTACCGGCCAGGCTGAGCAGCAGTTGCTCAATCTGCGCCGGATCGCAGGTGACCGCCGGGAGGGTGTCGGCGGGCCGGAGAATCAGCCGCACATCCTTGCCGATCTCCTTGCGCAGGGCGTTCTCGGCCGACTCGACCGCCCGGTTCAGGTCCATCACCTGCGGGCGGATCACCTCCCGCCGGGCGAACTTCAGCAGCTGGGAGGTGAGTCCGGTGCCGCGCTCCCCCGCCTTGATCACCTGGCGGGCGTCCGCCGCAATCGTCTTCACATCCGGCGCCGGCGCCTCGGTCTCCTCCACGACAAAATTCGCGTAGTTGACGATCACGCCCAGCAGATTGTTGAAGTCGTGCGCGACCCCGCCGGCCAGCTTGCCGAGCGCCTCCAGCCGCGCGCTGCGCTGACCGAGTGCCTCTGCCTTGAGCTGGTTACGCCCAGTGACATCGCGGATCATCGCGATGGTCAGCCGGCCGTCCGGGGTGTTCAGGTGGCCCAACGACGCCTCGGCCGGGAACTCCACGCCGTCGTGCCGGCGCGCCTGCACGACCACGGTGCCGGTCGAGCCGGTGAACGCACCGCGTACCGAATCGGTCAGCAGCACCTCGGCGTCCCGCCCGACCAGCTCGTCCCGCGACCAGCCGAAGATCTTCTCCGCCCGGTCGTTGACCAGGACGATACGTTCGGAGTCCAGCACCACGATCGCGTCCGGGGCGGCCTGAAGCACTCCCCCGCACAGCTCCTCGGACCATTCCACTTGCCGAGGCTATCGGCTGCAACCGGAGGCTAGCGGCCGAATCACACACCCCGGGCCAGCAACGCACGGCGAACATCGTCGTCGCCATCCGTGACGACGCGGCGCACGATCGACGGCACGCCTTCGGCCGCCAACAGCTCCGCGGCCAGCTCCCGCGTCCGCGGCGCGACCACCACCGCCGGGTACGCGGCAACGGCCACCCGCTCCCCGCTCATCCCGGTACGCCGTTCGACCAACCCCACCACCTCGGCGAAGTACCGCTCGACGTAGGGGGCGACGAGGTCCAGCTGCTCGGGCTGCCAGAAGCCGCGCGCGGTGGCCTCCAGAATGCGGTTGGACGCTTCCGAGTCGTGCAGGATCAACTCCCACGCCCGAGCCTTGGCCTCGGCGTCGGGCAGCGCGGCCCGGCACTTGGCCGCCGCCTGCTCACCCAGGGCGCTACGGTCGGCCGCCAGCTCCGCCTCAATCCGGTCCGCGCCCGCCGTGCCCAGCACCACCAGGCGGTACAGGATCAGCCAGCGCAGGTCCGCGTCCACGGCCACACCCTCGGGCACGTTCTCCCCGACCAGCCAGCCGTTCAGGCGTACGGTGTCGATGCTCGCGCCGATCAGGCCGCGCACTCCCGCGAGCTGCCGCGAACTGCCCGGCTCGGCCGCGGCCACCAGTCGGTCGCAGGCCTGGGCCAGCAGCTCCAACGCGGCCGGCCGGGTCTCCGGCGTCGGATAGCGGTCCACCAGCGCCCGGCTCATCTGCAGCACGTCCTCCACCACGGTCACCTCCCGCTCGACCGGCAGGGCCGCCAGCACCAGCGTGACCAGCTCAGCCACCGGCCGCTCCGCGTCGGTGACGGCGTCCAACACCGCACCCCAGACCAACGCCCGGGTCAACGAGTCCGCCAACAGCGGCAGGATCATCGGTACGGCGTCAGCCGAGGCGGCATCCAGCCGGACCTTCGCGTACGTGAGGTCGCCGTCGTTGACGAGCAGCAGATCGGCGACGGGTTCCCCGGTGAGCTCGGGCAGCGGCGTGCGGCCGTTGTCCCGCTCCGGATCCACCTCCACCTCGAGCAGCCGGCGCTGGGTGACCACACCGTCGGCGCCGTGGTCGTAGAGCCCGACACAAAGTTTGTGCGGCCGCAGCGTCGGATACTCGTCGGGGGCTGTCTGCACCAGCGTGACCTGGGCGTACCGGCCGTCGTCGGTGCGCTCGACCTCGGCGCGCAGGGTGTTGAGCTGGGCGCGGCGCAGCCACACCTCGGCCCAGGCGGTCAGGTCGCGGCCGCTCGCCCGGGAGATCGCGCCGAGCAGGTCGGCCAGGGTCGCGTTTCCGTACGCGTGCGCCGCGAAGTGCTCGTTGAGCCCGGCCATGAACGCCTTGTCGCCGACGTAGGCGACCAGCTGACGCAGGACCGCGGCGCCCTTCGCGTACGAAATGCCGTCGAAGTTGAGCAGTGCGAGGGCGGTGTCGTCGACGTCGCTGGGCGCCACCGGATGGGTCGACGGGCGCTGGTCGGCGCGCATGCCCCAGGCCTTGCGCTGCATCGCGAACGTCGTCCAGGTCTCGGTGAACTGGGTCGCCTCGGCGGCGATCCGGGTGCCGAGGTACTCGGCGAACGACTCGTTCAGCCACAGGTCGTCCCACCAGGCCATGGTGACCAGGTCGCCGAACCACTGGTGGGCCATCTCGTGGGCGATCACCATGGCCCGGGTCTCGCGCTCCGCGTCGGTCACCGCGGACCGGAAGATGAACTCGTCCCGGAAGACGACGATGCCCGGATTCTCCATCGCGCCGAAGTTGAACTCGGGCACGAACGCCTGCCCGTAGTGGCCGAACGGGTACCGCACGTCGAACAGCTCGTGATAGCGGTCGAAGCACTGCTTGGTGACCGTGAACAGCTCCTCCGCCTGCGCATCCAGGTGCTCGGCGAGCGCCTGCCGGCAGTACAGCGCGAGCGGAATGCCGTCGTGCTCGTCGGTCCGCACGTGGTACGGCCCCGCGACCAGCGAGATCAGGTACGTCGACAGCGGCTTCGTCGGCGCGAACTGCCACCGCCCGCCGGCTGCGGCACCCGCCTGCTCGCCGTTGGCCGCCACCAGCCAGCCATCGGGTGCAACGACGTTCAATGTAACCGGCGCCTTCAGGTCGGGCTGGTCAAAGCAGGGGAAGATCCGGCGCGCGCCGTCGAGAAACATGTGCGCGTACAGGTAGACCCGCTGGTCAGCGGGGTCCACGAAGCGGTGCAGACCCTCGCCGGTGTTCGAGTAGCGCATCTGGCCCTCGACCACCAGCTCGTTGACCGCCGCGAGACCGGTCAACGCCAGCCGCTCGTCCGCCAGCGCCGACGCCGCCAGCGGCACACCGTTGAGCGTCGCGGACACCAACTCCGCGGGCTCCAGCTCCACGAATGCGTCGCTGCCGGGCGTGGCATCGAAGCCGAGCACCGTCCGTGAGAAGAACGTGTCACCGCCCCCGGTGAGGTCGAGGGCGATGTCGTACCCGGTCACGGTGATCGTGGCAGCTCGGGCGGTAGCCTCGGCGCGCGTCAAACTCGGCATGCCGAACATCATGGCTCATCGAGCCACGACCTACGCGCCCGCGTCCTCTTCCTCGTCATCGGTGATCAAGACAGGCTTAGCGGACATCGCGACCGTGGTGACGGTGCCGTCTTCGTCCATGTGCAGGAGCTCGTCGTCCGAGCGGACCCGGCGAGCCTTGCGGGCCGCGAGTCGCTGGGCGGCGGTGAGGCGGTTGGGGTCTTCCTCGAGGCGGGAGTCGGTGCCGCGTGGGCCGGAGACGTAGTCGCCGCTGTTCGGCTGCCAGTCGAACTCCTGCTCAGCGATGCGGACGGGATCGCCGGCCTTGGCGCCCTTCTTGGCTAGGGCTGCCTCGACGCCGAGGCGCTCCAGCCGGTCCGCGAGGTAGCCGATCGCCTCGTCGTTGTCGAAGTTCGTCTGCTTGATCCAGCGCTCGACCTGGATGCCGCGCACCACGAACACGCCGTCGGCGTCCTGCTCGATGGTGAAGCCCTTCTCGTCGACCGCACGCGGGCGGACGATGGCGCGGGTCGGCTCGGGCTCCGGCTTGGCGAGCCGGTGCGCGGCGACGGCCTCGGCGAGGGCGTACAGGAACTCCTTGAGGCCTTCGCGGGTGATCGCGCTGACCTCGAAGACGCGCAGGCCGCGGGCCTCCAGGTCGGGGCGGACCATCTCGGCGAGGTCGCGGCCGTCCGGGATGTCGATCTTGTTGAGGACGACCATCCGGGGCCGGTCCGCCAACCCGCCGTACGCGCTCAGCTCCGCCTCGATGGCGTCCAGGTCGGCGATCGGGTCACGCTCGATCTCCAGCGCCGCCGCATCCAGGACGTGGACCAGCACGGAGGTGCGCTCGATGTGCCGCAGGAACTCCAGCCCGAGGCCCTTGCCGGTGGCCGCCCCGGGGATCAGGCCGGGCACGTCGGCGACCGTGAAGATGTTCTCGCCGGCCTGCACCACCCCGAGGTTGGGCACCAACGTGGTGAACGGATAGTCGGCGATCTTCGGCTTGGCGGCGGAGATGACCGAGATCAGCGAGGACTTGCCAGCCGACGGGAAGCCGACCAGGCCGACGTCGGCGACGCTCTTGAGCTCCAGCACCACGTCGAGGTGGTCGCCGGGCTCGCCCAGCTCGGCGAAGCCGGGCACCTTGCGGCGGGTGTTGGCCAGCGAGGCGTTGCCGCGCCCGCCCCGACCGCCGCGGGCCGCTTCGAAGGTGGTGCCCTCGCCGATCAGGTCGGCGATGACTTCGCCGTCCGGGGTCTGCACGACCGTGCCGTCCGGCACCTTGATCACGAGGTCGCCGCCGTTGGCGCCGTCCCGGTTGTCACCCATCCCGCCGACGCCGTTCGTCGCCTTGATGTGCGGGCGGAAGTGGAAATCGAGCAGCGTGTGCTGCTGCGGGTCGACGACGAGGGTGATGCCTCCGCCGTGCCCGCCGTTGCCACCGTCAGGGCCACCGAGCGGCTTGAACTTCTCCCGCTTCACGGACACACAGCCGTGACCGCCGTCACCTGCCTGCAGGTGCAGCACTACCCGGTCGACGAACGTAGCCACTTCGGCACTCCCACTACTGCTGGATCTGAACAAAGACAGCGGGCCGCGGACCCCGGAAGGTCCACGGCCCGCTGCGACGCTGCGTGAGCGGCGGTCTTACTCGGCCGCTGCCGCGACCGGCACGATGCTGATGGTCTTGCGACCACGCTTGTGACCGAAGAGCACGTTGCCCGCGGCGAGCGCGAACAGCGTGTCGTCGCCACCGCGGCCGACCAGGTCGCCCGGGTGGAACTTCGTGCCGCGCTGGCGGACGATGATCTCGCCGGCGTTGACCAGCTGGCCGCCGAACCGCTTCACACCGAGCCGCTGAGCGGCGGAGTCACGGCCGTTCCGCGAGCTTGATGCACCCTTTTTGTGAGCCATGGCGGTTCGCCCCTACTTCCCGCTGGAGATGCCGGTCACCTTCACCAGCGTCAGCGGCTGGCGGTGCCCCTGGCGCTTGTGGTAGCCGGTCTTGTTCTTGAACTTGTGGATCCGGATCTTCGGACCCTTGGTGTGCTCGGCGATCTCGCCGGACACCGTCACCTTGGCAAGCTTGGCCGCATCGGTCACCAGGTTGTCACCGTCGACGAGGAGGACCGCGGCGAGCTTGAGCGCATCGCCGGGCGCACCCGCGAGCTTCTCGACCTCGATGACGTCGCCCTCGGCAACCTTGTACTGCTTGCCGCCGGTCTTGACGATCGCGTACATCGGACGCGGACTCCCTGAGACTTACGCAGCGGAACATCGCTGCTTGGCGGATGTAACTCGTGGTCCCGGCGCGGAAAATGACTCGCGCACGAGAACACGGCGCTTGAAAAAGCGCCGACAGATAGCGTACTTCATCAGCGGCGCGTCGCCCAAACCGGGGAGCGCTCAGGCGGTACCGCAGGCCTTGGCCAGGGTTTCCTGCAGCCCGGCGAACTTGTCCGGGTCGAGCTTGCGAACGTCACCCTCCAACGCCGAGACCTCTTTACCCATCGCCGACAGGGCCTGCTTGAGGTCCGACTCCGAAGCGAGCTTCGCCATGTCGTTCAGCGCAGCCGCGTAGTTCTGCACGTCCCGGTTGGTCTTCTGCTGCGCCTTGGTCACCGCGGCCTTGTCCTGCGACGTCTCGGCGTCGATGAGCAGTTTCAGGTCCTCGGCGAACTTCTTGGCGGCCTCGCTGCCCGTCCGCGCCGCCTGATCGCAGATCGCCTTGGAGTTGCCCTTCAGCGCGACGTCACCGCCTGCTCCCGCAGAGCCCGCCGGGGCGGGAGTGGCACTGCCACCCGGAGCCGCGGATGCCGCCTGAGAAGCAGGCGCAGCAGCGGGCTGATCGTCGGACTTGTCGGCAGAGCAGGCGCCGAGCAGGAGAACGGCGCCGCTCAGGGCGGTGGCGCACAGCAGGCGTCGCATGATGATCCGGGCTCCTTGTGGCCAGGGCGGGGCGGGAAAACTGAGGGTACACACGCCGAAAGGCCCCGGTGGCGCACCGGGGCCTTTCGATCTGTAGCCGTTACGGGCGGGTCCGCCGCCGGGAGCCGCCGCGCCGCGAG
Organism: Actinoplanes sp. NPDC051859; assembly: GCF_044452725.1. NCBI lineage: Bacteria > Bacillati > Actinomycetota > Actinomycetes > Micromonosporales > Micromonosporaceae > Actinoplanes > Actinoplanes sp. NPDC051859. The sequence continues at coordinate 24,945 of NZ_JBITBX010000002.1, read as the reverse complement.
CGCCTGCGGCCGCCCGCGCCGGCACCGACCGGCTCGTCGTCCTCGTCATCGTCGTCGTCCGCAGCGTCCGGGTCGTCGGCCCCGGTCAGCTGCATCGGCTCCTCGGCGTACGAGGTGCCGTTCGTTTCGTAGCGGGAGAGGTCGTAGCCGCTGATGTCGTAGTCGTCGTCAGCCGCGCTGGTGGTGACCTGCGGCGTTCGGGTGATCACGCCAGACCCGGCCGGCGGGAGACCAGCCGTCTCGGCCACCGGGTCCTCGGTCACGTGCGGCATCTCCGCAGCGGCCACGTCGGTCTGCGGAGTCTCGACCTGCGGCGCCTCGAGCGGGGCCGTGTCGCTGCCGCCACCCCGGCGCCGCCGAGACCGCGAAGAGGAACCGGACGAAGCCTGCGGGGCCGGCGAGGACGGCGCCTCGGTCCGGGCCGCCGCGGCGACGGCCTTGACCTGGTTGGCCGCGCCGCTACCGCCGTTACCGCCATTGCCACCGCTGCCGGGCGAACGCTTCTCCGCCACGGGCTCGGTGTGAATGACCAGGCCACGGCCCTTGCAGTGCTCACAGTTCTCACTGAAAGCCTCGAGCAGCCCGGCGCCGATCCGCTTACGGGTCATCTGCACCAGGCCCAGCGACGTGATCTCGGTGACCTGGTGCTTGGTCCGGTCCCGGCCCAGGCACTCGGTGAGCCGGCGCAGCACCAGCTCACGGTTGCTCTCCAACACCATGTCGATGAAGTCGATGACCACGATGCCACCGAGGTCACGCAGGCGCAGCTGCCGTACGGTCTCCTCGGCCGCCTCCAGGTTGTTGCGGGTGACCGTCTCTTCCAGGTTGCCGCCCGCACCGGTGTACTTACCGGTGTTGACGTCGACGACGGTCATCGCCTCAGTCCGGTCGATCACCAGGTGTCCGCCGGAGGGCAGGAACACCTTGCGGTCGAGCCCCTTGAGGATCTGCTCGTCGATCCGCTTGTCGGCGAAGACGTCCCCCGTGCCGGTGTGCCGGTGCAGGCGCTCCTTCAGGTCCGGGGAGACCGACTCGAGATAGTCCTCGATTTCGTCGTACGCCCGCTCGCCCTGCACGATCAGCTCGCGGAAGTCTTCGTTGAAGAGGTCCCGGACGACCCGGATGACCAGGTCGGGCTCTTCCGAGAGGGGCCGCGGCGCGTTGCCCTCGGCGGCCTTGGCCTGGATGTCCTCCCACTGCGCCTGCAGGCGCCGGACGTCGCGCTCGAGCTCTTCTTCCGAGGCGCCTTCCGCAGCCGTCCGCACGATGACGCCCGCGCCGTCCGGCACGAGCTTCTTCAGCACGTCACGCAGGCGCTTGCGCTCGTTGTCGGGCAGCTTGCGGCTGATGCCGGAGGCGTTGCCGTTGGGCACGTAGACCAGGTGCCGGCCGGAGAGCGCGATGTGGCTGCTGAGCCGGGCGCCCTTGTGCCCGATCGGGTCCTTGGTGACCTGCACCAGCACCGAGTCGCCGGAACGCAGCGCCTGCTCGATGGAGCGGGCCCGGCCTTCCAGCCCGGTGGCGTCCCAGTTGACCTCGCCGGCGTACAGCACGGCGTTGCGGCCGCGGCCGACGTCGACGAACGCGGCTTCCATGCTCGGCAGCACGTTCTGCACCTTGCCGAGGTAGACGTTGCCGACCATGGTGCCGGAGGTGGACCGCGAGACGTAGTGCTCGACCAGGATGCCGTCTTCGAGCACGGCGATCTGGGTGCGGTCCGGCTTCTGCCGGACGACCATGACCCGGTCGACCGCCTCGCGGCGGGCCAGGAACTCCGACTCGCTCAGGATCGGCGGGCGGGTGCGGCGCTGCTCGCGGCCGTCCCGGCGACGCTGGCGCTTGGCCTCCAGCCGGGTCGAGCCCGACACGCCCTGCACCTCATCGCTGCGGCGCGGCTCGCGCACCCGCACGACGGTGTGCACGCCGTCCTCGACCCCGCCGGTCTCGGTGTCGCCGGAACCCTTGCGGCGGCGCCGGCGCCGGCGGCGGGTGACCCCGTCGCCCTCGTCGGTTTCCTCGTCTTCGCTGTCCGTCTCGGCCTCGGCCTCGGCAGCGCCGTTCTCGTCGGTCTCGTCGCCCTCGTCGGCCGGTCCCTTGCCCCGGCCCCGGCCACGACGGCCCCGGCGGCGACGCCGGCGGCCCGCCTCCTCGTCGTCTTCGTCCTCGTCGGCGGCGCCGTCCTCGACGTCGTCGGCGGTCTCGTCGGCTTCTTCCAGCGCGGGCTGCTCGGCGACGGCCTCGTCGACCTCCGCTGCGGCGCCGCGGCGCCGACGCCGGCTCCTGCGGACACCCTCGGCGGGTTCTTCCTCCGCTGTCTCGGCGACAGCGTCGGCCTCGACCGGCGTCGCAGCAGCCGGCTCCAGCACCGGCTCAGTGACGGCGGCAGCGGTGGTGCCGCGCCGGGTGCGGCGCAGCGCGGGCGCCGGCTCAGCGTCGGGCTCCGGCGGCATGAAGAGTACGGCCGGAGGCAGCGCGGCCTTCCGGCTCCGCCGACGGGTGGGGGCCTCCTCGACGAGCTCGTCGTCCAGGGGCAGCACGCCGACCACCGGCACCGCGGCGGAGGTCTGCTCCGCGACCGGCTCGGTGACCTGCTCGTCTTCCTCTTCTTCGACTGCTTCGGCGACCAGGCTGTCCGGCTCCGGTGCCGGTGCCGGTGTCGCCACGACCGGGATCGGCAGCTCCTCCGGGGCGGCGGCGGGAACTGCCTTCTTCCGGGCGCGACTGCGGGTGGCCTTCACCGGGGTGGGAGCCTCGGCCGCATCGGCGTCGGCAGGAGTATCAGCCTCCGGGGCGGCGGCTGCCGGAGCGGCCTTCTTCCGCGCACGGCTGCGGGTCGCCTTCACCGGGGCGGGAGCTTCGGCAGCCGCGGCCGCGTCGACGGCGTTCGCCGCCTCGTCGGCCGCTCCGGGCTCGGCGCCCGGCGCATCGACCGGGACGGTCACGGACGTGTCAGCCGCCGCGACCGCCTTGCGGCGCGGGGCCCGCGTCCGGCGAGCGGGCGCAGCGGTGGTGCTGTCGGCGGCATCGACGGAAGGAGGTGCGGACACCTCTTCCCGTTCACCGCCCTGTGGCTCGTTTTCGAGCATCGGGCGCTCTCCAGTTCTGGCGGTCCCGGGCGCGGGTGAGCGCTGCCACGCAGGATCGCCGCAAGTTTTTCGCGGACCCGACCCTCATCGGCCGGGCTTGGCGAAGTCTGCCAACGCGGGCACCGGCCGAAACGGCTAGCGCCCTCCGATGGGTGCGTCCTCGCGATCCGCGTCCAACGGATCGACGATCTCCCCCTGCGGGGTGAGCGAGCCCTGGGCCAGCCGGGTCACCCGTGGGGGCACCGGCGGCTCCAGGCCGGCCACCACGCGCAGGCCGGACAGGACGTCATCGGGCCGCACGGCGGGCGTAACCTGCCGCACGACAAGGTCGATTATCGCACACGGCGCCGCCGCCGCCGGAGAAGGTGCGTCAGACTCCTCGCCCAGCACGCAGGATGCAACCGCTTTTCGCGCGTCGAACGAGCGCTTGCCCTGCTTCGTCATGCGCTCGACCAGCACCTCCTCCGCAGCGAGGAAGGCGTCGACCGCCTTCGCCGCGACCTCCGGGGAGATCTCCGGCAGTTCGAGCCGCCACTGGGACGCGTCGATGCGGTCGGCCAGGCTGCCCTCGGAAGCAGCGACGGCGTCGAGCACGTCGAGGCCGGGCGACAGCGCGGCGTCCAGCGCGGCCCGCAGAGCGGTCGGGTCGACCTCGGCCTGCAGGCCGATCTCCAGGTACTCCGCTTCACTGCCGACACCGGTGGGCGCGGCGCTCGCGTACGAGATCTTGGGGTGCGGGGTGAAGCCTTGCGAGAAGGCGATGGGTACGCCCGCACGCCGCAACGCCCGCTCGAACGCGCGCGCGAAGTCGCGGTGCGAGGTGAAGCGCAGCGGTCCACGTTTCGCGTACCGGATGCGGATGCGCTGCACGACCGGGGCTTGGCCGCCGACCGGCTGATTCTTCGGGGGAATGACGAACTCCTAGACGGGGAGCCGCAGAGGGCTGCCTTCAGGCGTGCTTTGGGCGGCGGGCGGGGCGGTCGGATGGTTCACCGGGGTCAGGGGGAGAAGCTTCTTGCCGGTGGGCCCGATCTGGATCTCGGTGTCCATCGACGGGCAGACGCCGCAGTCGAAGCACGGCGTCCAGCGGCAGTCGTCCTGCTCGTACTCGCTCTTGGAGTCCATCCAGTCCTGCCAGAGCCAGTCCTTGTCGAGACCGGAGTCGAGGTGGTCCCAGGGCAGGACCTCGAGTTCCTCGCGCTCGCGGGTGGTGAACCAGTCCAGGTCGACGCCGAAGTCGGGCAGGACCTCGGCCGCGGACTCGACCCAGCGGGAGTACGAGAAGTGCTCCGACCAGCCGTCGAACCGCTGGCCCTTGTCCCAGGCGCGCCGGATGACCGCACCGACCCGGCGGTCGCCGCGCGAGAGCAGGCCTTCGATCAGTGACGGCTCGCCGTCGTGGTAGCGGTAGCCGATGGCCCGGCCCAGCGACCGGTCGCTGTTGATCTCCTGCTTGAGCAGCTTGAGCCGGTGGTCGATGACCTCCGGGCGGTCCATCGGCGCCCACTGGAACGGGGTGTGCGGCTTGGGCACGAACCCGCCGATCGACACCGTGCAGCGGATGTCCTTGGTGCCCGCGGCCTCGCGACCGGCCCGGATCACCTCGTGCGCCATCTGCGCGATTTCGAGCACGTCCTCGTCGGTCTCGGTGGGCAGGCCGCACATGAAGTACAGCTTCACCTGCCGCCAGCCGTTCGAGTACGCCGTGACGACCGTCCGGATCAGGTCTTCCTTGGTCACCATCTTGTTGATGACCTTGCGGATCCGCTCGGAACCACCCTCGGGGGCGAACGTCAGGCCGGTCCGGCGCCCGTTGCGGGACAGCTCCTGGGCCAGGTCGATGTTGAAGGCGTCGACCCGGGTCGAGGGCAGCGACAGCGACACGTTGGTGTCGGCGTACTGCTCGGCCAGGCCGGAGCACATGTCACCGATCTCGGAGTGGTCGGCGCTGGAGAGTGACAGCAGGCCCACCTCGGAGTAGCCGGAGAACTCCAGGCCCTCCTTGACCATCTGGCCGACCGTGGTGATCGACCGCTCCCGCACCGGCCGGGTGATCATGCCCGCCTGGCAGAACCGGCAGCCGCGCGTACACCCGCGGAAGATCTCCACCGCGTAGCGCTCGTGGACCGTCTCGGCCAGCGGGACCAGCGGCTTCTTCGGGTACGGCCAGGCGTCCAGGTCCATCGTCGTGCGCTTCGCCACCCGGAACGGCACGTCGGGCCGGTTGGGCACGACCCGCTGGATCCGGCCATCGGGCAGGTAGTCCACGTCGTAGAAGCGCGGAACATAGATGCTTTCGGTACGCGCGAGGCGCAGCAGGATCTCGTCCCGCCCGCCTGGGCAGCCCTCAGCCTTCCACTCCCGGATGATCCCGGTGATTTCGAGGACGGCTTCTTCGCCGTCACCGAGCACCGCAGCGTCGATGAAGTCGGCGATCGGCTCAGGGTTGAACGAGGCGTGGCCGCCGGCCAGCACGATCGGGTCCTCGACGGTCCGGTCGGCGCTGTTCAGCGGGATCCCGGCCAGGTCGAGCGCGGAGAGCATGTTGGTGTAGCCCAGCTCGGTGGCGAACGACAGCCCGAGCACGTCGAAGGCCCGGACCGGCCGGTGCGCATCAACCGTGAACTGCGGGACGCCGGCCTCCTTCATCAGCGCCTCGAGGTCCGGCCACACCGAGTACGTCCGCTCGGCCAGCACGTCCGGCTGCTCGTTCAGCACCTCGTAGAGGATCTGCACGCCCTGGTTGGGCAGCCCCACCTCGTACGCGTCCGGATACATCAAAGCCCACCGAACGGTGGTCGCGTCCCAGTCCTTGACGACGGCGCCGAGCTCCCCACCCACGTACTGGATCGGCTTGCTGACCCGCGGCAGCAACTGCTCGAGCTGCGGAAAGACTGAAGAGACGCTCATGGGGCTCCAGGGTACGCGGACTAGCCGCGCAATTCCTCCGCGGCCCGGCTCAGGTCGGTGCTCACCAAATCATCCCGGAATGCGCAGAGTTGCAGAGTCATCCGGGCCGCCCCGGTCTCCCCCACCACCAACCGGATCGGCGTACCCGCGGAATCCATGTCGCCGACGATGGTGTCCAACAGCCGCACCCCGGCGCTGTCCAGGAACGAAACGGCGGTGAGATCGATCAGCACGGCTCCGGCCCGACCGGTGTGCCGCACGATTTCGCGGGTGAGCTCGGGCGCATTGGCCAGGTCGATCTCACCGGCGAGCCGGACCAGCTCGGCGTCGCCGAACTTCGAGAAGGTCACCCATTTGTCGGTCATCATGCCACCCGCCGGGCCCGCCGCATGGTCACCGTGGTTCCTTCCGTACGGTCGAACGTCACGTCATCCATCACCCGGTGGATCAGCTGGAGCCCCCGGCCCCGGAACATCTCGTCGCCGGTGACCACCCACCGACCGCGGTCGGCGACCCGCACCTCGACAGTGCCGGCCGACACCTCCGCGCTGATGTCGACCACCCCGAACGGATCGTCGCGGTAGCCGTGCTCGATGGCGTTCGCGACCGCTTCCGAGCAGGCCAACAACACAGCCTGGGTGCTTTCCTCGTCGACCTCGTGCGACGCCAGCCAGCCACGCATGTCCTTGCGCAGCAGCGCGATCTGCACCGGATCCGCCCCGATCGTGCGTTCCAGGCGTTCCTCGGTGCCGAGAGCCAGGCAGAGCAGGCACACGTCGTCGTGGTGCTCCCGACCGACCAGGCTTTCCGCCAGGCCGGCGGTCAGCCCCGGCAGCGGCGAGTCGCGGCGGCCCGCGTACGCCCGGGCCAGCATTTCGAAGCCGGCGTCGATGCGCCGGTGCCGGCGCTCGATCAGCCCGTCGGTGTAGAGCAGCAGCCGGCTGCCCGCCGCCAGCCGCACCCGGTGCTCGTCGCGGATCCGCCGCCCGGCCCGGCTGCCCAACGCCCCGGAGCGGCCCTCGAGCAGATAGGTCGGCGCGGCACCCGGCTCGGCGAGCAACGGCGGCAGGTGCCCGGCGCAGGCGTACGTCAGCTCGCTGGTGCTCAGGTCGACCTCGCAGTAGACGACGGTCGCCATCCGCGCCGACTCGACCCGGTCCACGAACCGGTCCAGCCGTTCGAGCAGCCGAGCCGGGCCAGCCTCAGCCGAGGCGAGTGCCCGAATGGCGCTGCGCAGCTGACCCATGGTGGTCGCGGCGTCGATGCCCCGGCCGACCACGTCGCCGACGACGACGGCCAGCTTGTCGCTCGTGATCAGGAACGCGTCGAACCAGTCCCCGCCGACCTCGAGATCGTGGGCGGCGGCCTGATAGTGCGTCTCCACCGCGAAGCGCGGATCGTTGGGCAGGTCGCTGGCGAGCAAGCTGCGCTGCAATGTCCGGGCAACGGCCCGTTCCTGCTCGTAGAGCCGGGCGTTTTCCAACGCCAACCCGGCCCGGTCGGCCAGGTCGGTCAGGAAGCCGGCCTCAGCGGCAGCAGCCCGGCGGCCGGGCGCCATCCGCAGCGCCAGCGTGCCCAGGACTTTGCCGCCGGCGGTCAACGGCAGGACGGCGTAATCCGTGTCCGGGTCGGTGTCGGCCAGATCAGCTTTGCCGTGCCCGCTGACCACGGCGACGCGCTGCGCCAGCCGGACCGGGTCGGGCACAGGTCCGCCGGACTCGGCCTGTAGCCCCGCCGGCCCGACTTGCAGGCGTACGGCCGCCCACTCGGCGATCTCCGGAACGAGGCGGTCGACCAGGCGGCGTGCCCGGAGCATGAGTCGGGGCACCTCGTCGAGCGCCCGGGTGGTTTCGGCGAGGAAGGTGGCCCGTTCCTCGCGGCGCCGGGCGTCGTCGTAGAGGCGGGCCCGGTCCAGTGCCTGACCGGCCTGGTGTCCGAGCAGGCGTACCACCCGGAGCTCACTGTCGGTGAGTTCCCGTTCTTCGACGAAGGCAAAGCAGAGCACCCCGAGCACGTCGGCCCCGATGGACTCGCCCGCGAAGCCTGCGGTGAGCGGCAGCAGGACGACCGTGCCGTGGCCCGCTTCGCGCATCACGCCGGCCAGCTCCGGGAAGTGCCGTTCGGCCTGCACCACGGAACCGATCACGTGCAGGTCACCGCGCCGTGCCACCTCGGCGACCGGCAGCGGCGAGCCGAGCGGGATGTCTTCGGCGACGAGGGCACCCCGGCCGGTGCCGGCGAGGGCGCGCAGCTGTTCCCGGTCCGGGTCGAGCAACCACACCCGGGCGTCGGTGGCACCGAAAGCGAAGCCGGGCGCCCGTGCCACCGCCTCGCCGACCTCGACGGCGGTGGGTGCCGCGGCCAGGTCCGCGACCACCTGTTGCAGGGCACCGACCCGCTGCTCGGAGGCCTCGGCCGCTCGCCGCGCGGCGAGCAGTTCCTTCTCGTAGCCGCGGCGCTCGGTGGCATTGAACACGGTGGTCCGCACGACCCGGGGCAAGCCCGACGGGTCCCGCCCGAGGATCGAGTTGACCAGGATGGGCAGCCGGCGCCCATCGGCACGGACCAGCTCGAAGGCCATCTCGTGCACGTCGTCCTGCATGCTCAGCAGCGGGGCGTAGTGCGTCTCGTAGTAGATCTTGTCGCCGGGACTGAGCAGATCCCGGAACCGCCGGTGGCCGATCAGCTCGGCGCGGTCGAACCCGGTCCAGTTCAGGAACGTCTCGTTGACCTTCACGATCGTGCCGTCCGGCAACATCGTCAGATAGCCGCACGGCGCATGCTCGTAGAGGTCCCCGGGATCCTCATCCCAGGGCACCCGCACATCCTGCGTCACGTCCGGCCCACCACCGCCGTTGTCCGTCATCGCCGTCAGAGATAAGCCTTGATCGCCGCGACGGTCTCGGCGGGCGCGCTCAGATTCGGGCAGTGGCCGGTCGCGTTCATGGACACCAGTGTGCTCCCCTCGAGGTGCTCATGCACGTAGTCACCGACCGCCGCCGAGGCGATGACATCGTCGGCGCACTGCAAGATCAACGCAGGGGTACGCAGTTTCGGCAGGTCGTCCCGGTTGTCCGAGAGAAACGTGACGCGCGCGAACTTCTTGGCGATCTCCGGATCGGTGGCGCAGAAGCTGTTCGTCAGTTCCGTCCCCAGCTCCGGACGGTCCGGGTTGCCCATGATGACCGGAGCCATCGCACTCGACCAGCCCAGATAATTGCTGTCCAGCGACTCCAGCATGGCCTCGATGTCGGCGGGGCCGAACCCACCGGTGTAACCCTCGTCATCGATGTAGCGCGGCGAAGGCCCGATCAACACCAGCTTGGCGAACCGTTCCGGCTCCCGGATCGCGGCGAGCACTCCGATCATCGCGCTGACCGAGTGCCCCACGAAGATCACGTCCCACAGGTCGAGGTCGTGCACGATCTCCAGCACGTCAGAGGCATACCCGTCGAGGCTCGAATAGCGCCCGTCGTCATACGCCTTGAGGTCGGACCGCCCCGCACCGACATGATCGAACAGCACCACCCGATGGGTGCCGGCGAACTCGGGCGCAACGAACCGCCACATGTTCTGGTCGCAACCGAAGCCGTGCGCGAACAGCATCGGCTGCCCACCGGCGACCCCGGTCTCGTGGATGGCGTGTCTCTGAGTCGTACTCATCTCCGTCTCACCACCGGGTCACCATACGACTCCGGACCGTCCCGCACATCGCCCCCTCTGTCCGTCTTTCCGGCGCAGACCGCCCGATCGTCCGATGCACGGTCCGCCGCCGGGCGGTGATCGAGCGGATGGGCGGACTGGCAAACCGGTTCTAACCTGGGCCTCGAACAGCAACCCCGGGAGGAGATCGACGGATGACCGACCAGCAGCCGGACCACCCGGCCGCGCCCGAATCCGCCGGCGACCCGGTCCCGCCCCACAGCACCCCGGCTTCATCCCCCACCGACTCGACCACCCCGCCACCCACCACCACGGCCCCGCCACCCCCGGATCCCCCGGCCGCGGCCACCGCCCCTGCCGCCCCAGAGCCCTCGTCGACGGCACCGCCTTCCGCCCCGGAGCCTCCGACCAACGCCGCTGCCGCCCCGGAACCTCCGACCGCGGCCGCCGCACCTGCCGCCCCGGAACCCCCAACCGCGGCCGCCGCACCCGCCGCCCCGGAACCCCCAACCGCGGCCGCAGCCGCCCCGGAGCCCCAGACCCCGGCTCTGCCTGCCACTCCGGAACCCGGCGCGGCTGTCGCAAAGATTCCGCCCGTTCCGCTAGCTGCCGCGGCCGAGTTCAGGCCTGATCCCGCATCGGCCACGCACAAGCCAGCGAGTCCGGCGAGCGGTGAGCCCCTGGCGGGCGACGCCCCCGGCACCGCACCCGTGCCGCAGCGGTGGAGCGGTTCCGCGGCCGTTCCGCCACCGACGCCCAAGAAGTCCTGGTGGGAGCGCCGCCACCCCACACCTGCCGACCCTCCGCCCGCACCGGTGGACCCGTGGGCAACGGATGACTGGTCGACCAGCCCACCGGTCGACCCCTGGGCCGACCAGGACACTCCCCTGGATCTCCTGGAACCCTTCCCGGAAGCAATGCCCCCCACCCGGGTAGAGGCACCCCTGCCGCCCACCCGCATGGACGCGCTACTGCCACCCACCCGCGCGGACGCACCCCTGCCACCCACCCGCGCGGACGCACCCCTGCCGCCCACCCGCATGGACGCGCTACTGCCACCCGCCCGCGTGGACGCACCTGCAGCGCCGTTCGCCCAGGCGGGCACAGCACCGGCACCGACCAGGACGGATCCGTCCGCCGCTGCAACCGCAGCCCCATCGATCGAGCCGCGCCGCCATTGGTGGGGCGGCCGCCGCCGCGTCAAACCGAGCGCACCCACCGACCTCCAGCACGCCGGCACGCCCGGCTACCCCAACCCGGCAACGGCCCGGCCAACGGCCCCCACGCCACCCGCACCCGCGGCGCCAATCTGGTCCAAGCCCACCGGACAGCCACACTCTCCTGCCGGACAGCCGCATCCCCCTGCCGGACAGCCGCGGCCCACCCCTGCCGGACAGCAGTGGCCCGCGCCTGCCACACAGCCAAGGCCCACCTCTGCTCAGCCAAGGCCCACCTCTGCTGCACAGTCTCGGCCCGCCCCTGCCGCGCCGCAGGCCTATCTGGACCGGGCGCGCCCGCTGCCTCCTCCACCGCCCGGAAAGAAGGCGAAGAAACGACAAAAGGAACAGCGGCCGGCCGCCAAAGGCCCGCTGGCGCCATCGCCCGTACGCCCGCCGCAACGCCCACTCCCCCCGCCGCGCCGCAAGCGCCGGTGGGGCCGCAAACTGGTCATGACCGCTCTGCTGAGCGCGCTGTGCTGCTGCGGCGTACCCGGCTATTTTCTCTGGCCCGCGGCCCGGCAGTACCCGGTCTCAGCGGTCCTCCCGCAGCAGATCGCCGACCTCGAGTTGCGCGACGACGCGGCTGGCCGACGGGCCACCGACCGGCTCGCTGAGCAGGTCGGCGCAGCCGGCCCGCTCACGTCCGGCGACACCTTCGCCGGCCAGTACGCCGACGGTGCCGGAAAACGGGTCACCATCTTCGGCACCACCGGACTGCGCCTGACCCCGGAGAGCGACGTCGAGGCCGAGTTGGCGCACCTGACCGACGCCTACAAGCTCAAGGAAGTCCAGTCCTTCGACCTGGGCGAGACGGGCGTGCACGAGCGGTGCGCCGCTGGTCGCCACCAGGGCGCGGCGATAGTGGTCTGTGCGTGGGCAGACTTCGGCAGCATGGCTACGGTGCTGCTGACCCGGCGCTCCCTGAGCGAGAGCGCCGACCTCACCGCGGTGTTCCGAGACTCGGTGCTGGCCCGCGGCTAGCTCTCGGCGCGCGGCGGGGCGTAGCGGGGCACGTACTCCTGACCGGTCAGCTTCTGGATTTCGGCCATGACTTCGTCGGTGAGCGTCCGCAGCGCGGTGCGGTCGTCGTCTCGGCCGATCGTCTCGATCGGCTTGCCGAATTTGACCGTGACCTCGCCCTTGCCCTGGCCCCACTTCGGATAGGGCCGGCCGATCGGCTGCACCTTCTCCGTGCCGATCATGCCGACCGGGATGATCGGCACACCGGCCGCGACGGCAAGCCGGGCCGCGCCCGTACGCCCGCGGTAGAGCCTGCCGTCCGGTGAGCGCGTGCCCTCGGGGTAGACAGCGACCAGGTCGCCCGACTTGAGCACCGGGATGGCGCCGTCGAAGGCGGTGAGGGCGGCGCGGCCGCCGCCGCGCTCGACCTTGATCGCGCCGAGACCCTTCATCATGAACTTGGTGAGGGTGCCGCTCACGCCGCCGCCGCGGAAATACTCCGCCTTGGCCCAGAAAGCGATGTGTCGCGGCACGACGGAGCCGAGAAACAGCTCGTCGGCGACCGACAGGTGGTTTCCGGCGAAGATGGCGCCGCCGGTGGCGGGGATGTTCTCGAGGCCTTCGACGCGGGGGCGCCAGCCGATGATCATCGCCTTGCCGACAGTGATTTTGCCGATCGAGTAGAGCAGCGGCAACGTGTTCCTCCGGCGGGACATGCAGATGTGAAAGTGGGGGGCGGTAGGACGATATCCGACGCCGCCGGGGAAACCCCCATCGATCTGGGAAGCAGGCTCGGCATTTACCGCGTAAGACGGCAAATGCCGAGCTGCACTCGGCTTCCTAGGCGCGTACCACCGACACCGTGACGGTCTCGCCGTCGCCCACCTCGCCGGCGAAGCCCTCGGTCAGCGCGCCGAAGGTCAACGCCGTGGTCAGCGTCTCCGCAGCGACAAAGTCGCGGTGCGCCTCCACTGCGGCCGCGACCGCCTCGCTCGCGGCGACCGTGAGCGTGATGCGGTCGGAGACGTCCAGGTCCGCGTCCCGCCGGGCCTGCTGCACGACGCGGATCACGTCGCGGGCCAGGCCTTCGGCCGCGAGTTCCGCGGTGACCTCGGTGTCGAGAACGACCACACCGCGGTCGCCGGGCAGCGGCGCGGAGTGCTCCACGTCGGCAGCGACGAGCTTCAGCTCGTACTCGCCTTCCTGGAGGGTCACTCCGGCCGTGACCGGCAGGCCGTCGACCAGCTCCCAGTCGCCGGCCTTGACGGCCTTGATCACCTGCTGCACCTGCTTGCCCAGGCGCGGCCCCAGGGCCCGCGGGACCACGGTCAAAACCTGGCGACAGTACGCGGTCAGATCGGTGCTGAGCTCCACCTCCTTGACGTTGACCTCGTCGGCGATCAGGTCCTGGAACGCGCGGAGTCGCTCGGCGTCGGGCGTCGCCACAGTCAGCTTGGCCAGCGGCAGGCGCACCCGCAGAGCCCGAGCCTTACGCAACGACAGCGCCGCCGATGCGACCTCGCGGATCGCGTCCATCGACGCCACCAGGTCATGATCAGCCGGGTACGCGTCCGCCGACGGCCAGTCGGTCAGGTGCACCGACCGGCCCCCGGTGAGCCCCCGCCAGATCTCCTCGGCGGTCAGCGGGGCGAGCGGCGCGACGACCTGGCACAGCACCTCGAGCACGGTGGCCAGCGTGTCGAACGCGTCGGCGTCACCGGCCCAGAAGCGGTCCCGGGAGCGGCGCACGTACCAGTTGGTGAGCGCGTCGAGGTAGGACCGCACCGCGCCCGCCGCACCCGAGATGTCGTACTCGTCCATCCGGGTGCCGACCTCGGTCACCAGCTCGTTGGTCTTCGCCAGGACGTAGCGGTCAAGCAGGTGCGTCGAGTCGGTCCGACCGGTCGCGGTGTGACCGGACGCGTTCGCGTACAGGCTGAAGAAGTACCAGACGTTCCACAGCGGGAGCAGCACCTGCCGGACCGAGTCGCGGATCGCGGTCTCGGTCACCGGCATGTCCCCACCGCGCAGCACCGGCGACGACATGAGCATCCACCGCATCGCGTCCGAGCCGTACTGGTCGAACACCCCGTAAACGTCGGGGTAGTTGCGCAGGCTCTTGGACATCTTGCGCCCGTCCTCGCCCAGCAGGATGCCGTGGCTGAGGCAGTTGCGGAACGCCGGCCGGTCGAACAACGCCGTGGCAAGCACGTGCATGGTGTAGAACCAGCCGCGGGTCTGCCCGATGTATTCGACGATGAAGTCGCCCGGGTAGTGGTGCTCGAACCAGTCCTTATTCTCGAACGGGTAGTGCACCTGCGCAAACGGCATCGACCCCGACTCGAACCAGCAGTCGAGGACCTCCGGCACCCGACGCATGGTCGACTGCCCGGTCGGGTCGTCCGGGTTCGGGCGGGTCAGCTCATCCACGTACGGGCGGTGCAGGTCGGTGACCTTGACCCCGAAGTCGCGCTCCATCTCTTCGAAGGAGCCGTACACGTCGACGCGCGGGTAGTTCGGGTCGTCCGACTTCCACACCGGGATCGGCGAGCCCCAGAACCGGTTCCGGGAGATCGACCAGTCCCGGGCGTTCGCCAGCCACTTGCCGAACGAGCCGTCCTTGATGTGCCCGGGCGTCCAGGTGATCTCCTGGTTCAGCTCGACCATCCGGTCCCGGAACTGCGTCACCGCCACCAACCACGACGACACCGCCTTGTAGACCAGCGGGGTCGCACAGCGCCAGCAGTGCGGGTACGAGTGCGTGTAGCCCTCGTGCCGCAGCACCAGCCCGCGGCCCTTGAGGTCGGCGATGATCGGCTTGTTCGCCTCGAAGACCTGCACGCCCTCCCACGGCCCGACCAGCGCGGTGAACCGGGTGTGCTCGTCCACTGTCACGATCGTCGGGATGCCGGCCGCGTTGCAGACGTTCTGGTCGTCCTCACCGAACGCGGGCGCCTGATGCACGACGCCCGTGCCGTCCTCGTCGCTGACGTAGTCGGCCGCGAGCACCTGGAAGGCGTTCTCCCCGGCCTGCTCCACCAGGAAGTCGAACATCGGGGTGTAGCGACGCCCGGCCAGCTCACTGCCGCGCACCGTGCCGACCTGCTCGTACCCGTCCAGCTCCTTGGCGTAGGCAGCCACCCGGCCGGCGCCGAAGATCAGCTTGTGGCCGTCCTTCTCCAGCACGGCATAGTCGATGTCCGGGCCGACCGCGAGCGCGAGGTTCGACGGCAGCGTCCACGGCGTGGTCGTCCACACCGCGATGTCCTCGCCGGTCTCCAACCGGAAAGTGACGGTCAGCGCCGGATCGGTCCGGTCGCGGTAGACGTCGTCCATCCGCGTCTCGGTGTTCGACAGCGGCGTCTCACAGCGGAAGCAGTACGCGAGCACCCGGAAGCCCTCGTACACCAGGCCCTTGTCGTGCAGGGTCTTGAACGCCCACATGACCGACTCCATGTAACTGGGGTCGAGGGTCTTGTAGTCGTTGCCGAAGTCGACCCACCGGGCCTGCCGCGTGACGTAACGCTCCCAATCCTTCGTGTACGCCAGCACGGACGTCCGACAAGCCTCGTTGAACTTGTCGAGGCCCAGCTCGAGGATCTGCGCCTTGGTGGTGATGCCGAGCTGCTTCTCGGCCTCCACCTCGGCGGGCAGCCCGTGGGTGTCCCACCCGAACCGCCGCTCGACCCGCTTGCCGCGCATCGTCTGATAGCGCGGCACCACGTCCTTGACGTAGCCGGTGAACAGGTGTCCATAATGCGGCAGCCCGTTGGCGAACGGCGGGCCGTCGTAGAAGACGTACTCGTTGCTGCCGTTCTGCCCGGCCGGGCGCTGCTCGACGGAGGCCTCGAAGGTCTTGTCGGCCGTCCAGTGCTCGAGCACAGCCCGCTCCACCGCGGGCAGGTCAGGGCTCGCGGGAACGCCGGCGGCGTCGGTGTGCTGGGGATAAGCCATCGGTGGTACGCCTTCCTCGCAGGTCACGTGGACTGCGAGGACGAACTCGGCTGAGCCCGCGGTACCACCTCGCTTGGCGGTCGCTCGTTTCCTGGGCGACTACCCGCTCGTTCCCCGGCATGTCTACGGGCCGGCGCCGCCCGGTTCTACTGAGACCCGGATCACCCGGGGCCGTTCTTCCGGAGACTCCCCGGTGATGGCCGGATCGACGTCTTGCCACCCACGATACCCCGCCGCGCGACCGCTTTATCGGCCGCCGGGCGGCCTGACGGCCGTCGCCCGGTCCGGGCGACGGCCGTGGGGAAACGTCAGAGGTTCGGGAACCAGATCGCCAGTTCGCGCTTGGCGCTGTCCGGCGAGTCGGAAGCGTGGACCAGGTTCTCCCGGTTGGACAGGGAGAGGTCGCCGCGGATCGTGCCGGCAGCGGCCTTGCGCCCGTCGGTGGCACCCACCAGGGTCCGGACGACCGAGATCACCTCGTCGCCGGAGAGCACCGCGGCGACCAGCGGACCGCCGGTCATGAAGTCTTTCAGCGGCGGGTAGAAGGCCTTGTCCACGTGCTCGGCGTAGTGCTCGTCGGCCAGCTTCGCGTCCATGGTGCGCAACTCGAGTGCCTCGACGACGAGGCCCTTACGCTCGAAGCGGCCGAGGATCTCCCCGAGCAGACCGCGCCGCAGCGCATCGGGCTTGACGAGCACGAGCGTGCGCTCGGCAGGGCTGGTGGACACGAAAACGGCCTCCTGATCGTGGTCTGCACCCGACCGGGTCGACACCCGGCGAGTCGGTGGGTAAGCCGGCGTAGAGGTGCCTGCTCCCGGCGGGCAACGCGACACGCCGGGCGCCGCCGAACCGGGATATCAGCCTATCGGTACCGCGTCGGCCACGAGCGACAACCGCCCTTCCACGGGTACGCCGCGCTCCGTAACCTGACTAATAGTCCCCGGGAGGTCCACAGTGGCGAACCACAACGGCCGGCCGATCGCACCGGCCCGCAAGCTCGTGGCCGCGATGGTCGGCACCATCGCCGTCTTCGTCATGGTCTTCGGGCTCGGCATGTCGAGCTGGGCCATCGTGGCGCTGGGCGTAGCCATGTTGGCCCTCGCCATCGGCATCGGCATGCTCAACGTGGTGCGCCGCGGGGCCCGTGCCTGGATCTCCGGCACCGCCCAGGTCAAGGCCGTTTCCGAACCCCCAGCCACCGCCGTGTACGGCCGCGCCGAGATCTTGATCCTGATCCTCGCCCCCGGCCTCCCCGCCGCCGAAGTCACCGTCCGCGACCCTCGCGTCCCGGTCGCCAAATGGCCCCACCCGGGCGACATGCTCCCCGTCACGGTCGACGTCGACGACATGCGCCGAGTAAAGATCGACTGGGACGAAGCCGACCACCACCAGTCGGCCCCACCCCCCGCCTTCTACGACGAAGATCTGCCCGACGACGACCTGCTGGGCGGCGAGCCGGAGCCGCCGCCCTGGACCACCCGCGACCGCCAGTGGGGCCGCGGCCCCGACGAGCCCCCACCCCCGCCTGCCCCGGGCACCACTGAACAGGACGACCTCCCCCCACCACCCCTACCCGGCACCCCGGCCAATGACACCCCCGGCGCCGTCATCCTCGAAGGTCAGCTCGTCGACGGCGACTACCCCCAGCCCCTCCCCCGCCGAGCCGCCACGGCGACCGCCCCGCCGCCTTCCCGCACCACTGTCGACCCGGCAACGGCACCCATGGCTCCCACCGAAAGCCCCGCGACCCGCGACGAGGCACCGGCCGCTGCATACTCCGCCCCGCAATCCCCCGGCAGCCGCGAAGCGACCGCGACCGCCCGAAGCGCCACGACCACGGCCGCCCCCACCCGACCTGCGGACTCCCGCCCCCGGCCGCGCCCACGACCCCGATCGGCCTCTCCCGACGAGTCGATCCCGGCTACCGAGCACTCCTCGGCACCCCCGAAGCCCGCCCGCTCCGACCGCGAGGCTCCTGCGCCCCACCCGGCCTTCCCCGGCCCCACGACTCCTCCCCCGACCGGGTCATCAGCGTCCCCTGAGTCGGCCCTGCCCTCGCCTTCTCAGGAGTTCAGTCACGAGGCCGCATCCGCCCGGCCCCCGGCCGCCCGAAAATCCACCGACGACGACATCGACCTCTCGTTGGATGCCACCACCCCCGCACCCACAGACGACGACCTGCTGGGCACTCTCGAACCACCGCCCTGGCAGCAGCGCACCGCTCCGACCGAGCCGCAAACGCCATCCGGGAACGCCACCCACGACAGCTCCGAAACACAGTCAGCCCGGATCAGGCCCGCCGCAGCTTCCCCGAAGGTTGACTCGACCAGCGCAACCGCTGCTGACCCTGGCCCGTCGACCCCCGCCACCGCTGAAGGTGGCCCGGCTAGCTCAGGCGCCGCTGAAGGTGGCCCGGCTAGCTCAGGCTCGGCTGAAGGTGGTCCGGCGAGCTCAGGCGCCGCTCAGCATGGCCCAGCTACGCCGGCCGCCGCTGAACGTGGTCCGACGAGTTCAGCCGCCGCTCAGCCAGGCCATGCTGCACAGGCCGCCGCTCAGCCTGCCCCCGACGCTTCTCCGACCGGTCCAGCGCCGGCTGGCTCGACGCAGGCCACCGGCCTGGCCGCCGCCGTCGCCGCCGGTGTAGCCGCCCTCAGCAGCGCCTTTCGCTCCCGCACCAGAGAAGAGCCGCCCGGCCCTACCCCGTCCGCTACCTCGTCAGCACCGCCGCCCGGCACAGCCCCGATCCCAGGACAGCGTCCACAGCCGGCGCGCCCCGACCACCCGGGCCAGCGGCCACAGCAGTCGCGCCCAGACCGCCCGGAGTCTGGTCAGCAGCCTTCCGGCCAGCCGGACGTCTATCCGCAGCCCGGCCAGGAGGGCCACGCCGAGCCGGTCTCCGCTCCACGTGCCGGCGAAGAACCCCCATCGCAGCGGCCTGTTCCGCACCAAGATTTCCGGAGCGTCCCCGGTCGTGGATCCAGCGAGCCGGGTTCAGGCAGCCGAACAGTTCGCCAGCCGGGCCTCGATGAAGGTTTCGCTCCGGACGACCGCACCGACGAGGTGATTACCGCCTACCCGGGCGCGCGTCCCGGTCCTGCCGGGGCAATCCACGGCGTCGGTATCACCGTACTCGTCACCGACCTGGCCCGTTCGATCGCCTTCTACCGGGAAATGCTCGGCTTCCTGGAGATCGACGCCGGTGCCGGCAGCGCCGTTCTAGCCTCAGGCGACACCCGCCTCGTCCTCCGCACGGTCCCTGACCTGTCTGCGGTTGCCGGTCGTCTCATCCACCTCAACCTGGAAGTAGGCGACGTAGAGGCGGTCTACGAGGAGCTCCAACGCAAAGGTGTCACCTTCACCCACGGCCCTCGACCCGTCAACCGAGGCGACAAGTTGGAGCTGTGGGCGGCCTCATTCCACGACCCCGACGAACACAACATCGCCATCACCCAATGGAAGTCCATCCGCTGAGCCAACCACCGAGTGCCATCCACCACGACTATCGCCAGCCGCAAGCCGCGCACCGCACTGCCGCACCGCTCAGCCGACCACCACCTGCCGCGCACCGCACTGCCGCCAGCCAGCCGGGCACCGGCACCGGCACCGGCAGCCGCACTGCCGCACCGCCCAGCCGACCACCACACTGCCGCCAGCCAGCCAGGCACCGGGCAACGCCAGCCGCGCACGCACTGCCGCCGGCCCTCAACGCCCAGCCGGCCACTGCCACACCGCGTAGGCGGCCTCGGCCACCGCGAGCCGTAACGTGCGCGGGCCTGCTTCAGCCGCAGCCGTCCGAGGTTACGAGCCCAGGATTGCGCGGCGGACGTGGGATGCGTACCACCATGCGGCTCCGAAGATGAGTCCGAGCGCGGCGAGTGACCAGTGCAGCAGCCCCGCGGCCAGCAGCAACGCTTGCAGCGCCGTGCCCGCCGGCCAGGCCCACGATCGCCGCATGCTGCCAGCGATCACGGCGGCGGCAACGGCGAGGCCGACCACCGCACCGATCCCCCACCCGGTCAGGTTTCCACCCATGATCCGGATCGGCTGAATGGCTAGCAGGAGCACGATCGCTTCCAGCGTGAGCGTCCCCGCTCCCAGACCTCGCACCGCTGCTCCAGGGTTGCGCAGCCCCGAGCGCTGGCCGGCATTCCCATCAGCGTCCGGCGGCGACAGCGGATCTGGCGCAGAGGCGGGCGGCGTCACTTCTTCAGCAGCTTCCGGGCGTCGGCCACCGTCACGACGGAGCCGGTGATCAGGACGGCCACGCCACTCAGTTCGCCGTCGGTGTCCTCCTCCGCGAGCACCACCGCTTCTTCGATCGCGTCGGGCATGGTGTGCGCGACGGTCACCCGGTCCTCGCCGAAAATGTTCGCGGCGGCTTCAGCGAGTTCGGCGACTGGCATGGAACGCGGGGAGCTGTTCTGGGTGACCACGATGCGGGCGGCGACCGGTTCGAGGAGCTCGAGCAGGCCAGACGCGTCCTTGTCACCGAGGACAGCCACCACCACGACCAGGTGGCGGAACGCAAACTCCTCCTCCAGCGCCGTGACCGTGGCGGCCATGCCGTGCGGGTTGTGCGCGCCGTCGAGCAGGATGGTGGGTGCGCTGCGCACGCGTTCCAGCCGTCCGGGCGAGTCGACGCTCGCGAACCCTTCCCGGACGAGCTCCACCTCGAGCTGCTTGTCGGCGCCGGCACCCAGGAAGGCCTCGACGGCGGCCAGCGCCAACGCGGCGTTCTGGGCCTGGTGGGCGCCGAAGAGCGGGAGGAACACCTCGTCGTACACGCCGCCGAGCCCCTGCAAGGTCACCAGCTGTCCACCGACTGCTTGGTCGCGGCGGACCACACCGAACTCGCTGCCTTCCCGGGCCAGGGTGGCGCCCAGGTCAGCGCAGCGTTCGAGCAGCGGCCGCATCGCCTCTTCGGTCTGCACCGCGCTGATCACGGTGGCGCCGCGGTGGATGATGCCGGCCTTCGCCCAGGCGATGTCTTCGATCGTGTCGCCGAGCCATTCGGTGTGGTCGAGCCCGATCGGGGTGATGACGCACACCCCCGCTTCGATGACGTTGGTGGCGTCTTCCTCGCCACCCAGCCCCACCTCGACGACGGCGATGTCGACGGGTGCGTCCGCAAACGCGGCGTACGCCATCGCCGTGGTCATGTCGAAGTAGGTCAGCGGTTCCTGCGCCTGCTTGTCGATGAGGTCGGCGAGCGGCGCCACCTCGTCGTACGTAGCCACGAGCCGTTCCTCGGACACCGGCTCCCCGTCGAGGCTGATCCGCTCCCGGACCGTCTCCAGGTGCGGGCTGGTGTAGCGCCCCGTGTGCAAACCGTGCGCCCGGAGCAAGCTGTCGATCATCCGTGCCGTGGACGTCTTGCCGTTGGTACCGGTCAGATGGATCGCCGGGTACGCCCGTTGCGGGCTACCCAACACGTCCATCAGGTCACGGACCTTCTGCATGTCGAAGTTGATCCGGGTGAACCCGCGGCCGTCGAGCGCGGTCACCACCTCGTCGTAGCTGCTCATCTCCAGCCTCCCCAACCGCCGCTCAGGCCGCGGGCAACGCGGTCAAAGCGGCGGCGATCCGAGCGAGGTCAGCTTCGGCGGTGGCAAGGCGATCCTTGATCTTCGCCACCACCTGCTCGGGTGCCTTGCCGACGAACGCTTCGTTGCCCAGCTTGGCCCGGCACTGCGCCGCTTCCTTCTCAGCCACCGCTCGGTCCTTCTCGAGCCGGGCCCGCTCGGCGGCGACATCGATGGTGCCGCGGGTGTCGAGGTCGACCGTGACGCCACCGGTGATCGCGAGGGTCGCCGAGGCGGCGAAGCCGTCGCCGGGAGCGTCCAACCGGGCGAGCGACCTGATCAGCGGCTCGTGGGCGTCGATACCGACGGTGCCGAGGCCGGTGAGCGCGGCACTGACCCGCTGTCCGGGACGCAGCCCCTGGTCGGAGCGGAACCGTCGGACCTCGGTAACGACCTTTTGCAGCGCCGTCAGCTCGGCCTCGGCCGCGTCGTCGATGAGCGCCTGGTCAACCACCGGCCAGGCCGCCCCGGTGACAGTCTCGGCGCCGGTCAGCACCGTCCACAGCTCTTCGGTCACGAACGGGATCACCGGGTGCAGCAGTCGCAGCAGCTGGTCGAGCACGTGCCCCAGCACCCGCCGGCTCCGCGCCGCCTCAGCCCCTTCGCCGGCGAGAATCGGCTTGCTGAGCTCGACGTACCAGTCACACACGTCGTCCCACGCGAAGTGATACAGCGTGTCGCAGACCTTCGCGTACTCGTACGTGGCGAAGAGCTCGTCCACCTCGCCGATGACGTGCTGCAGCCGGGACAGGATCCATTTGTCGACGGCGGACAGCTCACTCGGAGCCGGCAACTCGCCCTCGACCGTGGCGCCGTTCATCAGGGCGAAGCGCGTAGCGTTCCACAGCTTGTTGCAGAAGTTGCGGGAGCCCTGACACCATTCCTCGCTGATCGGCACGTCGGAGCCGGGGTTGGCACCGCGGGCCAGCGTGAAGCGGGTGGCGTCCGCGCCATATCGGTCGATCCAGTCGAGCGGGTCGACCACGTTGCCGAAGGACTTCGACATCTTCTTGCCGTGCCCATCGCGGACCATGCCGTGCAGGTTCACGACCTGGAACGGCTGCACGCCGTCCATCGCGTACAGGCCGAACATCATCATCCGAGCGACCCAGAAGAAGAGGATGTCGTAGCCGGTCACGAGCACGCTGGTCGGGT
Source organism: Actinoplanes sp. NPDC051859 (assembly GCF_044452725.1). Lineage (NCBI taxonomy): Bacteria > Bacillati > Actinomycetota > Actinomycetes > Micromonosporales > Micromonosporaceae > Actinoplanes > Actinoplanes sp. NPDC051859. The sequence goes on along the minus strand of NZ_JBITBX010000002.1, from coordinate 2,415 downwards.
AGAACTTCGCCAGCGTCTCGGTCTGCTCGGGCCAGCCCATCGTGGAGAACGGCCACAGCGCGGACGAGAACCACGTGTCGAGCACGTCCTCGTCCTGGCGCCACCCTTCGCCGCTCGGCGGTTCCTCGTCAGGGCCGACGCAGACAATTTCGTCGTTCGGGCCATACCAGACGGGGATGCGGTGTCCCCACCACAGCTGGCGCGAGATGCACCAGTCGTGCATGTTGTCGACCCAGGCGAAGTACCGCTTCGACAGGTCTGCAGGCTCGATGGACACCCGGCCGTCCCGCACGGCGTCGCCCGCGGCCTTGGCCAGCGGCCCGGTGTTGACGAACCACTGCAACGACAGACGCGGCTCGACCGTCGTCTTGCACCGGGAGCAGTGCCCCACCGAGTGCACGTACGGCCGCTTCTCGGCGACGATCCGCCCCTGTTCCCGCAGGGCCGCCACCACCGCCGGCCGGGCCTCGTAACGGTCGAGTCCCTGGAACGGACCGGGCACGGTGACGATGGCCCGCTCGTCCATGATCGTCATGCTCGGCAGGTTGTGCCGCTGGCCGATCTCGAAGTCGTTCGGGTCGTGGGCCGGCGTCACCTTCACCGCACCCGTCCCGAAGCTGGGGTCGACGTGCTCGTCGGCCACGATCGGGATGCGCCGGCCGGTGAGCGGAAGCTCGACCTCGGTGCCGATCAGGTGCTGGTAGCGCTCGTCGTCGGGGTGCACGGCCACCGCCGTGTCGCCGAGCATGGTTTCGGCTCGTGTCGTGGCGACGACGATCGAGTTGTCTCCCTCGCCGTAGCGGATCGAGACCAGCTCGCCATCGTCGTCAGAGTGCTCCACCTCGATGTCGCTGAGCGCGGTGAGGCAGCGCGGACACCAGTTGATGATCCGGTTGGCACGATAGATCAGCTCGTCGTCGTACAGCCGCTTGAAGATGGTCTGCACGGCGCGCGACAGGCCCTCGTCCATGGTGAACCGCTCGCGGCTCCAGTCGACGGAGTCGCCGAGGCGCCGCATCTGCCCGAGGATGGCGCCACCGGACTCGGCCTTCCAATCCCAGACCTTCTCAACGAACTTCTCTCGCCCGAGATCGTGCCGGGACAGCTTCTGCGCGGCAAGCTGCCGCTCCACGACGTTCTGCGTCGCGATGCCAGCGTGGTCCATGCCGGGCAGCCATAGGACCTCGAAGCCCTGCATCCGCTTGAGCCGGCTGAGCGTGTCCTGAATGGTGTGGTCGAGGGCGTGGCCGATGTGCAGCGAGCCGGTCACGTTCGGCGGCGGGATGACGATCGAGAAGGGTGGCTTGTCGCTGGCCGGGTCCGCCGTGAAGTAGCCAGCCGATACCCAGTGCTCATACCGCCGCTGCTCTACCTCGCCCGGCTGATACTGGGCGGAAAGGCCACCGGTGGGCCGGCTGTCGGGGGTGCGGGTGTCGGTCGCTTCGGTCACTCGACAAGTCTACGGACGTCGCGGGTGTCGGCTGCGGCCGCATGGCCTGCCTGTGGATAACTGTTGTTAGGCTCGCACAATGTCCGACCGACCAGGCGAAACGCCTGCTGCCCAGGCCGAGCCGGCGGAGATCGCTGTCGAGCCGTTTCCCCTGACGGAGCCGGCGACGGAAGAGGCCGAGGACAAGGCACCCCGCACGCGGACCAAGACCATCGTGCTCAACTCACTCTTGGCGGTGAGTCTCTGCGGTGCCGCGATCATGGCGTACGCCGGTTGGCGCATCGCCACCCAGAAAGACGCCACCCTTCAGGTACCCGCCACGATCGGCTCTTTCCAGCTGAACACCAGCGAGAACGGCCGGTCGACGGCGGAATACCTGCAAACCGCCCTGTCCGCAGATGTGGACCTGGACAAAGCCGTGGGGGCGGTCTACTCCGACGGAAGTGGCAAGGACGTGCTGTTCTTTGGCGGCACCACGTTGATCTGGACTCCAGAGAGCGATCTGGATACCGCGTTCCAGCTGATCTCGGACGCGCAGGGGTCGGTAACCGAACTGCACGCCGTCGCCCCTGGCCCCCTGGGCGGCACTATGAAATGCGGCACCACCAAATCCGACGGTACGGACATGGCAGTCTGCGGCTGGGCCGATCACGGAAGCCTGGCGCTGGCAATGTTCCCGTCCCGCTCGGAGGACGACGCGTCGGCGCTGCTGCGGCAAATCCGCGACGCTACCCAAACGCGGAACTGATCTTCCGCTGTATACACGACAATGGCCGGCCCGCCCAGGCCGGCCACCTGTTCTTATTCCTGGATATGCAGAAACGCCCGCCCCGAACCCTGTAAGGGTCGGGACGGGCGTTTCTCAAGTAAAGTCCGGCGGCGTCCTACTCTCCCACACCCTCCCGAGTGCAGTACCATCGGCGCTGGAGGGCTTAGCTTCCGGGTTCGGAATGAGACCGGGCGTT
>NZ_JBITBX010000001.1:762495-855074 GCF_044452725.1 Actinoplanes sp. NPDC051859 | reverse complement strand
TCCTATTCGCCATGCTCCGCGACCGCAGCCCCTACCAAACACGACCGAGCGACCACGCTCTCGCCGCTTGACGAAACCCATAGGGACACCCCCCCCGGGCACGGATGCCATGTTCGGTGGGCCGAAGGTCCGTCTTGAGCAGCATCGCCATGTCGATCACCTGGAGACCGCATCTCAGCCGGCCTCGTTACAGGTGCCACTTCACCCGGACGGCGCCGGCCAGGTGCCACCTCACGGTGGGTGCCATCTCAGCGCGGGACCGGGACAGTCGCTCCGGGGCCCACACGGGTTGGGAATGTCGTACCCGTCTATTAGAATGTGTGTACTAAAAGGGTGCCTGAGCTGCGGGGAGATCACTATGACCACAACCTTGGTGACCACGCCTGTTTTGTCCAATTCGGTGCCGACGATCCCGCCCTACGCGACCATGCTCGGCTTCACGCGCTACGTGGCGCGGACGGGGCCGGCGAAGGCGACGTTCGTAGGCGGTCTACGCCGCCAGCGCGAGCGGCGCACCGGCTTCAACCCGCACGGCCAGCTCGTCAAGGCCCTGAAGGCGGACATCGCCTTCCGCACCGGCGGCAGTTACCTGACCGGCGTCGCCGCGCTGGTGAAGCCGCGCTGGAAGCCGCTCTACGAGGCGGTCAGCGCGGGAGCCCTGACCTACCTGCACTCCCTCGGCGACCCGGCCGGCCTCAGCCTCGCCCAGACCCGCGAGGCCATCGCCTCGGTCGGCCCGCTGGCAGTCAAGATCAACCCCCACTTCGGACTCCGGTACGCGGACAACCGCCGCGAAGCCGTCCGCCTGCACTTCGACGACCAGCCCCCGACCCCGGAGGTCATCACCGCGACCTTGCACCTGATGGCCCGGCACATGGACCAGATCCTGCCGGGCGCAGCACCGGTCCTGGTCGACCTGCGTCGTGCGGTGACCCACCGCATCGACCCAGCGGCAAAGTCCGGCGACGTGGAACGGTGGCTGGCGGGCGAGGCCGCGGCGTTCACCTCCATGTGGAGCGCTACGGCGGCTTGATGCTCTTGGTCGCTCCGGCCGCCGCGGCGCTGACCAACCTCAGCGGCGGCGCCGCCGGTCCGAGACCTGACCGGGTCCCGGACCGGCGGGACGGGCACCGTGCAGGCACCGTGCAGGCGCGGACCGGAGCTCAGCACGCCGTCCGTGCCGTACGACAGGTTGAGCACCCGGATCGGGTACCTGGCGTCGTCGTTGCGGTGTTCGACCACCCAGTCGATGGCGGCGATGACCTGGGTGGCGAGACAGGCACCGCGCAGGCACGGACTTCGACGGGCCTGCCGCTCGACGCCGGTCGGCGACAGCACGGACCGGGCGGTCATTGGAGATGACGGCGGCGCGGCAGGCGGCCGGGCGGCCAGATGGAATGGCGGCCGCGCCGCAGCGGGCAGCATGCTCGTGCCGGGCATCCGCCAGGCGAGCAGGGTGAGGACAATCAAGGCAGGAAACGTCACGGCAGGAAATCACGGCGGAACGCCAGACCGCTGGGCGCCAGGGCGGAGGGCGCCAGGGGCGGAGGGCGCCAGGGCGCCAGGGCGGGGAGCAGGCTGACGACGTCCGCCGCGGTCAACGGGCCGGGGTGGTGCGGGTCGTCTGCTGGCGGGAGGCGGCGTTCGGGGCAGTTGAGTGCTTTTCGTCCGGGGCGTCGCCTCGGATGGGCGGCGCCTGCCGCAAACAGGGCGCGCCGGGCCGGGGTGGTTCGCCGGGATGCGCCTTGCCGGGGGTCCAGGTCGCTGGACCGGCCGGGCTGTGGGCGGGAGTTCGCAGGGCCGGCATCGTCAGCTCAGCAGGCCGGGACGCCGAGCGGGAGGGCGGAGTGAGACTCGCGGAGCGGGGCGGATCGTCCGAACGGTTGTGATTTGTTTTGGTTTCGGAGTGGGAACTTCTTAGGTGCAGCGCGGTTGCGACGATGTCTTCCGGTGTAAGCGGGGGCAACGTCGGGGGGCGTAGGGCATGTCGGTCATCGGGCGGGTTACGGGAAGTCTTCTCACGGCGGCGGCAGGGGTGGCCGGGGCGGCGATCGTCGCGCCGGCGCCGGCTTCGGCCGCTTCGGTGCCGACCACGGCGACGCTGGTGGCGTATGTGCGGGGTGGTGATGTCTACGCGAGCAAGGGGGTCGCGGAGACTCGGTTGACGACCGGTGGGGGCTGGTCGCGGCCGCAGTGGGCGCCGGACGGGAAGTCGATCGCGCTGCTCAAGGCTGGTCAGTTGTGGACCATGAAGGCGGACGGGAGCGCGAAGCGGCGGGTGTCGACGCGGGTGGCGGCGGGTGCGTCGTGGTCGCCGGACGGGAAGTTCCTGGCGTTCGCGTCGCTGTCCTGCTCGGGCGGGCCGGGGGTCTACAAGATCTCCGCGACGGCCACCAACGCGGTGCCGGAGATCCTCTTCCCGAGCTACTGCCGGGGTGAGGACCTGCCGACGGAAGCGGAAGCCGCCGCGGCTCGTACGGCTCCCACCGGATCGCTCAGTGACCGGCTGAAGGGTGACGACGCCGTGGCGTGGTCACCGGACGGAGCCAAGATCGCTTTCCGGGGCGGGGACTGCGAATCGATCTACGACGCCTGCCTGACCGTGGGCACCATCGCCACCGGCGGGGAGAAGACCGTCGCCGCGTACGGCGGGGGCAGCCAGCAGAACTCCGGCTTCGCGGTGGTGCCGGCCTGGCGGCGCGACGGGGCCAAGCTGGCCTGGACCGCGTACCAGAAGGGTGAGACTGCGGCCACCGACCAGCCGGTGCACGTGGTCGAGTACGACATGGCGACCGGGGCGAAGCGCAATGTCGGTGCCAGCCAGGACCGGGAGTTGGCATACATCGACTCGGCCCGGGCCGCGGCGACCGGCACCTACAAGAACGGTTCCTGGGTGATGGTGATCGGCCTGGCCAACGGCTCCCGCGCCGCCTTCCACCAGGGCTCCCAGCCGAGCGTGCAGCCCAAGCGCTGACAAACGTCCAAGCGCCGGCAAAGGCCCGCTGCCAAAGCCCCAAGCCCAGACGAACGACCGGGCGCCGACAAGAATGAAGGCCCGAGCGCCGATGTACGAAGCTCCAGCGCTGACGCCGAGCGATAACTGAAGATCAGGAGAAACCCGCCGGTCCGGAGCTCGGGCCGGCGGTTGCGTACTCTGGGCCGCCTGATGAGCGACACGACGGGCCGCCCGATGAGCGACACGACCGAGCCGGCGATGAGCGACACGACCCAGCCGGCGATGAGCGACACGACCCAGCCGGCGATGAGCGACACGACCCAGCGGGCGATCCGTACCTTCCATCCCCGCCGGGGCCGGATGGGCAACCGGCATGCCGATGCTTTTGCCGAGCTGTGGCCCACGCTGGGCGTAACCATCGTCGACGGGGAGCGGGCGCCGCTGGATCTCGACGAGTTGTTCGGGCGGGCCGCTCCGCGCGTACTCGAGATCGGGTTCGGGATGGGTGAGACGACCGCGGCGATGGCGGCGGCCAATCCCGGCCGGGACTATCTGGCGATCGAGGTGCACACCCCCGGCATCGGCAATCTGCTTGCTCTGGTCCGGGATCAATCCCTTTCTAACGTACGGGTGGCGCACGGCGACGCGATGGAGTTGGTGCGGCGGCTGGCACCGGGGAGCTTGGCGGCCGTACATGTGTATTTTCCGGATCCGTGGCCGAAGGCGCGGCACCACAAGCGGCGGCTGATCCAGCCTGCGCATGTGGCCCTGCTGCGGGAGCGGTTGCGGGTGGGCGGGACGCTGCATTGCGCGACCGACTGGGCTGAGTATGCCGCGGCGATGGCGGAGACGCTCGACGGCGACCTTGGGCTGATGAACGCCCACGCGGGGTACGCGCCTCGACCTGACCACCGGCCGTTGACGAAGTTCGAGCAGCGGGGAGTGCGGGCGGGGCGGGAGATTTTCGACCTGGTGTACCGGCGACGCTGATCCGGTTCGCCGTTTTTACGGCTTTGGCCCCCGTACTCTGGGTAACGGAGGTCGGAAGCATGCCACGAAGCGAGCTGGGCCTCGACCGTCGAGCGAGCCGGACCAGCCCGGGGCGCACGGACAGCCCGGACGGTCGCGCGCCCAGCAGCACGGAAAGCGAGCCCCGGCAGGCCTCCGAGGCCACCGGCAGCCGCGCGCAGAAACGGGCAGACACCCCACACGCCGTTCATGGCGCAGAGCCGACACGTTCTTCGCATTACGGGCCGGCGGCAGCCGGGGATGATGCGGAACGTCGACGGGATGCGATGGTCAGCGGGGCCGCCGATCAGGTTGCCGCGCTCGTCGCCCGGGCGGTGCAGGCTCGCTGCGGGGTCGTGTACTTCGTCGACGGGGACCGGCTGATGCTCGCCGGTGAGTACGGGCTGCCGCTCCCCCGGGCCGACCACACCGACGTTGCCATCGACGACACGTTGGGCGGGGTGGTGCTGCGGTCCGGCGCGGAGCTGGTGATCGACAATCTCGGCGATGACGAACGGGTGCCGCCGAACTCGCCGGTGCGCAAGCTGGGCTTGAAGGGCGCCTATCTGGGCCGGCCGATCCACGACGAGTTCGGCGTCATCATCGGGGCGTGCTGCGTGTTCGATGCCGAGCCGCGGCAGTGGAGTGCCGAGGACCGGGCTGCGATCGCCGAAGCCGCGCAGGTCGGGACATTGCTGATCACCGAGCGGCTGGCCCGGTACGAGATCGACCGGCAGCGGCGGTTCCTGGACGCGGTGCTGGACAGCCTGCACGACGGGGTGACCGCGTGCGACGCGGACGGCCGGATCATGCTGGTCAACGCGCGGATGCAGGAGCTGTGGGGATCGGCGCGGATGCCCGGTGACCTCGACGGCGACGCCGTGCACGCCGAACTCACCGACGCTGACGGCAACCCGGTCGCCCCCGGTGACGTGTCGCTGTACCGGGCGCTGCGCGGCGAGCGGCTCCGCGGCCACGAGTTGACTTTCTCGGGGCTGGGCCGCCGGACCCGGCACTACGTGGTCGACGCCCAGCCGATCATCGGGCCGGACGGGCATACGCTCGGCGCCGTCCAGGCCGTGCAGGACGTCACCCGCCGCAAACGGGGTGAGCGGTTCCGCACCTGCGAGCTGAACGTGATCACCGCGCTGGCCGATGCGCCGAGCGTGGCCGCTGCGGGCGAGCAGGTGATGGAGGCGATCGTCCGGACGCTGGGCTGGACCCATGCTGAGTTGTGGCTGGTGGACGACGCCGCCGGGGTGGTGCGGTCGGTGGCGCACTGGCATGTGCCGGGCTGGGCCGGTGCGATCGATGTTCCGGCGGAGCTCCCGCACGGCACCGGACTCCCCGGGCGAGCCTGGCAGGCGGGTAAGCCGCTGTGGATCCGCGATGTGGCCCGGCCACAGAGCTTGATCTCCACCGAGACGGCCACCGACTCGCAGTTGCATGCTGCGCTGGCAATCCCCGTACGCAATGGGCGGGAGTCTCTGGGGGTTTTGACGGTCTTCGCCGACACCCCGGAGGAGCCGGACGATGAGCTGGTGGCGCTGCTGTCCGGGATTGCTGCGCACATCGGGCAGTTCGTGGAGCGGCGCATGGTGGAGGATCTGCAGCGGCAGCTCACCCGCACCAAGAACGAGTATCTGGCGTTGGTCGGGCACGAGTTGCGGACGCCGCTGACGTCGATCGCCGCGTACACCGAGCTGTTGCGGGAGGCGGACTCCGCGATGCTCGTGCAGGAGGGGCCGCGGATGCTGGAGGTGATCGAGCGCAACACCACGCAGCTGCGGCACATCATCGGCGATCTGTTGGAGTTGTCCGCGTTGGATGCCGGGCATGCGGACGTGCACTTCGCGCCGGTCGATCTGGCGGAGGTGGTGCGCGAGTCGGTCACGCGTACCCGGAAGGCGATCGAGGGTGAACCGCTCACCGTCGACGAGAGCGTGCCGGAACAGCTGGTCCTGCCCGGCGATCGGCGCAGGTTGGGGCAGGTCGTGGACAATCTGCTCGGCAACGCGGTCCGGTTCAGCCCGGACGGCGGCCGGATCACCGTACGGCTGCAGGCCGCCGGTCGGGCCGCCGAGCTGGCCGTCTCGGACACCGGGGTGGACGTCCCGACGGTCGAGCGGGAGAAGATGCTCACCGGCGCCTACCGGACCAGCCGGACCCGCGACCAGGCGCTCCCCGGCTCGGGGCTGGGCCTGACGCTGAGCCGCGCCGTCGTGCAGCGTCACTACGGCAGTATCCACCTGACCGAGCACGACGGTCCGGGCACGACGGTCCTGGTGCGGCTGCCGCTCGACGAACGTTGACCACCTGTTGACAGATGTGACTCTGGTCACCAGCTCCTGACGGGGCGAGGATGGCCGTATGACCAGGTGGACACCCGATCCGACCTTCTACGCCTCGCCGCGGGACGCGCAAGCCGCGCCCGCCGAGCGCCTCGCCTACGTCGCGGCCTTCGACCGCTCCGCCACCAAGCCCGACGCCATCGCCGTGCTGGATACCGAACCCTCCTCCGACACGTACGGAAAGGTGGTCGGCTGGACCGATCTTCCGCACGTCGGCGACGAGCTGCACCACTTCGGCTGGAACGCGTGCAGCAGCGCCCTCTGCCCCACCGCCCCGCACCCACACGTCGAGCGCCGCTACCTGATCGTGCCGGGGCTGCGGTCGTCGCGGCTCTACGTGTTCGACACCAAGGACGACCCGCGCAACCCGGTGCTGGTCAAGGAGATCCCCGCCGAGGAGTTGGCCGACAAAGCGGGCTACTCGCGGCCGCACACGATCCACTGCGGACCGGACGGCATCTACGTCTCCGCGCTGGGCGGCAGCTCGACCGAAGGCCCCGGCGGCATCGCGGTCCTCGACCACACCACCTTCGAGGTGCGCGGTCCGTGGGAACGTGACCGCGGCGATCAATTCTTTGCGTACGATTTCTGGTGGCACCTCACCCGCGACGTGCTGGTGTCCTCCGAATGGGGAACCCCGTCGATGATCGAGGACGGCATCAACCCCGACCTGCTCGTCAACCGCAAGTACGGCCACCGCATCCACTTCTGGGACCTGGCCAAACGCAGCCTCGTCCAGACCGTCGACCTCGGCGACCAGTACCAGATGCCCCTCGAACTGCGCCCCGCCCACGACCCCCGCAAGGAGTACGGCTTCGTCGGCGTCGTCACTTCTGTCGAAGACCTTTCCGCCTCCGTCTGGGTGTGGCACCGCGACGGTGGCGACTTCAAGGTCACCAAGGTCCTCGACATCCCCGCTGAACCCGCGGACGTGGCCGACCTGCCGCCGGCACTGCAACCGTTCGGCGCGGTGCCCCCGCTGATCACCGACATCGACCTGTCCGTCGACGACCGCTTCCTCTATGTCTCCGCGTGGGGCACCGGGGAGCTGAAGCAATTCGATGTCTCCGACCCCTTCCACCCCGTCGAAACCGGCTCGATCCGGCTCGGCGGCATCGTCGGCCGAGTGCCCCACCCCGCCTCCCCCACCGAACGTCTGGCGGGCGGACCACAGATGGTGGAGATCTCCCGCGACGGCAAGCGCGTCTACGTCACCAATTCCCTGTACGGATCGTGGGACGACCAGTTCTATCCGGACGGCGTCGGCGCCTGGATGGCGAAGATCGACGTGGACACGGTCAACGGCGGCATGACGCTGGACGAGCGGTTCTTCCCGCACGGCGACGAGTTCCGCGGGCTGCGCGTGCACCAGACCCGGCTCCAGGGCGGCGACGCCTCGTCCGACTCGTACTGCTTCCCGTGACCGTTACCCAACTAGCCACCCTGGCCGCCCTCGGCGCCTTCCACGGCCTCAACCCCGCGATGGGCTGGCTCTTCGCGGTCGCGCGCGGCATGCAGGAAGGCAGCCGTACGGTGCTGCTCACCTCCCTGCCCCCCATCGCCGCCGGGCACCTCGCCTCGGTGGCGATCGTGGCAGCGGTGGTCTCGGCCACCGAATCAGTCGTCACCGGCAAGGTGGTGGCGATCGTCGGCGGGGTGGTGCTGGTCGGCTTCGGCCTGTGGCGGCTGCTCTCGGCCCGGCACTTCCGATGGGCGGGCATGCGGCTGTCCGCAGGGCAGCTCGCCGGCTGGTCGTTCCTGATGTCGTCCGCGCACGGGGCTGGACTGATGCTCCTGCCAGTCCTCGCCACGACGCCCGTGCTGACTGCCGGACACGGTTCGCACGCTGCCGCATTGGCAGCCGCGCCTGCCGGGGCACTGACCGGGTTGCTGGCTGCCGGGATGCACACGGTCGCAATGTTCGCGGTGCTGGGAGTCTGCGCGGTCGTGGTGTACGAGTTCGCGGGGCTGAAAGTGCTGCGGACGGCCTGGTTCAACGTGGACAAGCTGTGGGCCGCGGTAATGGTGGCGGCGGGGGCGTTGACGATCGCCTTGACGGCGTAGCGGGCTAGTGCGCGCCGCCGCCACCGAGGTTGACCAGGACCACGCCGAGAACGATGACCGCGATGCCCGCGTACGCAAGGGGGGTGATCTTGTCACTGAAGGCATAGATCCCGACGATCGTGATCAGCGCGGTTCCCGCCCCCGACCAGATCGCATACGCGGGACCCATGCTCAGGCCCTGCTTGAGCGCCAGCGACAGACACAGGAACGACACCCCGTAGCTGCCGGCGACGATCACACTCGGCCACAGCTTCGAGAAACCCTCGGACGCCCGCAGCGCACTGGTGCCGATGACCTCGAAGATGATCGCCGTTGCCAGCAGGATTAGCCCGTACACAGGTGGACCGCCCATCGTCTCGGCGGGGAACGCGTTCGGCTGCACCACCCGCAATAGCTCGTCGCCGGACAGCGACCCGTCCGAGCATGAGTGATCCACGCAAGCGGTAGATAAGGCGGGCCTACCTCACCGCCGACAGCGACGACCCGCCGGTCACCCCCGGGCCTGGGTATGCAGCATCCTGAGCTGCCCGCCGCCAACTAGTTCTTCGTCGACCTCGCTGCATACGCCCGCACCCAGCACTGCACCGACCTGCGGACCTGATGGTCACAGCGAACTTGCACCACCGTCCCCGACCCTCCCGGCCGACACGGCGAATACTCCGCAGCGAACGCCGGATCGGATTCTGGCTCCACTTCGACTCCCGGCACCCTGCGACCTCGCCGACCACATCCAGCAGTACCGCCGGAGCCGAGACAGCCCGTAAGAATGCGCGTGCCCTCAACGCGGAGTTGCTGCACCGACCGGCGTCGAGCAACGCCCTTAAAGCAGTTGCCGCCGCAGGCCAGCACGAGCGGGTCGCCGTGCCGTGCTACGAGGCGGACGAAGGTGGCTGCCACCGGCAAGTAGTGACCGAGGAAGCTCACCGACGCCTGGGCCGAGGCACTAAACATCTTGGCGGCCAATAGACATCCAGCCCGCTGAAGACGTGAACTCGCTTGGCTTGATGAGGCGGGGTGGGCAGACAGTCACGACGATGCCACCCACGACATGGTCCCACGCCACAGAGTACTCATCCTGGATGAGGCGATTCCTCTGACACCGCTACACCGGAAGATCGGCTTATGGTGCGCCTGAGACTCAGGCCGCCACGACGAATCGCGACGACTCGGCGAGGATCTGCTCGGCGCCGGTGAGGTTGGCAAGGCGGGCGGCGAGTGTTGCCATCGCGAGACGTTCCGGAAGGGCGGCACTGAACTTGAGCCCGTCGAGTGCCTTCCTGCTGACCTCGGGTAGACAGAGACGCGTTGACGCGTCGACGGTTAGTTCACGCCACGCTGCCGGGGTGAGGTCTTCGCGCAGGCGGATGTATCGGTCGTCGTATCGCTGGCTGGGATCGACGACCTCGCTCAAGGTCGCCGCGAGGGTTGCATTGGCGCGGAATCCAGCCCAGGTCCACCAGCGCAGGTCGTGGTTGTCGGCGCGCAGGATGACGGCGCCGCCTGGGTGGACCACCGACGAGTGCTTGTCACGCTGTGCGCCGATCTGGTCGATGGCCCGGCGGGTCATTCTCACGGGCGGGTCAGCGCCGAGGAGGACCTCCCGCTCGGCTCGGGTGAGTGCGAAACTGGTGCCGGCGATGCCGCCACCGGTGGTCCAGCGTGCTTTGCCGCCGCTGTCGGCCGGTTCGACGAAGCAGCGGCGGCGTTTCCAGTCGATGTAGGTGACCTGCCAGCTGCGGCCGCAGAGCAGGAGCCGACGTGGGCCGGGGTTCTCCTCGGTGAGCAGGCACGGGTCGATCTTGCCGAGTTCGTCGCGGCCGAGCAGGACGGTGAATTCCGGCGAGCCGAGAAAGACGGCGGTCATGTCCATGAAGTGCCGGCGACCGAACCGCTTTTCGGCTTCCGGGCCGATGAAGAACATGCCGCCGTCGTCGTCGAGGTAACCATGGCCGGCGAGGTGCCGGGCGATCGGTTCAGCGCTGCGGTCGAACGGCGGCAACCCGTTCCACCACTGCGACCACAATCGGTCTCCGACGCGATGTTCCTGCAAGCACAGCGCCATCAACTGCTGGGCGACAATGTGCCGAGGTTCGGGAGTCGGCGTGACCGGTTCGACCCAGCCGCGGCCCCAGAGCAACAGCAGGGCTGCCGCCCGCACCAGCGCGTCTCCGGAGGTGGCGAGGAAGAGGCAGTTCCGTGTGGAGCCGGCACGCCGGCCGGTACGGCCGAGCCGTTGCAGGAAGCTGGCGACAGATCCCGGGGCGTCGATCTGGATGACCCGGTCGAGGTCCCCGACGTCGATGCCGAGTTCAAGGGTGCTGGTGGAGACGATCACGCAGTCGCGCGCCTCGGCGAACGCGGTTTCGGATCGTCGGCGTTCGTCGGCGGACAGGGAGGCGTGGGACAAGAAGGTCGTGATGCCGTGCCCGCGCAAAAGTTGGCCCAGTTCCTCGACGGTCTGCCGCGCCTCGCAGAAGACCAGACGCTTCTCCCCGGCATATAGCGCGGCGATGACCTTTGCCGCGTTGGGGAGGGATCCGACGTAGTCGAGTTCGACTTCACCAGGTGGTACTTGCGGAGCGTCGGCTGTTGCGATGACGGGCAAGTGAGGGGCGACGATGACGGCGGGCTTAGTGTCGCCAGCGGCACCTTGCAACCAGGCAAGGAGTTGGGCGGGGTTGCCGACGGTGGCGGACAAGCCGATGCGTTGCAGGGGACGGCCGATCAGATGGGCGAGTCTTTCGAGTACGGCCAGCAGATGCCAGCCACGGTCGTCGCCGGCGAACGCGTGCACCTCGTCGACGATCACCGCTTGCAGACCGGCGAAAAACGACCGGTGGTCGACGTTCACACTGACGAGCATCGACTCCAACGATTCCGGCGTGGTGAGCAGAATGTCGGGTCGGCTGGCGAGAATCGCCCGGCGTTTTCCAGCGGTGACGTCGCCATGCCAGAGCGCGACCCGGCGACCGATCCAGTCGGCATAGCGTGTTAGCCGGGGTTCGAGGTTGTTGAGCAGGGCCTTGAGCGGGCACAGGTAGAGCACCGAGGTACCGGTCCACTGCTCGGCGGTCATTCGGGTGAGGATCGGGAAGGTCGCCGCCTCGGTCTTTCCTCCGGCGGTCGGGGCGAGCAGCAGGGCGTCGTGCCCCGCGGTCAGTGGAGCGACGGCGTCGCGTTGCAGGGGCCGCAGATCGGGCCAGCCGAGCGTGTTGACGATGTGGTGTAGCAGCACGGGATCCAGCGCGACAGTCACCGGCAGTCCTACAGCTGCAGGCTGATGTCGTCAGCCGAGGCGGCGTTGCGTTCCACTTCGGTCAGCTCGTCGGCGCGTACGGTCAGCGCATAGTGCTCGCGCGGATTCCAGTCCCCGACGCCGTGAATATCGCCATCTCACTCGATGACGTGCACCACGACAACGGCCCCCTGCTGGTGGTGCCGGGCTCACACGTCCAGGGCATCGTCGACCTACCGGAGGCCGAGCAGCACCGCGGGAAGGACTGGCGCGAACACGTATCGACGACTCTCACGTACACCGTCGGCGACGAACAGGTGTCCAAGCTGGTTGCCGACGCCGGTAAGACCCCTATGGTCGGCCCGGCGGGAACGATCACCGCGTTTCACCCCAGCATTGTTCACTCGTCGTCGAACAACCTGTCCGACGATCGTCGCGCACTGCTGCTCATCACGTACAACAGGGTCGACAACGCACCCGTGCAGCCGAACCGGCCGGAATTCCTCGTGTCGCGGGACAGCACACCGGTCGTTCCGGCACCGGACGGCCGACTCGCCCTTGCCGTACACGGAAGGTGAGCGGGACACCGATTCGGTGGCGGATCCTTCACCGCGGATGATGCCGCAGCCCTTCGATGACCCTCAGGAAGGCCGCTCCCTGCCCGAGAAAGACCAGCAAGTTGACAACGGCCAGCGCTGCCCAGAGACCGATGACGCCCGCGGCGGCGGCCAGCGGAACCGCCACCAGAGCGAGCAGGCCGTACAGAGCGGCGAAGACCATGAAACTCGGCACGGTGCGTTTGAGACCGGTCAGACCGAAACCGACGACCGCCTGGAGGCCGTCACCGAGGATGGAGAGGGCGACGACAGGCAGCAGCCCCATCATGATCGAGATCACCGCGGGATCGTCGGTGAACGACGGCAGATAGACCGGGGACAGGACCCACAACAGGGCGCAGAGAACACTGAGGGCGATGCCGGAGACCAGAAGACCGGATCGCACGGCACTACGCACTCCAGCCGTATCGCCGGTCGCCGCCCGGCCGCTGATGAGTGGAATTCCTGCCTGGCCCACGGCGATCGCCACGATGAAGGTGAGCCCGCCAAGGGACGTCGCGATGCTGTGCGCGGCGGCGGCCGGGGCACTGATCCGGGCCGCCGCGAAGGCGAGGACTCCGAGCACGCCGAACTTGACGAGGACGGTACCCGCCATGGGAACCCCTACCTTGGCGAGCTCCACCACTCGACCGAGGTCCAGCCGTCCGGCGAAAGACCGCAAGGAGGTGGACAGACTTCTGCTCAGCCCGACGAGGCTGGACAAGCAGGTAATCGCATTGGCAGCCACCACCGCCAGGCCGGATCCGGTCAGGCCCATCGCCGGCACTGGGCCCAGACCGTTGACCAGCACCAGCGCGACACCGGCGGTCGCCGCGGCGGAGACGATGCCGACTCGCATCACGACCGCGTTCCGACCGAGACCCACCAGGCTGGACGACGCCATCGAACCGATCGACGCCAGCAGCACGGCGCCGGCCATCATCCACGGGTAGTATCCGAGCCGGTCAATAGTCACCGCGGGTACGCCGGCGAACCGGGCAAGGCGGCCGACACCGGCAACCGACGTGGCCCCCAGAAGACCCACCAGGATCGCCAACCAGGTGCCGTCACGAACCACCTGCATCACACGGGAAGGGTTACCGGCCGAGGCGGACACGAACGGCATCACTCCGCGAACAGCGCCCGAAACGGCGGCGTTGGCAGGGATGTAGACGGCACCGACGAGGGCGAAGGCCGCCAGATCGGCCGTCCCGAACCGCCCGAGCACCGCCGTGTTCACGAGCGCGCCGATCGACAGGGCGATCATCGACAGGTACAGCGGGGTGGCTACCGCGATGGTCCTGCGTGCGTCGCCCCGGATGGTTCCCCCGTGGTCTTGTGCCGCCGACTGCTCTTCCATTCGTTGCCCTTCCACAATTCCCGGCACCCCGCCGGTCTGACACGAGGAGTGACATGCTCGCGCACCGCGTCGCCGCCGTTTTTCCGGGGCAGGGTTCACAGATCGGGGCGATGGCCGCGGCCCTGACGCAGGACTCAGTTCACGCCCACTATCTCCACACGGCGGATGAGATCCTCGACATGCCGCTTAGCCGACTGTGCCTGGACGGAACGCCCAGCGAGCTACGCGACACCGCCATAGCTCAGCCCGCCATTCTGCTCACCAGCTTGATAGCGCTCGCCCAGCTGAGGGAGCGCGGACTGGAGCCGGCCATCGTGGCGGGGCACAGTCTGGGCGAGTACACGGCACTGGTCGCGGCCGGCGTACTGGAGTGGACCGCAGCATTGCGATTGGTGCGTCGCCGAGGGCAGCTGATGGCAAGAGTCGGCGACACCGTGGCAGGTGGTATGGCGGCGATCCTCGGCATCGACGGCGCGCGAGTGCAGGAACTGTGCATCAACTCGGCGAGTACAACCGGCCACACCATCGAGATCGCCAACTACAACTCCGAGCAACAGACCGTGGTCTCGGGTACCGAGGCCGGCCTCGCCGCGGCGACGGCCGCCGCGCGCGAGCTCGGTGCCGACGTGGTCCCGCTGAAGGTCTCGGCGCCCTTCCACTGCTCCCTGATGCGTGACATCGAACAAGAATTCGCTGCGGTGCTGGACGATGTGGTGTTCGGCACGCCGAAGGTTCCGGTTCTGTCGTCGGTCACCGCGCGTCCGCTGCTGGACGCGGAGGCTGCTGCGCGCGCCCTGCGAGGTCAGCTGTGTTCGCCGGTACGCTGGCTCGAGACCATCCATGAGTTGATGCTCCAGGAGGTCAGCGCTTTCGTCGAAGTCGGGCCCGGCCGGGTCCTCACCAACCTCGGCCGGACCATCGCACCGGACATCCCCTCGATGGCCGCCCCAACCGCCGGGCAACTGCACGACGCGGTCGCTCGGTTGACCGCCCAGTCGCCGCGTTGAGCTTGGCAAGCAGAATCTGGTGCATCTGGTCGAACACGCCAGCCTCGCTCCGCCGCTGCAGCCGGCGCCAGCAGGTCATCCCGGAGCCGAAACCGAGTTCTTGCGGCAGGTCTTCCCAGCCGATTCCGGTATGCAGCACGAACAAGATGCCCTGCAAACACAGGCGGTCCGGCACCGGCCGTGGCCCTGGAACCTTGTCCGGCCAGGGTGGCAGTAGCGGCTCGATCAACTCCCACAGGCCGTCGTCAACGATCCACGCCTTGCTCATGCCCGTCGAACGAGATTGATCTTCACTCGTGGCGCTGATCAGCATCGATTCAGCAGATCGTGTTAGGTGGTCAGCGCGATGCTCAGCGGATGATCACGTCGGATTAGGAAACTGTTGCTCATCATCTCTGAGCGTGAGTACTGCTTCGCTCTCGACACAGCATTGCGTGGAGTCGATGCACGAGCTGCAGTCGATCGGCTTGACGCTGCCCGCCAAGCCGTGATCGAAGTCGTCCGGGTGGTCTTCGCACCCAAACGCGGAATCCCAGCGGGACGCCTCGGGACCCTAGCCGCGGCAGGACTCCCGGGTCGCGGCTCGACGGTCCCAGGGTTTCATTGACGAGATGCGGCTTAGAGGCAACGGGCCAATTGCCCTACGCGCGCTCCTTGATCGAGTCGGCAGACGCAGCACAGCAGACACTGTCGACAGGCTTCCCCAGGTCGTTGGCGTCGCCCTTCACGACGTAGACCTCCCAGGGTTCATTGCCGGGGCCACGCACCCAGACCTTGTCCTGCAGGGCGTAGCAACACTCGGTGTCGTCTTCCGACAGGGTGACCAAACCGGACTCCTGGAGCCGACGGGTGGCCGCGGCGACCTCATCGGTGCTGAAGACTTCGACGCCGAGATGATCCAGGGCGGTGGGCTGGTCGGTGTCGCCTTCGATGAGGACCAGCTTGAGGGGCGGCTGGTCGATGGCGAAGTTGGCGTAGCCGGGGCGGCGCTTGGCCGGTTCGGCGTCGAACAGCTTCGAGTAGAACGCGACCGATCCTTCGAGGTCGGCGACGCGTAGGGCGAGCTGGACACGGGACATGACAACTCCTTGCCTAGATGACTCTCTAGACAGAAGCTTGCCCTCTACCTAGAGAGCTGTCAACATAAATGCGTGTCTAGGCAAGAGCTTCCCCTGACGACCGCCGACCAGTCGTGCTGTGCGCCGATGGTCGCTGAGGCACTGACCCCGGACGGCGCGGCCGAGCTGGCCCGCACGTTCAAGCTGCTCAGTGATCCCGTACGGCTGCGGGTGCTGTCGCTGATCGCCGCGCGCAAGGGTGGCGAGGTCTGCGTCTGTGAAATCACCGAGGCGTTCGAGCTGACCGGGCCGACGATCTCCTACCATCTGCGCCAGTTGCGAGAGGCTGGCCTGGTCGACTGCGAACGGCGCGGAACCTGGGTCTACTACTGGATCGTTGCGGCCCGGCTCGCCGCACTGTCGCAATTCCTGGACCCCGCTGACGTACGGGCGAAGGCATGAGCCTGGCCCGCCGGGCCTCGGCCGAGTTCACCGGCACCGCACTGCTCGTGACAGCCGTCGTCGGCTCGGGGATCGCCGCATCCCGGCTCTCCCCGCACGACCCGGGCCTGCAACTGCTGGAGAACGCGATCGCCACCGGCCTCGCGCTCGGTGCCCTCATCCTCATGTTCGGCCCGGTGTCGGGGGCGCACTTCAACCCGGTCGTGACCGCCGTCGAGTGGTGGTTCGTACGTCCGGCGCTGCGCGGGCCGGTCACGTACCTGATCGCGCAGACTGCCGGGGCGATCAGCGGCGCCGTCCTGGCCGACCTGATGTTCGGCGCGCCGGCGGTCTCGTGGTCGACGACCGTCCGCAGCGGCGGCAACCTGCGGCTGGCGGAAGTCGTTGCGACGTTTGGGCTGGTTCTGCTGGTCACTGCGCTGGACCGGTCGGGGCGGGCGAGTGCCGCTCCCGCCGCGGTCGGTGCGTACATCGGTGCCGCTTACTGGTTCACCTCGTCCACCAGTTTCGCCAATCCGGCCGTCACGGTCGGTCGGGCGTTCACCGACACCTTCGCGGGGATCGCACCCGCATCCGTTCCCGGCTTCGTCGCTGCACAGATTGCTGGCGGGATGATCGCGGTCGCCGCGATCGCGTGGTGGTATCCCGGCCGGCTGGAGGCCGACGACGTGAACCGGCTCGAACGCCGCAGCCCTGTCGTCAACTGAGTCAACCCGGAGCCATCGTCATGCCGCACACCCCTAGCGTTCTGTTCGTTTGTGTCCACAACGCCGGTCGCTCGCAGATGGCCGCCGGTTGGCTACGCCACCTTGCCGGAGATCGGGTCGACGTGCGCTCTGCCGGGTCGGCGCCCGGCGCCGCGATCAACCCGACCGCGGTGGATGCCATGCGCGAGGTCGGCATCGACATCACCGGGCAGCAGCCCAGGTTGCTCGACCCCGCGGCCGTCGAGTCCTCCGACGTCGTGATCACCATGGGCTGCGGCGATGCCTGCCCCTACTTCCCGAGTACGCGTTACGAGAACTGGGAACTCACCGACCCTGCCGGGCAACCGATCGAGGTGGTGCGCGCGGTCCGCGACGACGTCCGCGCCCGCGTGGAGAAGCTGCTCGCCGGTCTCCTGCCCTGAAGCAGCGGACGTCAGGGCTGTGCCGGAACAAGGAAGCCTGGTTCAAGCCATCGCGGGAGCAGATCGCGGTGGTGGGTGGCCGATACCATCGGCTCGTGACGGCATCTTTCTCGCTCTGCCTGCGGGGATACGACAAATCCCAGGTGGAGTCGGTGCTTCAGCTAGCGGACGAAGCGCTGGCCTCCGACGATGCAGCACGGAGGACGGCAATGCGCGAGATGCTGCAGAACGTGCGGTTCGAGATAGTTCTGCGCGGCTACTACCGGGAAGAAGTGGATCAGGCGGTGCAGGATCGCCTCCAGCGGCTGGCTTGATCTACGCGGAAGGGCGGCCCGGCAATCCGGGGCCGCCCTTCCGCGTCTCGGTCAGTAGCGGGTCCGGACGAGGCGTCTAGGTCAGTTGCAGGCCGGACGAGGCGTTCAGGTTAGTAGCGGGGCCGGACCACGGCTGCCGCGCCGCCGCCGCGGCGGGACGGTTCGGCGGAGGCGATCATGCCGCCGTGGCGGGTGAATTCGATCGCGGTGGCCGCGCCGAGCTCGGCGACGTCGGCGGAGAAGGTGTGGCCGAGGGCGGTGAGTCCCGGGCCGTACTTCTCACGGAAGGCGGGCTCGGCCTGGATGCCGGCGGTGTTCCGCTGGGAGGCGCGCGGCGCCGCCATCGCTTCGGGCAGGGTCATGCCGAGGTCGATGCGGTTGATCAGCACCTGCAGCACGGTGGTGATGATGGTCGCGCCGCCGGGGGTGCCGAGGGCGAGGAAGGGTTTGCCGTCCTTGAGGACGATGGTCGGCGACATCGAGCTGCGGGGGCGCTTGTTCGGGCCGGGCAGGTTGGGGTCGGGGGCGGTGCCCTGGGTGGGGGCGAAGTTGAAGTCGGTGAGCTCGTTGTTGAGCAGGAAGCCACGGCCGGGGACGACCATGGCGTTGCCGCCGGTCTGCTCGATGGTCAGGGTGTATTCGACGACGTTGCCCCAGCGGTCGGCGACCGTCAGGTTGGTGGTGCTCTGACCCTGCTCGACCGGGCCGCCCGCCTTGGCCGGGGTGCAGCCGGTGGCGGTGAGGTCGCCGGGCGGGACCGGCTTGGTGAGTGCCTTGGCCGGGTCGATGTGGCAGGCGCGCTGGGTCGCCCAGTCGTCGCTGATCAGCTTGTCGAGGACCGACTGCGAGGTGTACGCCCCCACGTAGCGGTTGCGGTCGGCGAAGGACAGCGCGCTGGCTTCGGCGTACCGATGCATGGCTTGGATCGGTGTTTCTTTCGAGAGGTCGGTCTTCTCGAGGATGTTGAGGGCTTCGCCGACAGCCGTGCCGCCGCTGGAGGGCAGGGACATGCCGTGGACGGTGAGGCCGCGGTAGTGCGAGGTGGTCGGGGCCGGGTGGCGGACCTGGTAGTTGGCGAGGTCGGCGAGCTGCAGGTCGCCGGGGCGGATCGGGTACGCCCAACCGGTGGGGTCGTCGGCGACGGGCGGGTGCTGGACGGTGTCGACGATGTCCGCGGCGATCGGGCCGCGGTAGAAAACGCCGGTGCCGCGCTTGGCGATCAGTCGGTAGGTGTCCGCGAGGTCGGGGTTGCGCAAGGTGGTGCCGACCGCGGGCGGGGCGCCGCCGGGGAGGTAGAGCTCGCGGGTGGAGTCGAACTGGCCGAAAGCGGCGGCGTTGTCGGCGACCTGCTGGCGGAAGGTGGGGTCGACCGCGAAGCCCTGGTCGGCGACGTCGGCGGCCGGGCGCAGCAGGCTGCCCAGCGACCTGGTCCCCCACTTGGCGGCGGCGGCTTCCCAGGTAGCGAGGGTGCCGGGGGTGCCGACCGAGAGGCCGCTGACCCGGGCCTCGGCGAAGTCGTACGGCTTACCGTCCGCCGGGTCGATGAAGATGTCCTCGGTCATGGTGGCCGGGCCGGACTCGCGGCCGTCGATCGTGCTGACCTTGCCGCTCTTCGCGTCGTAGTGGACGAAGAAGCCGCCGCCGCCGATGCCCGCGGAGAACGGCTCGGTGACGCCGAGGGTGGCGGCTGCGGCGATGGCGGCGTCGACCGCGTTGCCGCCGCGACGCAGCACGTTCAGGCCGACCGCGGTGGCCGTGGGGTCGACGGTGGACACCGCGCCGCCGAAGCCGGTGGCGGTGTGGGGTGCCGGGTCGTGGCCGCGGGTGTGGGCGGCTGCCCCGGCGGGAACGAACGGAACGCTGGTCAGAGCGAGTGTGGCGGTGGTGGCGAGCGCGAGACTGAACCGCATCGTGCCTCCGGCAGCAATGGTGAGAGTGGACGAACCCTCTCTGCCTACCGGCACCGGCGGGCGGGCACAACCCGGGACACGCCGATTACCAGACGCTACGGGGGCGCTTACCCACTCCGGCCGGTTTGGGCTCGACGCCGGGACAGGAGCTGTTCGCGGCGGGCGGCTTGACCGTCAGCAGGTAGCGGTCGACCAGGTTCGTCGCGCAGGGCGTACGGCCGTAGACGGTGTGCCCCCAGCCCTCGTACGTCACCAGCGTCGCTTTCGGGCCGAGCTGGCGGGCGACCGTCTGCGCCCACGCGTACGGGGTGGCCGGGTCGTGTCGGGCGTTGATGAGCAGCACCGGTCCGGTCTGGGCCGGGGGCAGCGGGCGCTGGGCGTTGTCGACGGACAGCTGCCAGCCCAGGCAGCCGCCCACCGAGAGCATGGCGAGCGGCGACACCGGCATCTGCGGGTTGGTGCGGGCCAGGGTGGCGAGCCGGCCGCGCAGGTCGGTCCAGCCGCGAACGCGCATCGACCAGTCGTCGCAGAAGACGGCGGGGAAGCTGTGCTCCGCCTCGGTGACGGGCTCGATCGCGCGGCGGCCGACCGGACCGGATGCTTCCTTGAGGTAGTGGGCGAGCGCGTGCCACTGCGGATCGTAGAAGGAGCCGAACGCCACGCCGAGCAGGTCGTAGACGCTCATCCGGTAGGACGGGTCGTACGGGTCGTGCAGGGTGCCTTTGCGGGCGCGGTCCATCAGTTTGGCCCAGACGGTGCGGACGTTGCTGCCGTGCAGGGCGCAGGCTTTGCTGCGGCCGCACCAGGCGACGAACTCGTTGAACGAGTCCTGCGCGGCCCTGGTTTCGGAGTCGAGGAAGCCGCCCAGGTCGTTGCTGTGGTCCATGACGCTGTCCAGGACCAGGGCGCGGACCCGGGCGGGATAGCGTTCGGCGTACTGGGCGCCCAGCAGCGTGCCGTACGAAGCGCCGTAGAAGCTGATCGTCCGCTCGCCGAGCGCGATCCGGAGGGCCTCCATGTCGCCGACGACGCTCAGGGTGTCGGCCTTGCCGAAGACGGCGCCGGAGCGGCGGGCACAGTCGGCGGCGAGCTTGCGGTTGTAGGCGACGGTCTGGTTGTAGCGGACGGCGCTGTCCACCATCGCCGGCGGTCCGGCAGCCAGCAGCGTCGTCGAGCATTTCACCGGGCTGCTGCGGGCCACGCCGCGCGGGTCGAAGCCGACGATGTCGAAGCGTTCGCGGACCTCGTCGCTGAAGAACCAGGGGCTGTCGAGGGCGAAGTCGACGCCGGAGCCGCCGGGGCCGCCGGGGTTGACCATCAGCGTGCCGATCCGGCGCTTCGGGTCGGTGGCGAGGCGGCGGGCGACGGCCACGGTCAGCGACGGGCCGTACGGGTCGGCGCGGTCGGCCGGCACCCGCAGGGTCGTGCACTGGGCGGTCTTGTCCTCGATGCAGGGTTTCCAGGTCAGCGCGCGGGCCCGGGCGTCGGCGTGCGCGGGGTTCGCCACGGTCAGCGCCGCGGTGAGGACAGCCAGGAACGCGGCCAGGATCGGCCGGGGGGTTGCACGCACCGCGATGTCTCTCCGCCCTACACGGCAGCGCGCCGCGCGCCTCCTGTCTAGAGGATGCGCGCGGCGCGAGCGACCGAAAGGGGAGATTAACCCCGGAAGGGCTGAACCTTGAGGTGTTTCATCGCCCGCTTGACCAGGTCGTCACGGTCGGCGGACGACAGGGTTTCCAGGCCGAAGCCGAGGAACACGCTGTCGGTGGTGGTCACCGCGGCGCCGGAGTCGAAGGCGAGCTGGCTGCGTGTCCAGTCCGCGCTGTTGACGCCGGAGCCGGGTGGCGGGCCGGCCACCGTCCAGCCGCCAAGGTCGGCCTCGAAGGACGTGCGGTCGGTGCTGCCCCCGGTCTCGACCCGGACGTCGTCCAGGAAGACGCCGAGACCCTGGGTGCTCCAGTCGGACATGTAGCTGATGGAGAGCTCCACCTTCTTGCCCGCGTACGCGGACAGGTCGGCGTCGAACTCCTTCCAGCCGCCGCTGGAACCGGTGGCGGCGTTCCAGGTGCCGGTGGTGCCGGTCGGCGCGCACTCGGGGGCCGGCCCCTGGTAGTGAGCGAGGAACGGGTGCAGACGGCTGGCGACGTTGGACTGGCAGCTTTCGCCGGTCGCGGTGGTGGTCAGCCCGCCGGTGTCCGGCAGCGTCGTCCAGGTGTCGGTGCCCACCTCGTGTGCCTCGACGAACATGAAGTCCCACTCGTTCTCGATGTCGAACGAGGTGCGGAACTTCAGCCGGGCGGCGGTCGCGGCGGTCAGGTCGACGGTCTTGGTGAGCCGCTTGTACGAGCTGTCCGACTGCCCACTCCACAGGTACCAGTCACCGTCGTACGGCTCGTACGGGGCGGCGCCGGGCAGCTTCCAGTCGAGCGGGGCGGCTGAGGACGCGAACTGCGGGAACTTCTTCGGGTCCAGGAAGCTGGACGTGGACAGGAACGCCGCGGTGTGACCGGTGCCGGGCGTGGCCGTGTAGCCCTGGAAGGCGCCCGTGGTGCCGGTGACCGGCAGGTTGACGTCGTCCGCGCCGGTGCCGCCGCCGTCGACGTAGGAGTACGCCCCCAGCCAGTACTGCTGGAAGTCGTTGAAGATCTGCAGGCAGGCCGGGTTGGCGGTGTCGGTGCACTCCCCCGGTCCGTCTGGCAGGTAGCGGTACGAGCCGTCGGTGCCTTGCGCGTAACCCGCGTTCTGGCCCGAGAACAGCAGCTTGCCGCCCTCGTTCAGGTAGTCACGGACGGCCAGTTCGGTCTCCAGCGCCGACCGGGCCACCGTGCCGGCCGGCTGCCCCGCCGCGCGCGGAATAACGTCGTCGCCGGTCTCCCAGACGACGGCCTTGTAGTGCGACAGCACACCGAGCGGATGCGGCGCGGCCCGACCGTTGGTGTCCATGTCGTAGACGTCGGCCGTGAAGCCGGCCTTCTGCAGCGCGGCGACGTGCTCGTCCGCGTATCGGGCGCTGGTGGCGCCGTCGGTGTTCGCGGGCGAGATGCCGGTGACGTCCTCGGCGGCGAGCACCAGCACCTGGCCGCCGATCTTGTCGGCGACGGTGTAGGTGAAGTCCGTGGACTTGACCGTGGCGCCACCCTTGCGGGCGGTGAACCACACCTTGACCTTGTCACCGGAGCGGGCGCGCGGCACGGTGCCCCGGCGCTCCGCGAAGTAGTCGTCGAGGGCGTCGCCGTAACGCTCGCCGCCCTTCCACTCGGCGGTGCTGGCGGTGCGTTCGCGGCCGCCGTTCACCGAGTAGTGCAGCGTCACGGCACGCAGGCCGCGGCGGGCCGTGACGGCGACCTGCTGGGAGGTGCCGTACGAGGTGCCGAATGCGTCGACGGCCAGGTCGGTGGTGCTGCGGCCGACGACCGACACCGGGTTGGCCGGGTCCTTGGCGGACTGGGCGACCGACAGCGCGAACGGCAGGTTCTTCAGGAACTCGTCCTGGATCAGCTTCTCGTCGTCCGGGAAGTTGAAACCGCTCTGGCAGTCTTCGGCCTTCCACTGGTCGTCCGGGTAGAGGTCGGAGATGGTCGCGCAGGTGCTCATCTCCGGGGTGAAGCCGATCGCGCCGCTGCGTACCTGGGCGTGATAGTCGGTGTCGCCGTTGGTGGTGTAGAGCTCGGCGGAGATGTCCGGGTCGTAACCGGGCACGGCCGGGTGGGCGTCGTCACCGACCATCGCGATGGCGATCTGGTCGTCGGGGCTGGGCGTGCTGACCTGCCAGCCGATGCCGTAGAGCAGCAGCTCGGCGGCCGAGTGGTAGTTGATCAGGAACTCCGGGCCGATCCGGTTGACCAGGCCGTCGAGCGCCTTGGTCTCGGGCTCGGAACCGGCGCTCGGGCCGCGGTAGGTCTCGCTGGCCGGGTCGGGCGACGAACCCTCGTTGTCGTAGCCCCACTTCTCGGCGAAGTTGCGGTTGAGGTCGACACCGTCGCCCGGGGTGATCTTGCCGTCGCCGTTGTTGTCGCGCAGGTTCTTGCGCCACAGCCGGTTGCCCTCGGTGAAGGTGAAGTCGTAGCCGTCCGGGTTGGCGACCGGCACGAACCACAGCTCGGTGGTGTCGAGCACCTTCTTGATCGTCGCGTCCTTGGTGTACTGGTCCAGGACGTGGTTCAGCAACCGTCGGTTCATCTCCGGCGTGATCCACTCGCGAGCGTGCTGGGCGCCCAGATAGAGCACGGCCGGGCGGCGTCCGTCGCGCTCGGTCCGCGCGTCGCGGGTCACCTTGACGGCCTGGATGGGTACGCCCTTGGTGGTCTTGCCGATCGTCACGAGCTTGGCGAGCCGCGGGTAGCGCGCGGCCGTGGCGGTCAGCTCGTCGCGCAGACCGCCCGGCCCGGAGTACGGCCGGAAGACGGTGGCCGCCTTCGCCCGGGCCTGCATCTTCGCAGTGAGTCGTTTGGCAGCGAGCGGTACGCCGGCGGCGACGAGCCGTTCGGCCTGCTCCTTGCCGAGGATGGTTTCGACGGCCACTTTGCCGTTGGCGGCGGCGGTGACTGCACTCTCGTCATGGTCTATGCCCACGGCGCGCAGCTGTTCGAGCTGCGTGCCGTCGAGCGTGCCGACGTACACCTGCAAGGGTTCGTCGGCGGGAGCCGCGGCGGCCGGCGTGGTCCCGGGCAGAGCCGCGGCGGTCGCGGTCACCAGGGAGAGCGCGCAGGCGGTCGCCCAGCGGGCTGATGTCATCTGTTGGCCTCCAGGTTGGGAAGGTCGTGAGTGGACCTTCTCCGCAGGCCAGGGCACTGTCAAGCATTGGCAAGGGTGAATTCTCAGTTTTCTCTCAGGCCGCACGGGCACCGTAAAGGGATGACTTCCGCCGCACGCTGGGGAATTGCCGTTGCAACGGCCAGTGTCGTCTTGCTTACAGCCTGCTCCGGAGACGAAGGTGAATCTCCCGGCGCGTCGCCCACCACAGGGCCGTCCGCGACGGCTCCCACCACCGCTGGAGGCACGTCGCCCGCGCCCTCCGCGAGCCGCGGCACGCCGGACCTGTCCCGGCCCGAGACGATGGCAACCGGCCTCGACACGCCGTGGGGACTCGCCTTCCTGCCGGGCGGCGATGCGCTGGTCGCCGAGCGCGACACCGCCCGAATCATGCGCATCCCGGCAGGCGGGGGCGAACCACGCGAGGTGTACAAAGTCCCCGGCGTCGCGGCCGGCGGCGAGGGCGGCCTGCTCGGCCTCGCGGTCGCGGAGGACTACGCCAAGACCAAGCTGGTGTACGCGTACTTCACCGCGGCCACCGACAACCGGATCGTCCGGTTCACGCTCGGCAGCTCCGCCGCCCCGACGGCGGTCTTCGACGGCATCGACAAGGCGGGCATCCACAACGGCGGCCGGATCGCGTTCGGCCCGGACAAGATGCTCTACGTCGGCACCGGGGACGCCAGCGACCGACCCACCTCGCAGAACCCGGACGATGCGAACGGCAAGATCCTGCGGTTGACCCCGGAGGGCAAGCCAGCACCGGGCAACCCGAAGGCGGGCTCGCCGGTCTGGAGCCTGGGCCACCGCAACGTGCAGGGGCTGGCCTGGACCGCAGACAAGACGATGTACGCCGCCGAGTTCGGTCAGAACCGCTTCGACGAGCTCAACAAGATCGAGCCCGGCCGTAACTACGGCTGGCCCGAGGTCGAGGGCACCGCGAACGACGACAGGTTCGTCAACCCGGTAGCGACCTGGACGACCGAGGAGGCGTCGCCATCGGGAGTGGCGATCGCCGGAAACACCGCGTACGTCGCGGGGCTGCGGGGGGAACGGCTGTGGACCGTACCGCTGGGCGGGGGCAAGCCGAAGGCCGAGCTGACCGAGAAGTACGGGCGGCTGCGCACGGTGGCGGTGGCACCGGACGGCGCGTTGTGGGTCACCACGTCGAACACCGATGGACGGGGCGACGTGCGCGACGGCGACGACCGGGTGTTGCGATTCCCCGCCCGCTGATCATTCAGGGGCGGGGAACCGGGCGGACCTTCAGGTGTGGTTGTTGGGCGGGAGTAGGGGCAACTGACTGATTGCCATTGCATACTGGGCGATCTGCCGGCCGTTCGGCACGACGCCGACCGTCCGGAGCTGATCGTTGATGGCCTGGGCAACGGCATCCTCGGACAGACCGCGATGCGTCTGCATGACCTTGTTGACGACGTAGTCAACACGAAGCTGCATCTGCCAGCCAACGGGGCGTTGCGACGCGCCGCTGGCGAGGCTAACTGAGGCGACGGGTTCCATGCCCTGAGTATCGGAAGGCGTGTGCCGGTCTTGGAAGGTATGGCTGGGGCGCAACCCACCTGCACCCGACCCGCACCGGCTTCTCCATCAATCGGGCGGGCCCGGTTGCCGTTCAGTCTCCGCCGGGGCTTCGGTTGGTGTTTCGGCCGGGCGCCACCACTGCCAGAGCAGGAAGAGTGCGCCCAGCGCCAGCATCGCCAGCCCCATCCAGAGGTTGATCCGCACCCCGGCCGCCTTGTCGAGGTCGGCGCCGGACTCGAAGAGGCCGAGCAGGGCGACGATGAGGCCGTACACGACAAAGAGGCCGCCGATCACCCGGCGGACGTCGAACAAGCGGGCCGCGGCGGAGCGCTTCTTGAGGTCGTCGCTCATCAGGGGGTCCTCCTTCACCAGACCGGGATGTAGAGCACGAAGGCCAGGACGACGGCGATACCACCGAGCAGCGCCGGGTTGCGCCACCACACCCGGTCGGCGGCGAGCACCGCCGTGCCGGAGGTGGCGTCGCCCGCCAGGCCGTAGACCAGACCCCGCAGGTCGTTCTCCGCCTTGGGCGGAGTGACCAGGGTCACGGCGACGGCCACGACGACGGCGGTGACGAAGGCCAAGCCGGCGCCCCAGAAGCTCTCCTCGAGGTCGGAGTTGAACGCGACCAGGTCGGTCAGGTGCAGTAGGTAGAGCGTCAGTGAGGCGAGGGTGCCGAGCAGCAGGGACCAGAAGCCGGCCCAGGCGGACATCCGCTTCCAGAACATGCCGACGATGAACGTGGCGAAGAGCGGGGCGTTGATCAGCGAGAACAGCGCCTGGATGTAGTTCATGATGTTGTCGTAGCCGGCGGCGATGAACGCCGTACCGATGCTGATGATGATGCCCGCGATCGTCGCGATCCGGCCGACCCGCAGGTAGTAGTCATCCGACCGGTCCTTGCGGACGTAGGCCTGCCACAGGTCGTAGGTGAAGACCGTGTTGAAGCCGCTGACGTTGGCCGCCATGCCCGCCATGAACGAGGCGACCAGGCCGGTCACCGCGACGCCGAGCACGCCGTTGGGCAGCAGGTCGCGCATCAGCAGCGGGATCGAATTGTTGTAGGTCAGGTCACCCGACGACGCGCCTAGGCCCTTGACGGTCACGATGGCGATCAGGCCGGGAATCACGGTGATGATCGGGATGAACAGCTTCGGGAAGGCCCCGATGATCGGCGTACGCCGGGCCGCGCTCATGTCCTTCGCCGAGAGCGCCCGCTGCACCTCGGCGAAGTTCGTCGTCCAGTAGCCGAAGGAGAGCACGAAGCCGAGGCCGAAGACGATGCCGATCCAGCCGGCGCCCAGCGGATTGTCCGACCCGCCCGTGCCCTGCCAGGTGTGCAGGGCGGCATCGCCGAGCTTGCTGTCCCGGACGGCGGCGAACAGGCCGTCGATCCCGCCGACCTTGACCAGGCCGACGATGGTGAGCGGCAGCAGGCCCGCGATGATCACGAAGAACTGCAGCACCTCGTTGTAGATGGCCGACGACAGCCCGCCGATGGTGATGTAGGTCAGCACGATCGCCGCGCCGACGACGATCGACGCCCAGAGCGGCCAGCCGAGGAGCGCGTCGAGGATCAGCGCGAGGGCGTACAGGTTGACGCCCGCGATGAGGACCTGGGCGATGGCGAAGATGACCGCGTTGAGCAGGTGGGTCGGGCGGTTGAAGCGCAGCCGCAGGAATTCCGGGACGCTGCGGACCTTCGAGCCGTAGTAGAACGGCATCATCACGATGCCGAGGAAGACCATCGCCGGGACGGCGCCGATCCAGTAGTAGTGCAGGGTCATCAGGCCGTACTGGGCGCCGTTGGCGGCCATGCCGATGATCTCCAGCGCCCCGAGGTTGGCCGAGACGAACGCCAGGCCGGTGACCCAGGCCGGCATCGACCGTCCAGAGAGGAAGAAATCGGCACTGGTACGGATCGCCCGGCGGGCCGCGAACCCGACGCCGAGCACCGTGGCGAAGTAGATGACGAGGATGAGGTAGTCGAAGACGTCGAGATCGAGCCTGAGTCCGGGGCCGTCCGCCGCGAACACGCCCATGGGCACCTCCCGTGCGAGTCGGACGCGACGTACCCGAGCCGAATCTTTTTCACACCTTCCCCGCGGGCGTCGCCATGCGATCGAATGCTATCTATGTTGAAAGCTCTCCTCGCCGCCGCTCTCGTGCTGCTGGCGACCCCGATGCCGGCGCGCGCCGCGCCCAGCACCCCGCCCCCGACCGCGCCCGTCTACGACTACGCCGATGCCATCCGGGAAAGCGTCTGGGTGCAGACGCCGAACGACGCCGACGAAGACGGCACCCGGGACCGGGTAGCAGTCGACCTCGTCCGGCCCCGCACCGCGCCCGGCGTGCGAGTGCCGATCATCATGGACGGCTCGCCCTACTACGCGTGCTGCGGTCGCGGCAACGAGAGCGAGCTCAAGGAATACGACGCCAACGGCGTGATCGCCAAGGCGCCGCTCTTCTACGACAACTACTTCGTTCCCCGCGGGTACGCGTGGGCAGGCGTCGACCTGACCGGCACGAACCGTTCCACCGGCTGTGCGGACGTCGGCGGGCCGTACGAGGTGGCAGGCGCGAAGGCGGTGGTGGACTGGCTCAACGGGCGGGTGCCCGCCTTCACCGCGGACGGGACGCCGGTGTCGGCGACGGCATGGAGCACCGGCCGGGTCGGCATGATCGGCAAGTCCTGGGACGGGTCGGTCGCCAACGGCGTAGCCGCCACCGGTGTCGAGGGGCTGGAGACCATCGTGCCGATCTCCGCCATCTCCAGCTGGTACGACTACATGCGCGTCAACGGCTCCCTGCGCGGCCGCAACTACCCGTCGTACCTGCAGAACGTCGTGAGTGACCGGCTCGCCGCGTGCGAGGCGGTGACCAAGTCGCTGTCCACCGACAGCGCCGAGAGCACCGGCGACTACAACGCGTTCTGGCAGGCCCGCGACTACCGGCCCGCGGCGGGACGCGTGCATGCCAGCGTCTTCGTCGTGCACGGCGTCAACGACCTGAACGTCGCCACCGGCCAGTTCGCACGGTGGTGGGACGACCTGGCCGCCGCCGGCGTGACCCGCAAGATCTGGCTGCACCAGACCGGCCACGTCGACCCGTTCGACCTGCGCCGCGGGCCGTGGGTGGAAACCCTGCACCGGTGGTTCGACCACTTCCTCTACGGTCTGGACAACGGCATCGAGCGTGAGCCACGCGCCTCGGTCGAGACCGCTCCCGGGGTCTACACCGACGCCAAGGACTGGCCGCTGCCCGGCTCCCGCGCGATCAGGACACCCCTGGGCACCGGCCTGGTTTCCTACACCGACGAGTCGTTGTCCGAGGAAGCGGCCGTGGCGAATCCGGGGACGGTGGTCGCCGGGCGGGTGGCCGTGCGCTACGGACCGCTGACCACACCGCTGCGCATCTCGGGTACGCCGTCGGTGCAGCTCCGGGTCCGCGTCGACCGGCCCACCACCCAACTCACCGCCAAGCTGGTGGACTACGGCCCCGCGTCGCGGGTGCAGTACGACGTCGGCGAAGGCGTCCGAACCTTGACCACCGAATCCTGCTGGGGTGAGTCGACCGCGGCGGACGACGCCTGTTACTTCGACGTGGCGGAGCGGGTGGTGACCACCGACCACGCCGTGCTCACCCGCGGCTGGCAGGACGCCGCCCACCACGTGACGCTGCGCCGTACGACCCCGCTGGTGCCGGGCCGGTGGTACACGATCACCGTGCCGATCGCGGCGTACGACGCGACGCTGGCGGCTGGGCACACCCTCGGCCTGGTGCTGACCCAGAGCGATCCGGAATTCACCGAAGCGCCGGACACCGGGGCGACCGTGACCGTCGACCTGGCGAAAAGCTCTCTGGTGTTGCCGATGGTCGGGTCGACGGTGCTGCGTCCGTCGACGGCCGCGCCACGGACCACGAACGGCTTGACCGGACAGGCGCCCCGCGGACTTCGGCTGCCCTGACGGGTCGGCGCAGTGTGCTCTAGCGGGTCAGCGCAGTTTGCGCACCTTGCTCTAGCGGGTCAGCGCAGTTTGCGCACCGCGTCGACGGTCAGCTCGCCCAGGTCGTGCACGACCAGCGCGGCCAGGGCGAGCGCGTCGGCGGCGGGTGGGTAGACGCCGTGCGGCACCGCCACGACGGCGAGGCCGGCGGCACCCGCGGCGCGCAGTCCGTTGCTGGAGTCCTCGACCGCGGCGCAGGCGCGCGGGTCGAGGCCGAGACGTTCGGCGGCGGCCAGATAGACGTCCGGCGCCGGCTTGCCGCGGGCGACCTCTTCGGTGGAGAGCGTGACCCGGAAAGCGTCCGTCAACCCCGCGGTGTCCAACACCTGGTCGATGAGGATGCGGGCCGACGAACTGGCTAACGCGAGCGGGAAATGCGCCGCGAGCCGCCGGACGGTGTCCACCGAGCCGGGGATCAGCGGCAGCGCGTCGCGGTAACGCGCGGCCATCCGGCCCAGCACGTCGGCGGCCACCTGCTCGGCGCTGCGGGGCACACCGACGTCGTCGCTCAGGTGCCGTGACCACTCACCGGTGCTCATGCCCATCATCCGGGTCTGACTGTCCGGGAGGAACTGGCGCCCGTGCTCGGCGACGTAGCCGCGGCGTACGTCCTCCCAGACCTCTTCGGTGTCGATGATGACGCCGTCCAGGTCGAAGACCACCGCCTCGATCGATGTCACGAACGCTTCCCTCCGCCGGCCGACATTGAGCACCATACCGAGATCCGCGACCGGTTGACGCACCGTAGTCAGTTGGTAAGTTGTGATCCGTCCCAGAGACCCCTGCCCACCGCCGCCGAGGAGCCCCCATGCCTCCCTCGTCGCGACGCCCGACGCCGCCCACCGGCGCACCGTCACCGCGTGTGACCGTCGTGATCCCCGCCCTCAACGAAGAGGACAACCTGCCGCTCGTGCTCGAGAACCTGCCGCCCGTCGACGAGGTCGTCGTCGTGGACGGCCGGTCCGACGACGACACCGTTGCCGTGGCCCGTGAAGTGCGCCCCGACGTGATCGTCGTGCGGCAGACCCGCTCGGGCAAAGGCAACGCTCTGGCCTGCGGTTTTGCCGCTGCCACCGGCGACATTGTGGTGACCGTCAACGCCGACGGCTCGGCCGACCCGGGCGAGATCCTGCGGTTCGTCGATGCCCTGCTCTCCGGAGCCGAGGCCGCACACGGCTCCCGTTTCCGCCATGGCGGCGAGCACCGGGATGCCCGCGCGGCTGAGCGCCTCGGGCACGCGATGGTGAGCCGGCTCGCCAACCTGATGTTCGGCACCCGGTTCACCGACCTCACCTGCAGCTACAACGCGTACTGGCGAGAGTTACTGCCCGTGCTCGACCTGCCGGGGCCGGAAGTGCCCGGGCTCAAGCGCGGCCGCCGGGCCTGGGGCGACGGTCCCGAGATCGAAACCCTGATCACCGTACGGATGGCGACCCGCGGGTTGAAGGTGGTCGAAGTCGCCACGGTCGGCTACCCGCGTATCCACGGCGACCGGCAGCGGCGCCTGTTCCCCGGTGCCCTGCTGGTGCTGCGCACGGTGGCGATCGAGTATGCCCGCCGCCGCCGGACTCGCCCGGCTGCCCGGCCGCCCGCCGTGGCCGTGCCGGAACAGGGCCGGCGGGCGGCGCGGCATTCCGTGCCGCCGCCGCCCCGCACCCGCCGCGATTCCCGGGTGATCCGCGGCGAGCGGCGCGACGAGGTCTAGCGGTTGCGCAGGCGCGGAAGCACCTGCTCGCCGTAGATCTTGAGGAAGCGGTCCTGGTCCGGGCCGGGCGCGTGGAACACCAGATGCTGGAAACCCATATCCAGGTACTCGGCGACCTTCGCGGCGTGCTCGGCCGGATCGGAAGACACGATCCAGCGCGTCACCGTACGGTCCACCGACAGCGCATCCGCCCGACGTTGCATCTCGATCGGGTCCTCGACGCCGGTCTTCTCCTCAGGCGACAGGGCGAGCGCACCCCAGTAGTGCGTGTCGTTGCGGGCCTTCTCCAGGTCCGGGTCGAATGAGACTTTGACCTCGATCATCAGGTCGAGGTCGGTGAGCGGGCGACCCGCCTTCTCCGCACCCTCGCGTACGGCTGGCAGCAACGTGTCGGTGTAGAGCGCGTGGCCCTTGCCGCTCGTGGTGATGAAGCCGTCGGCGACGCGGCCGGCCAGCCGGGTGGCGGCCGGGCCGGAGGCACCGATGTAGATCGGCACCGGCTGCTCCGGCTTGTCGTAGATGGTGGCCAGCTCGGTGCGGTAGTACGTTCCCTCGAACGTCACCCGGTCCTCGGTCCAGAGCTTGCGGATGAGCGCGACCGCCTCCTTGAGCCGGGCGAATCGCTCCTTGCCCTCGGGCCAGGTCAGGCCGAGCGGCACCTCGTTGAGCGACTCGCCGGACCCCACGCCGAGGATGACCCGCCCGGGGGCGAGGCAGCCGAGCGTGGCGAACGCCTGAGCGATGACGGCCGGGTGATAGCGAAACGTCGGGGTCAGGACGCTCGTGCCGAGCAGGACCCGCTCGGTGCTGGTTGCCAACGCGCCGAGCCAGGGCAACGCGGCCGGAGCGTGCCCGCCGTCGTGCCGCCACGGCTGCAGGTGATCACTGACGAACACCGAGTCGAAGCCCTGCCGCTCCGCCTCGATGCCGTAGCCCAGCAGTTCCCGCGGGGCGAACTGTTCCGCCGATGCCTTGTAGCCGAACCGAATCATGCACCGACCCTATCGCCGTCGCACACCAGGTGTGGTTAGCCCGGCAGCTGACCGGGAACACAGGGAGTCGGACGCGATGCACGCGGGAGGAGAAGGATCGTATGCGTATTTCGGTGCACCTCAACCTGCCCCGCGAGGTCGGCAGTGTCCCGGCGGTCCGAAAGCTGCTGCGCTGTGCGCTGTCGGTGCTCCAGGTGGACTCCGAAGCCGGCCAGGACCTGGAGATCGCGCTGACCGAGGCCTGCGCCAACGTGGTCAACCATGCCGCGGGAGCGGACAGCATCGAAGTCACCCTCGACGTCGCCGAGGATCGCTGTGCGATCGACGTCGCCGACAACGGCACCGGATTCGTCGCGGGCGGGGTCGACGCGCCCGAGCCGGACAGCGACCGGGGCCGCGGCCTGTTCCTCATCCAAGCGCTGAGCGAGAACGTCCGGATGCAGTCCACCCCCCGCAGCGGCAGCCTCATCCACTTCGAGAAGTCGTTCGCCACCGCGCGCTGAGACAACCGCTCCCACCTGTTCCACCCCAGCCGCGCGGCCCCGCGCGGGACGGCTGCACGCGTTCCCTATTATTCTTGCTCTACAGCAAATATTGCCGTCGTCCCGTACGGAAGTGGGGTCCCTTGTCCGACCGTCCGACGCCCCTGGGTGCGTTGCTGCGAGCGGCACCACCGGACCGGCTGCCCGAGGTCGCGGCCGAGCATCTCCGGCGGCAGTACTCCGCCGGCCGGGTGGAGGTCCTCCTCGGCGACCTGAACCTCACCGCTCTGAAGCCCGTGCTCGACCTGGACGGCCCCACTGGAGGCGTCCTCGCCCAGCGGTGCTTCGGCAGCCAGCGGCCGGTGATCGACATCGCAGCCGACACCAACCGGGCCTACCTGCCGCTGAGCGCCTGGGGCGAACGGCTCGGCGTCCTCGTCGTCGAGACGCCCCTGCCCGCGGGAACCAGCCTCACCGAGGAACTCTCGGGGGTCGCCGACGAACTGGCCGTCGCCCTGCGAGCTGCCGACGTGGCGACCGACCGCTACCGGCGCGCGCAGCGCCGCGAGCGCCTCACCATGGCCGCCGAACTGCAATGGGAACTGCTGCCCGGCCGTTCGCTCGGCGACGACCGGTTCCTGGTCGCCGGCCAGCTCCAGCCGGCGTACGCGGTCTTCGGCGACCACTACGACTGGTCGCTGGCCGGCGACCGGCTCACCGTGACGGTGCTCAACGGGCACGGCGACGGTCTCGAAGCGGCGCTGCTCACCACGGTCGCGGTCAACGCGATGCGCAACGCCCGCCGGGCCGGCGCCAACATCGTCGAGCAGGCCGAACTCGCCTCCGACGCCGTCTACGCACGCTTCGGTGGTGCCGGGCACGCTGCCACCCTGCTGTTGCAGATCGACCTGGTCGGCGGTCGAGTCGAAGCGGTCGACGCCGGTTCGCCGCGGGCCGTGATCGCCCGGGACCGGGAAATCCAGCCCGTCACCCTCGAGCAGCAACTCCCCCTCGGCATGTTCGGCGAGACCCGCTACGAAATCCAGCGCTTCACCCTCGAACCGGCCGACCGACTGCTGGTCGTCAGCGACGGAGTGCACGCCGCGACGCCCGCCGGACGGTCCCCGTACGGTGAATCCGCCCTGCTGACCGCGTTGCGCCGGACGCGGTTGCAGCCGGCCACCGAGGCAGTGGGTACCGTGATGCGCAACCTCCGCGAATACCACGGAGGGGTGGAGCCCGAAGACGACGCGGTCACCGTCTGCCTCGACTGGCGGCGATGACCCCGTACGGTGGGGCTGCACACACCAGTACCTGCGCACAGGGGACCGGTATGGAACGCCTGACGGACGTGGCTGCGGCGGTGGAGTCGACGGTCGAGTCGTTGCTGGGCGTTTTCGAAAGCGCCCGGCTGGCTCAATCGCCGGCAGTCCCACCCGCGCAGCTGCGCGTCCTGACGATCATCTCGCGCAACGCGCACACCAACATGAACCGCCTGGCCGAGGCGCTGGATGTGGTGCCGTCGTCGGCCAGCCGGCTCTGCGACCGGCTCGAGGCGACCGGCCTGCTGCGCCGGGTGCCGGACCCCAGAGACCGTCGCGAGGTCCGGCTGCTGCCCACGCCGGCCGCCCACCGGCTGCTCGAAGAGCTGCGGGAACGTCGCCGGCTGGCGCTCGCCGAGGTCCTCGAACGGATGAGTCCGGCCCGCCGCGCCGAACTCGTGCGGGCACTCGCCGCCTTCGACGACGCCGCGACGACGACCGCCTCGGACGGCGACAGCGACGGCTTGCGGACGGCTTGATCACCCGCTGCGGTACGGTCCCCCGATGCGCATCGGCATCGTGATCCTCCCGGAACAGCGGTGGGCCTCGGCACGGCACCGCTGGCGGCAGGCCGAGGAATTCGGCTTCGACCACGCCTGGACGTACGACCACCTCGGCTGGCGGGATCTCGTGGACGGTCCGTGGTTCGACGCGATCGCGACCCTCACCGCCGCGGCCACCGTCACCGAGCGGATCAAGCTGGGCACGTTCGTCGCGTCGCCGAACTTCCGCCACCCGGTGCACCTGGCCCGTGAAGCGCTCGCCGTCGACGATGTCTCGGACGGCCGACTGCTGCTGGGTGTGGGTGCGGGCGGCACCGGCTTCGACGCCGAGGTGCTGGGCCAGGCGCCGCTGACGCCCCGCGAACGGGTGGACCGCTTCACCGAGTTCGTCGAGTTGATCGGCCGCCTCACCGCCGAGGACCACGTCTCGTACGCGGGCGAGCACTACCGTGCGGTGGACGCCCGTACCCTGCCGGGACCGGTCCAGCAGCCCCGGCCGCCGCTGATCGTCGCCGCGAACGGCCCACGCGCCCTGAAGGTGGCGGCGAAGTACGGCGACGGCTGGGTCACGACGGGCGCGCAGGCGCAGGACAGCGAACAAGCGTGGTGGCAGTCCGTTCGCGAGGCGAGTGACCGATTCGGCGCCGCTCTGGAGCGCAGCGGTCGGGCGCCCGTGGCCCGCTATCTCAATCTGGACTCGTCGCCGGTTTACTCGCTGAGCAGCGTCGGAGCGTTCGAGGATGCGGTGGGCCGCGCGGCCGAGCTGGGATTCACCGACGTGATGACGCACTGGCCGCGGGCGATGAGCTGGTATGCCGGCGACGAGAAGGTGCTGGAAAAAGTGGCGGAGCTGCTGCCGCGCCTGCGGGAATGTTGAGCACCGAACCGGCAGCGAATCGCGCGGAAGTCCTGGCCTTTCTGCGCAGGACCCCGGCCGATCCGGCCTTTCCGGTCGTCAACTGTGCGCCGGGCCCGCGCGGGCGGGAGTCGTCCGGCATTCGCAGATAACACGAAGCCGGGGCACGAGCCCCGGCATTCACCATCTGCGATGCCTTGACAGCGGACCGCTATTTCCGGCGGACGGCCCCGCCGGCGGTCAGCGACCGTGCGCCGCCCGATAGGCGCTGCTGACACTCTGCGGGATACGACCGCGTTCCGAGATCTGGTGCCCGTGCTCGGCCGCCCACTCGCGGATCAGCCGATTTTCGTCGCGACTGCCGGCAGTGCGCACCGGCGTTGTCCGTGCCACCGCGCGACCCGCTCCGGACCGACCGATTCG
The DNA here is from genome assembly GCF_044452725.1 of Actinoplanes sp. NPDC051859. NCBI lineage: Bacteria > Bacillati > Actinomycetota > Actinomycetes > Micromonosporales > Micromonosporaceae > Actinoplanes > Actinoplanes sp. NPDC051859. Next base: position 819,040 of record NZ_JBITBX010000001.1, on the reverse strand, counting down.
CGTGCCGGCCGTGATGAACGGATCCAGTGCCTTGCGAAGCTTGCCGGCATTGGTCTCGGACAGATCGATGGTGTAGGCCGTGCCGTCGAGGCTGAACTCCACTGTCCGATCGGCTGGCTTTCCGTCGATGTCGTCGATGAGGGTGGTGATTACCTGCCGCGCCATAACGACTCCTGAAGAGAATTCGCGAGAACCGCGCTCAGTGTGGCGCGCGATCGACTCCGCGCGCAACAGTTCTGCCGTAGTTCACAGAATATCGCCGACGGCGGGCAATTATCGAGCCATGCCCCCGACGAATTGCTGCCGCGCAATTTGCGCGCAATCGCCGGCCCGGCCCCGGACGGACGGACCGGACTTCGCCCGAGCCGGGCCAGTCGTTCGTTAGGGTCGATCGCATGGACCGGGCCCGTCGCCTCGCCGCGGCCGTCGCGGCAGCGCTCACCCTAGGCAGCGGCGCTTCTTTCGCCCCGCCAATCTTTCCCGCTGCGGCGTCGGCAGCCGCATCCGCTCCAGCGGTCGTGCCGTGCCCCCGTCCGAAGGTGCAGCCACCCGCAGGCCGCCCCGCGCGGCCCACCCCGCCGAAAAACGACCCGGTGTTACGCGCGGTCGGCGGCGATGCCATGGCGACCGACGGGCTGGTGGTCCCGGCCGGCACTCGACGGCCGCCAGCGCTGACCGCAACCAGCTGGCTGGTCGCCGACCTCGACACGGGCGAGGTGTTAGGTGGCTGCGGACCCCACGTGTACGGCACCCCAGCCAGCGTGCAGAAGCTGCTGCTCGCCGCCACGATGATCGGCAAACTCGAGCCGCGTCGGACGGCCACCATCACGCAGGGCGACCTCGACATAGAGCCGGGCAGCTCCGCCGTGGGCCTCGTCAAGGGCGGCAAGTACCCGGTCTCCGCCCTCTGGCTCGGGCTGCTGCTCAACTCCGGCAACGAGGCGGCGAACGCGCTGGCCCGCCTCGGCGGTGGGGCGGGCGGGCTGAAGGCCGGCATCGCGGCCATGAACGCCGAGGCGAAACGGCTCGGCGCCTTCCAGACGCACGCGGTCACCGCCTCGGGACTGGACGGCCCCGGCCAATTCACCAGCGCGTACGACCTGGCGCTGATTGCTCGGGTGTGCTTCGCCGACCCGGCGTTCCGCCGGTACGCGCTGACCCGGTCGGCTCGGATCCCCGCGCAGAAGAAGCCGAAGCGCAGTGGCTTCCAGATTCAGAACGAGAACGACCTGATCTACGCGTACCCGGGGGTGCTCGGCGGCAAGACCGGCTTCACCCAACTCGCCCGGCACAGCTACGTGGGCGCGGCGGAGCGCGGCGGTCGGCGGCTGGTCGCGACATTGCTCGGTGCCGAATCCCGCCCCCTGCGCGGCTGGCAGCAAGGCGCCGCCTTGTTGGACTGGGGGTTCTCCCTGCCGCGAGACGCCTCAGTGGGCAAGCTCGTGGACCCGGACGGCAGTGACGCCACCGGTACGGCCACCGCCGCCGCCTCGGCGCCACCGGCCCCGGCAACTCCCCCGCCGTCTCCGGCCGTCGCCCGATCCGCCCCCGAGCCCACGCTGCCCGCCGGGATCGCCGCGGCCCTGGCGGTCACCCTGGCCGCCGCGCCGGTGGCAGTGCTGCTGACCCGGCGCCACCGGCGGCGGATCCGCCGCACCCGGCTGCTGCCGTAAACGCAGCCGCCAGCGGCCGGCTCGCTGCCGGAGGGTCAGGTCGCTACGAGGCCGAAGACCCAGATCACGGCGATGCCGAGTGCCGCGGCGAGTTCGATCGCCATCGACAGGCCCACGGCGCCGAGCGCCTGTCGGGTCGACGGCCAGGCCTGGCCCGGTCCCAGCCGGGCCCGCTCGGCGAGGAACAGGCCGAGGACGAAGCCGAGGATCAGACCCACCACCGGCACGACGAAGAAGCCCACGACGCCGAGCACGCCACCGGCCAGGAGCGAGCTGTTCGGCACGCCGGTGTTCTTGAGGCGCTTGCCCGGCCAAAGGTACTTCACGGCCGTACCGCCGATCGCCACCACCGTGGCGAGGATCAGCACGATCCAGCGGCCGCCCGACGCGTCGCCCAGCAGCGCCCACAGGAGCACCGCGGCCCAGCACAACACCAAGCCGGGCAGCACCGGGAGCAGTACGCCGAGGACGCCGGCCAGCATGAGCACGCCGGCGATGAGAGTGACGGTCGTACCGGTGTCGCTGAGGTCCATGTGACCAGCCTGCCGTAGCCGCGCCACAACCCTCAACCGCGGGGTGCGCCCGCCGATGGACACTCAGCGCCGCCGACCCCGGCCCGGCGCGTTCCGCTCGGCTCGGCCGAGCACAGGGCGAGGCGAGGAGGCTCCCGTGGCACGCAGCGTCCTGGCTGTCGGCGCCCATCCGGGCGACCTCGAGCTCGGTTGCGGCGGCACGCTCGCCGCGCACCGGGCCGCCGGGGACGCCGTCACCATGCTGGTCCTGTCCTGTGCCGGACCTGAGCATCCGCGGACTGCCCGGGCCGAGGCTGCCGCCCGCGCCCTCGACTGTCTGCTGGTGTGGGGCCCGGACGCGGCCGAGCGCCGCCGCAAGCCGGACCGTCGGACCCGGGTCCGCGGGACCGACCGGCGTGTCAGGAACCTGCCGCCGGGCACCTGGGACGGCGCCGCAGTGGCGGCTATCGAGAACGTGCTGACCGGCGTCGACGCCGACGTCATCTACGTGCCCGCCGCGGACGACACGGATGCCGACCGGCGGGCTGCCGCGGCGGCCACCAGTTGTGCAGCCCGGCACAGCGGGCGAATTCTGCACTATCCCGGCGAGACCACCGGGAAGTTCGACCCCACCGTGTACGTCGACATCACCGCACACCTCGAGCGCAAGCTTGCCGTCGTAGGCGATCCCGAGTTGCCCACCGCCACCGCCCGGCACTACGGCGCCCAGGCGCGGGTGCGCTACGCCGAGGCTTTCGCGCCCACACGCTTCCTCTGGGACGTCTGAAAGTGGCCGCAAGCGCGGCTTGAGAGAAAGTGACGAAGCAACCGGTCGGCAACTGTACGCGACCAGTTCCTCCACCCTGGGTCACGCAAAGTTTCTCCCTGTCAGCCGGTGCCGCCCACCAGCCACGGGCCACCGACAACAACCGGGGGAAACGACATGACCAGCACCATGATGACGACCGTTGCCGACATTGCTGCCGACACCGCGACCACCGTGCCGGCCCTGTCCGCCCGCGAGCAGGAAGAGCTCATCCGCACGCACATGCCGCTGGTCGGTCACCTGGTGCGCGACATGCTCACCCGCATCCCCAACCACATCCACCGCGACGACCTCACCAGCGCCGGCCTGCACGCGCTGGTCACCGCGGCCCGCGGCTGGGACCCGACGCGGGGCATCCCGTTCCACCGCTTCGCCACCACCCGCATCCGCGGCGCGATCCTCGACGAGCTGCGCTCGCTCGACTGGGCGACCCGCTCGGTGCGCACCAAGGCCCGCGCGACCGACGCCACCCGGCAGAACCTGACCACCACGCTGGGCCGTACCCCCACCGCGGAGGAGCTGGCGCAGGCGCTCGGCACCACCACGACCGAGCTGAACCAGACCGACAACGACGTGCAGCGCGCCACCGTCCTGTCGCTGCAGGGCTTCACCACGAGCAGCGCCGACGACCTGGTCACCGAGCCCACCCCCGGCCCGGAGGACATGCTGATCCGCCGCGAGCAGATCGGTTACCTGCACCACGCGATCGACTCGCTGCCGGAGCGCCTGCACTACGTCATCTCCGAGTACTTCCTCAAGGAGCGCCCGATGGCGGAGATCGCCGCCGACCTGGGCGTCACCGAGAGCCGCATCTCGCAGCTGCGCGCCGAGGCACTGTCGCTGCTCAAGGACGGCCTGAACACCCACCTCGACCCGCACCTGGCCCCGGTGCCGGAGAACCCGGAGGGCATCACCGCCCGTCGGCGCGCCGGCTACTACGCCGCCATCGCCGGCAACACCACGATGCAGTCGCGGCTGTCCCTGACCAACACCTACGGCCACACCCCGTACGCCCGCGGCGCCGCCTGAGTCGGCTTGAAGTACGTACGAAAGGGGCCAGCGCACCTGCGCTGGCCCCTTTCGGCTGTCTCACGTCAGGGCACCCAGCACCTTGGGCAGGTCCGCCGTGTGCAGGACGCCGAGCCGGCGGGTCGCCCGGGTCACCGCGACGTAGAGATCACTGAGACCGCGCGGGCTCTCGGCGAGGATGTCGGCGGGCTCCACCACCAGCACGCTGTCGAATTCCAAACCCTTCGCCTGCCGTACGGTCATCAGCACGACGTGGTCTCGCAGATCCGGCTGCTCCCCCACGGCCGCGCCCGGAATCGCGGCGATGAGCGCGGCGCCCAACGCGTCTTCGAGAGCGGCTGGCACCAGCACCCCCACGCGCCCCTCGGGCACCGCGTCCACCTCCCGGCGTACCGTCGTGATCAGTCTTTCCGCGAGCTTGGCCGCCGGAACCCGGCTCGCCCACGGCGCACACCCGGACTCGCGGACCGAGCGGGGCGGCGACAGCGCCGGGTCGACCGCGGCCAGCACGTCCGCAGCGACCGCCATGACCTCGGCGGGCGTCCGGTAATTGACGGTCAGCTCGGCCAGCCGCCAGCGCTGCTCCACGTACGGCTCGAAGACCTGGTCCCAGGTGGTGGTGCCGGCCAGCTCCCCGGTTTGCGCCACGTCGCCGACCACCGTCATCGACCGGCTCGGGCAGCGGCGCATCAGCAGCCGCCAGGCCATCGGGGACAACTCCTGCGCCTCGTCGACGATCACATGGCCGAAGACCCAGGTCCGGTCGGCGGCAGCGCGCTCGGCCGCGGTCCGGGTGTCGATCACCTCGTGCCGCTCCACGAACGCGCTCGCATCCACGACGTCCAGCGCGGACAGGATCTCGTCCTTCTCCTCGGACTCGTCCTCGAAGTCGAGCGACCGGGAACCTTCGACGATCTCGAGGACGCCTTCGGCGTACTCGATGGCCTGCCGGCGTTCGCGCGCCACGGCCCGAGCCCGCAGGGTTTCGTCCACGCCGAGCAACTCGGCAAGCTCGTCCAGGAGCGGCACGTCGGCGGGAGTCCACCGAGCCGACCGGTCCCGCAGCAACAGCGCCCGCTCATCCGGGGTCAACGCTTCGGCGGCGGATTCCAGCCGGTCGGCGTCGCTGAGCAGCTCCCGCAGCACCTGCCGGGGGGTGAGGACCGGCCACAGGTCGAACAGTGCCCGCTGCACGTCCTCGTCTTCGCGCAGTTCCCGCCGGGTCTCTGCCAGGTCGGCCTCTTCCAGCAGGTTGTCACCGCCGAGCGGGTCAGCGCCGATTCGCTCGGCGATCTGCAAGGACAGCGCGTGGATGGCCTCGGTGACGAACATCTGCCGGGCGACGTTGTGCGGGCGGCCGGACAGGCGGGCGGCGGACCGGGCGTCCTCGCAGACCGCCCGCTCGATGCGCAGCGGATAGCCCTCGTGGTCCACCTCGACGAAATCGTCCGGCACGGTCTGCCAGTCGGCGACGGCCCGGGTCAGCACGTCGAGCATCGCGACCCGGCCCTTCAACTCCGCGGTCCGGGCGGGCTCGGCTGCCCGGGCCGTCACGCCCGGGAACATGTCGCCGAGCGTGGCGAGGAACACGCCGGTCTCCGCGAGCGACGGCAACACCTGCGAGATGTACCGCAGGAACGTCGCGTTGGGACCGAGGATCAGCACGCCCTGCTTGGTGAGCTGGGCGCGGTGCGTGTAGAGCAGGTAAGCGGCCCGATGCAGCGCGACGGCGGTCTTACCGGTGCCCGGCCCGCCCTGCACCACCAGGACACCGGGCAGCCCGGACCGGATGACCTCGTCCTGCTCGGCCTGGATGGTCTCGACGATGTCGCGCATCCGCCCGGTCCGCCCGGCAGTGAGCGCGGACAACAAGGCGGCCTCGCCGGTCACGTCCTCGCGTCCGCCCGTTCCCCGGGCCGCAAGGTCGAGCACTTCGTCGTCGATGCCCACGAGCAACCGGCCCTTGGTACGCAGTTGCCGGCGGCGGGTCACCCCCTCGGGGGACACCGCGGTGGCGAGGTAGAACGGCCGCGCGGCCGGAGCCCGCCAGTCGATCAACAGGGGATCGAGGTCGCGGTCCTCGGCGAACATTCCGAGTCGCCCGATGTAGCGCGGGCTGTCGGCGGCAAAGTCGAGCCGGCCGAAACACAATCCGTTCTCCACGGCATTCATCTGCGCCAGCTGCTCGGCCCAATGACTGCGGGTCGCCTCCCGCTGCGAACGGCCCTGCGGGGTGCCGCCCGCCTCCAGCAATACCGCGCGCAAACGCTCATCGGCCTGCTCGCGGAGCTCGTCGAGGCGGGCGTAGAGGGCGGTCAGATAGGCCTGTTCGGACTCGATGTCATCGTTCCGCAAGGTGTCCGTACCGTCGGCGGAGCTTGACAAAACCACTCCCTCTTGTGCTAACATTCGCCAGGTCAGCAGCCATTCGTGGCTGCTTTTTTGTTCCCCGGCGGAAACGCTCAGAATAGCCGATGGACGTTTCCGCCGGCGACTGAGCGCCCGAGGGGTTACGGCCTCCAGGCCCACTGTCAGGAATCCGTCAGCAGCGACACTTGCCGTTACGTGTCCCGCGGTCTCGGGTTGAACCGGGTCATGAACCACAACCACCCGTTCCGCCGCACCGCCGCCCTGGCGCTCGCCGCCACCGCCGCACTCGCCTTCTCCGCCGCCTGCTCCGACGATGCCGAAACCCCCGCGGGCAACGCCGCAGCGGCCGCGGAGGGCGGCCCCGAGGCCAAGAACCTCGACGGCGCCAAGAAAGCCGCGCAGAACGTCTTCGACCGCTTCAGCGGCGGCGACTTCGCCGGCGCCTGGGAGATGTACACGGCCGCCGGCAAGGCCGCCATCACCAAGGACGACTACGTCAAGCTCAACGAAGCCTGCTCCCGCAAGGGCCTGTCGATCACGCTCAGCAGCGCCCGTATGGAGGGCACGGACAAGGCCGTCGTCATCGCCAAGCAGCTGGTAGCCGCCCAGTCGTACACGATGGTCTACGAGGAGACCGCCTGGAAGCTGGAGCCCGCCAAGGAAGGCCTGGCCCTCTACGCCAAGGGCGCCGACAAGGCCATCGCCGCCCAGAAGAAGGCCGGCACCTGCGCCAACGCCTGACCCCCGGCAATGCCACGAGGCTCGGTCACCGGTCGGTGGCCGAGCCTCGACGTCGCACCGGCGATCAAGCCGCGACGGGCAGACCGTCCGGGCCGGTGATCGCGAGCCGGTCCCGCAGCGTGCCCCGGGTCGCGATCTGGTCGTAGTACGCCGCACGGCGACGCGCCACGCACCCGTCCTTGGCCGACGTCGCGATCCCCGGCTCCAAGTGCGTGTTCAGGCCGTCCTTCAACAGCGACAGCGCCTCGGCCCGCAACTGCGACACCCGGGACTCCGTGACACCGAGATCAGCGGCGATCTGCGCCATCGGCCGCTCGTCGAAGAAGTAGCCGGTGATGACCGCCTTCAACCGGTCCGGCAGCACCTCCACCGCGTGCCGCAAGTACCCCATCCGCTCCCGGCGCAGCAGCATGTCCTCGGGACCGAGGCTCGGCTCCGTCACCATGTCGTCCGCGCCCGCCGTCGCGAAGCCCTGCAGGCTGAACACGACCGCGCGCTGCACATCATCGTCGGCCGACTCGATGTCCTCGACCGAACAGCCCAGCCGCTCGGCCACCTCGGCCAGCGTCGGCGTACGGCCCAACTCGGCGGTCAACTCCTGGCGGGCCGAGTCGGTCCGGCGAGCACGCTGGCGCACCGAACGGCTCGCCCAGTCCAGCCCGCGCAACTCATCCAGCAGCGCGCCACGGACCCGGGCGGCGGCAAACCGCGCAAACGGCACACCGCGCGAATCGTCGAACCCGCGGGCGGCCGCTACCAGCGCTGCGTACCCGGCTGAGAGCAGGTCGTCACGGTTCACGTGGGAAGGCACCCGGGCCAGCATCTCGCGGACCAGGTGACCGACGAGCGGCATGTGCGCCCGTACGGTGTCCTCGCGACGGCGGTCGACCTCAACAACACCGCTCATTGGGGGTCTCCTCCCAGTACCTGGCCGGGTCGGGGGGAGACACCGGCGCTGGGAAGAACAGTCCGGTCCGGGAGGTGCAGGCGGGGTCACACTCGGGTGCAGCGGGGTTGCTAACGGCGCATGGGTACACTTGATCTCGCGGTCACGACCAGTTCTGCCTCGGGCCGCGTACGGATCGACCACCACGCGCCGCGACCCGTGAGGTCTGCGCCGGGCAGGACGACCCCCTCAACCGTTCGGAGTTCACACCTACATGTCCTCGTTCATCGACCTCGGCCTGCCCGCAAAACTGGCCGAGGTGCTCGCCGGTCTCGGCATCACCGCCCCGTTCCCGATCCAGAGCGCCACGCTGCCCGACTCCCTCGCGGGCCGGGACGTGCTCGGCCGGGGACGCACCGGCTCCGGCAAGACGTACGCCTTCGTGCTGCCCGTCGTGGCCCGCCTCGCCCAGTCCGGCACCCCGCGCAAGCCGGGCCGGCCCCGGGCGCTCATCCTCGCGCCGACCCGCGAGCTGGCCACCCAGATCGACGCCACCCTGGCGCCGCTCGCCACCGCGATGGGCCTGCGCACCCTCACCGTCTTCGGCGGTGTCGGGCCGAACCCGCAGATCAAGGGCCTGAAGGCCGGCGTCGACATCGTCGTGGCCTGCCCGGGCCGGCTCGCCGACCACCTGCAGAGCGGGCACGCCAGCCTCGACTCGGTGGAGATCACCGTCCTCGACGAGGCCGACCACATGGCCGACCTCGGCTTCCTCCCGGTGGTCCGGCGACTGATGGACGCCACCCCGCGGACCGGCCAGCGGATGCTGTTCTCGGCCACTCTCGACGGCGGCGTCGACGTGCTCGTCAAGCGATTCATGCCGAAGCCGGTCACCCACCACGTGGACTCGGCCGCCGAGGCGCCGATCGAAATGGCCCACCACGTGCTGCACGTCCAGCACGACGACCGGTTCCCGGTCCTCGTCGACCTGGTCGCCGCACCGGGCCGCACGGTCGTGTTCACCCGCACCAAGCGCCGGGCCAAGACGCTGACCCGGCAGCTCGTCGCGGCCGGAGTGCCGGCCGTCGAGCTGCACGGCAACCTCGCGCAGAACGCCCGCAACCGCAACCTGTCCGCGTTCTCCGACGGCAGCGCGCAGACCCTCGTCGCGACGGACATCGCAGCCCGCGGCATCCACGTGGACGACGTGGCGTTGGTCATCCACGCCGACCCGCCGGTGGAACACAAGGCCTACCTGCACCGCTCCGGCCGCACCGCCCGGGCCGGCGCGCAGGGCACGGTCATCACGCTGATGACCGACGACCAGCAGGGCGACGTGCGCGACCTGACCCGTAAGGCCGGCATCAAGCCGACCACCACCCGTACCCGACCGGGCGACGCTTTGCTCGCCAAGCTGGCGCCGGGCGAGCGCAGCTTCTCCGCGCCGGTCTCGCCGGTCGCCGCCGCCGAGCCCACTGCAGGAACGGGCGAGGCCCGTTCCGGACGACCGCGCCGAGCCCGCGGCCGGGGTGCGAGTCGGCCGGCCGCTGTCGGCCACGACCAGGGCACCCCGAAGAGCGGCGGCCGAGGTCAGGGCGACGGATCGGCGCACGGTGGCCGGTCGCAGGCTCCCCGCGGCGGGCAGAGCGGCACCCGCGGCGGCCAGTCGACGCGGTCCGGCAGCCAGAGCAGCGGCCAGCCGCGCTCGCGGCGCAGCGGCGGCGGCACCGGCTCGACGCCGGTGCACTCCACGCAGACCGGCGGCGCAGCTGCCTTCTCAGCGGGTACCCGGGTGGGCGGGCGACGCGGCCGCTAAGTTCTGCCCGCGCCAGCGGCGTAGTGCTGGCCGGAGCGCGCCCGGTTATCGGTCTTGCACCGACCGGAGCGCGCCCGGCCGCAGGCATTGCCCCGACCGAGGAGCGTTCCGAAGTGGACTGTGGGCGCCCTAGGGTGCCGGGTGCCCGTCGGGGATGCTGACGGCGATCTCGGCACCGAGTCGGTAGCCGTCGCACAGCTCCAGCTCGTCGCCGCTCCAGGACCGACCGGGGTCGTACCAGTTGGGTCGACGGTCCCGGGCGAGCAGACCCATGTCCTCGTAGGTCACCGCAACCACCTCGGCGCAATAGGCGAACTCGAGGTCGCCGGGCGACTGCGTGCTCTCCTGCCACGGCAGACGCAGCTGGGGCACCCGGCCGCGCGCCCAGCGCCAGGCGAGCCGGGCGGTGGACGGAAACGGGGTGCCGTCGAGGCGGGCCACCGTCTTCAGTGCCCGGTCCTCCATGTCTTTCGTCACCGGCTGCTCGAGTTGACGAAGCCAGCCGCGCTGGCCGTACCGGTGGGCCCAGACGGTGACGGCGTCCTTCAAATCGTGCAGCTGCACACCGCGCTGGAAGGTGCCGGACCACAGGTCGGGCAGGGATTTGCCCAGCTCGGCGTGCCACATCAGCGGCGGCATGTCCTCGATGACGATAGCCATGCCGACGTGGTTGACCGGGCTGTTGGTCATGGCCTGGATGGCACGGTCCGGGCCGGATCGGCCCCGGAACAGCCAGATGTCACCCGTACGCGTCAGGTCGATGGCCTCTTCGAGACTCAGGTCGGCAACCACGTGTCTATCCTCAGCGAATGCGTTGGTGGAAAGTAGCGGGATTGGCCGGGCTGGCAGGAGTCGCCGCGACCGGGGTGGTGCTGGCGCGCCAGGAGCGGCGCAGGCGGGCGTACACGCCGGACGAGATCCGTGATCGGCTGCATGCCAGGGTCGCCGAGGCCGACAGCGACGGCGGCCCGGCGGCGGTCGACGAGGACGACCGCCCGGTCGACTGACGCCTCGGCGTCCGCGGCTCAGACAACGTCGGTGTCCCGGAGCAGCGACCACAGGCCAGCGCCGTCCGGCGCCGAGAACCAGGTTTTGCCGCCCGAGCCCACCGCTTCCGCGTCGCCCGTCGGGCCGGGGATGGCGCCGGCGAGCACCGCCTGGGTCGGGGACAACCGGCGGATGGCGACCGCGGCGACGTTGTCCGGATGCGCATGCGCGAACTCGGAGTAGATCTCCTGGTCGTGCTGGCCGTCGTCGCCGATGAGCAGCCACCGGATGTCCGGGAACTCCGCGGACAACCGCGCCAGGGTGTTGCGCTTGTGTTCCTGCCCGCTGCGGAACCAGCGGTCCGGCGTCGGCCCCCAGTCGGTGAGCAGCAGCGGGCCGGCGGGGTAGAGATGCCGCGACAGGAAGCGGGTCAGCGTGGGCGCCACGTTCCAGGCGCCGGTCGACAGGTAGAAGACCGGGGCTCCCGGGTTGGCGGTGACCAGCCGTTCGTAGAGCACGGCCATGCCGGGCACGGCCGCGCGGGCATGCTCGTCGAGGACGAAAGTGTTCCAGGCGGCGAGCAGCGGGCGGGGCAGCGCAGTGACCATCACCGTGTCGTCGATGTCGCTGATCAAACCGAACTTCATCGCCGGGTCGACCACCCGGATCGGGGCCTCCACCGGCTCGGCGCCTTCGGTACGCAACCGTACGCAGCCCCAGCCCGGTGCGAGGTCGCCCCGGACCCGGGCATCGACGTAGCCGCTGCGGTCGGTGCGTGTCTCGTGCACCTGACCGCCGATGTCGATCTGCACGGCCGCGTTGTTCACGGGTGTGGTGGTGAAGCTGCGCCACCCGCGGACCTTCTCGCGTCGTTTCGGGGCCGCGGACGGCCGGGTGAGCACGACCCGCGCCATGACGCGCGCCCAACCCGGTGCGCCGTACCCGGTGTACGCGGTGATCACCGGCTGCCAGCCGCGCTGCCGCAGCCGACGCTCGACGACCTCGTGGACGGCGTCCTCGATCCGCGCGGCACGGTGCAGCTGCGGGGCAGCCAGCCGCGGGGTCGGCGGACGGCCCGCCGGGCTTACTGACACTCTTTCAGGCCTCCTGCCCGTTTCACCCGTCAACGCCCCTGTGACGGTACTCGGCCCACCTGAGCCACGTGCCGCAACACCGGCGACACAGCAGGTGATCCACACTGGATGATCAGTGCGCGGGTAGTGCTGTCGCGGGCCGGGCCACCTCGGTCGGGCCGCGTTGCCCGGCGCGTTCCCGAGCCTCGGCAGGGCGGATATCGCGGCCGACGCGCAGCCGCGCATCCAGCGCTTCGGCCCGTAGCCGGCGCAGGGCTGCCGCGGCCTTCTCCATCTCATCCCACGCCGTACGCTCCCGCTCAGTCGCCGTCTGGTACGCCGCGAAGCGGTGTTCCCGGACCGCCGCCCGCACCGCAGCCTCCTGAGCCACGGGGTGCTTCCGGGGATTCCACCCGTTGCGATGCGCGAGCGCCTCGTTGAGCTGATCGATCGACAGCTCCTTGCGCCGGCACGCCTCGACCGCGGTGCGGTGCAGGAAGCGCTCCCGGTCGGCGATTTCGGCGCGGGTCCGGCGTTGCTTGAGGATCGGGAAAGCGGCTGCCGCGGTGCACCGCCGCGCCGTCCGGTCCGCGTCGTCGTACGCGTTCCAGGCCCGGTCGACCTCCTGCTGGGCGCGCTCCCAGGTGGCCCGGCGGCGCTGGACGGTGGCGGCGGTGACCTCGACGGCCCGGGCCAGTTCGTCGGCGTAGCGGTCGACCTCGGGCTCAGCATCGACGGCCCGGCGTGCCGCTCGGCGCGACCCGGCCAAGGCGGGTCTGCGACGCGACCGGGCATGGGCGGGCCTGCGGCGGAGCAGGGCGAAGGCCGGCCCGCGGCGGTCTCGGCGCGGGAGGGCCAGGAGGGCCGCCGCGGCAGCGACGGCGAGCAGCAGGGTCATCCACAGGACAGCAGCGGTTTCCACGGTGGGCACCGGTTTCTCTCGTGGGCGGGAGAGTGCGCTTTCGGTGGGGGGGGAGGGCGTGCAGTGCCGGTCGGGGCCGCCCGCGGGCAGGCGGGGCAGCCCGTGAGTGGCACGGGTTGCAGGACCGGGAGGGTGTTACAGCAGCGGCGGGGCGCGACCGGCGGGCGGGCGCTGGGCCACGCCGCCAGGCTCGGTGCTGTGGTCGCCGAGCCGGCCAGCGCCGGCGTCGGGCACGTCGGCCGAGAACTCGGTCGGTGCGGTTTCCGCGCAGAGCGCAGGGACGGTGGCGGTCCGGACCTGTGGGAGGTCTGCGCAGGCCAGGGCGTCGCCGGTGACGACGGTGAGGGCCGGGGCTGGCGGTGCGGGCGGGCCGGCGAGGGCGGGAGTGGCGAACGCCAGGGCGATCAGCGACAGGCCGGCCAACAATTGCAGCACGCGGCGCCCGTGGAGGAGACGGGTGAGCAGGCGCGCGCCGATCGACACCCGATCAACGTACCGCCAACCGCAGGTCCGTGCACAGATCACATCGACTGAGTGCTTCGTCCCACTCCGGCGGGTGACGGTGGCGAGGGACTATGGCGGGGTGAGACGAGTAGAGGAGCTGGCCGGCTGGGTCGGCGACGGCGGTGTGGTGGCGCTGAGCGGCGCGGGCCTGTCCACCGAGTCGGGCATCCCGGATTACCGCGGCCCGTCCGGTCTGGCGCGGCGGGCTACCCCGATGACCTTTCAGACGTTCACCGGTGATCCGGCGGCGCGGCGGCGCTATTGGGCGCGGAGCCATCTCGGCCTGCGCACGATCAGCGAGGCCCGCCCGAATGCCGGCCATGGCGCGGTGGCTCGGCTGCAGGAGTTGTGCCGGCTCGACGGAATCGTCACTCAGAACGTGGACGGGCTGCATCAGGCCGCGGGCGCGCACGGCGTCGTGGAACTGCACGGCAATCTCGCCGGGATCGTCTGCCTGGACTGTGGCGAGCACAGCGGGCGTGCGGCGCTCACCGAACGACTGGACGCTGCCAACCCAGGTTTCTCGGCCGCCGTGTCCGCGGTCAATCCGGACGGTGACGTGGAGATCGACGAGAGCGGCCTCGCGGACTTCACGGTGGTGGACTGCACGGTGTGCGGTGGCATGCTCAAGCCGGATGTCGTCTTCTTCGGGGAGACGGTGCCGCCCGAGCGGGTCAGTCGGGCTTTCGCGCTCGTCGCCGGCGCTCGGACGCTGCTCGTTCTCGGCTCGTCGCTGACGGTGATGTCTGGTCGGCGGTTTGTGCTGCGGGCGGCGAAGGACGGCATCCGAGTAGCGATCGTCAACCAGGGCGTGACCCGCGGGGAGCCGTACGCGGATCTGGTGGTGGACGGCGCGTTGGGGCAGGTGCTGCCGGAGATCGTTCGGCGCGTCGAAGGAGTGACCGTCCAATAACGACTGAGTGTCGGCGCGGTTACGGTTCGAGACCTGAATAAAGGCGACCCCGCGTTGACGTGACGACGGTCACCAATGTTTACTTCCGGAACCGCTCCCGAAACCGGTTCCGTACCGACGCTGCGTCGTGCCCGGAGCCTGCCACCGAAAGAGGATCCGTGCCGATCACCATCGCCGACGTCGCCGCCCGCGCCCAGGTCAGCAAGACCACGGTGTCCCGGGTGCTCAACGGCAAGGGTGAGCTGGACGCATCCACCGCGGCCCGGGTCCGCGCGGTCATCGACGAGCTCGGTTACGTGCCGAGCTCCCGGGCGGTCGGGCTGGCCCGGGGCCGGACCCGGGTGGTCGGTGTGCTGGTGCCCTCGCTCACCTGGCCGTGGATCGGCGAAGTGCTGCAGGGGGCGGTCGACGTGCTCGAGACCGAGCGGTACGGCCTGCTGCTCTTCACCTGCAACCGCGGCGAGGAGTCGATGCGGCAGTTCGCCGCGCAGGTCTCGGCCAAGAGCTTCGACGGCCTGTTGGTGATCGAGCCGGAGGGCACCCTCGACTTCATCGCCGGCCTGCACGCCCGCGGCCTGCCGGTCGTGCTGATCGACGACCGCGACGTCCAGCCCGGACAGATCCCGAGCGTGGGCACGACCCACTTCACCGGCGCCGGGTCAGCCGCCCGGCACCTGCTGGACCTCGGCCGGACCCGGCCGCTGGTCATCGCGGGCCCGGCGCACTTCGGCTGCACGGTCCAGCGGCTCGCCGGTTTCGCCACCGAATACGCCGAAGCCGGCCACCCCATCCCACCGGAACACGTGCTCCCGGGGGACTTCACCATCGCGTGCGGTGCCGATGCCGTCACCGCAGCTCTCGCGGCCGGCCTCGACTTCGACGCGATCTTCGCCCACAACGACCTCTCCGCCACCGGCGCGCTGCGGGCCGTCCTGGACAGCGGCCGGCGCATCCCGCAGGACGTGGCGGTCGTCGGCTTCGACGACATTCCGCTGGCGGCACACACCCAACCGCCGCTCAGCACCGTGCACCAGCCGTTGCGCGAGATGGGCGAGGCCGCGGCCCGCACGCTGCTCGCCCACTTCGAGGGCACACCCTTGCCCAACCGGCCGACCGTCATTCCCGCCACCTTCATGGCCCGCGCCTCCACCGGCGCGGGTGTGGTCACCGCCACCGCGTGACGCGGACACCCCCTCCCACCCCTGAACCGCAGTACCCCGAGGAGATCCCAATGCAGAGACGGACCTTGTTCGCTGCCGCCGTGGCGGGCGTACTCGCCACAGGCGGGCTCACCGCATGCGGTGACTCCCCGAATGCGGGTAACCGCAACGCCGGTGGCGGCAGCTTCCTCACCGTCGGCATGCCGAACGGCCCGCAGACGGAGAACCACAACCCGTTCCTCACCACGTCGGCGGCCTGGTCGCTCGGCTACCGGTGGATGATCTACGAGCCGCTGCTGATGTGGAACCCGGTGAAGCCGGCGGAGCCGTCCAAGCCGTGGCTCGCCACCGGTGCCGAGTGGACGTCGGACTACAAGAAGGTGACGATCACCGTCCGCGACAACGCCACCTGGTCGGACGGGCAGAAGGTCACCGGCGCCGACGTCGCGTTCACCTTCCAGTTAGCCAAGGACAACGAGGCGATCAACACGGCCGCCACGCCGTACGAGGCGATCTCGGCGAACGGCAACACCGTGACCGTGACGTTCACCCGGTCGATGTTCGTCTACAAGGACAAGTGGCTGGGCCAGTCGCCGATCGTGCCCAAGCACATCTGGGAGAAGGTCGCCGACCCCAGCAAGGACGCGAACAAGAACCCGGTGGGCTCCGGGCCGTACACGCTGAAGTCCTTCACCCCGCAGACCACGACGGTCTCGGTGCGGACCGAGGGCTACTGGCAGGCACTGCCGCAGGTGAAGGAGCTGCGCTACACGTCGTACACGGACAACAACGCGCAGACGACGGCGCTGGCGGACGGGTCCAACGAGTGGAGTTTCGTCTTCATCCCCAACTACAAGACGGTCTTCATCGGCAAGAACCCGGAGCACTACAAGGTATGGGCGCCGCCGGTGCTCGGCGTGCACGGCCTCTTCTTCAACACCGCGAACAAACCGTTCGACGACCCCAGGCTGCGCCAGGCGGTGAACCTGGTCGTCAACCGCGAGGACATCTTCCAGCAGGCCGAGGGCGGCTACTTCCACCCGCTGATCGACAGCGTGACCGGCCTGCCGTCGCCCGCCGGTGACGCGTTCATCGCCCCGGAGTTCCAGGGCAAGAAGCACGCCGTCGATGTGGCCGCGGCGAAGAAACTGCTGGCCGAAGCGGGCTACAAACTCGAAGGCGGCACGCTGAAGGACCCGGGCGGCAACCCGGTCACGCTGGACCTGACCGACCCGAGCGGCTGGTCCGACTACCAGACCTCGCTGGAGATTGTGAAGAGCAACCTCGCCGAGATCGGCATCGCGGCCACCGTCGACAAGGCCAACCAGGACGCCTGGTTCCGCAACGTCGAAGAGGGCAAATTCGGTGCCACCGTACGGTGGACGAACGGCGGCTCGACGCCCTACGACATCTACCAGACGGTGATGGACGGCAAGCTGCTCAAGCCGATCGGCACCGCGGCACCGGGCGGCAACTTCGGCCGGTTTTCCAACGCCCCGGCGACCGCAGCGCTGGAGGCGTACGCCAACGCCACCACCGAAGCCGCTCGCAGCGACGCTCTGCGTACGGTGCAGAAGATCTTCGTCGAGCAGGTGCCGATGATCCCGTTGGGCGCGGACAACGTCGGCATGGCATACAGCACGAAGAACTGGGTCGGCTGGCCCGACGACAGCAACCCGTACGGCGCCGGGCAGCCCAACCAGCCCAACGCGATCGACGTCGTCCTGCACCTCAAGCCCGCCGGTTCCTGACCCGCGACCGCCGCCCCCGGCCCCACCCGGGGGCGGCCCGCGGAACTCCCCTCTGCGAAGGAATCCCCCATGACGTCGGACCCCGACGAGGTGGTGCTGGAGGCTGTCGGCCTCACCAAGCACTTTCCCGTCCGTCGCAAGCTGCGTGACCTGTGGCGGCGGGAACAGGAGGCAGTGCACGCCGCCGACGACGTGAGCCTGACGTTACGGCGCGGCCGGGTGGTCGCCCTGGTCGGCGAGTCCGGCTCGGGCAAGTCCACCGTCGCGCGGCTGCTGGCCCAGCTCTATCCGCGCACCGGTGGGGACATTCGGCTGCACGGGAAATCGACAAAGGTCAAGGGCGGCAGGCAGTTCCGGGCGTACGTGCGCCGAGTCCAGCTGATCTTCCAGGATCCGTTCGCCTCACTGAATCCGGTGCACACCGTGCGCTACCACCTGACCCGGTCGCTGCGGATCCACGGCAACGCCGGGAAGACGGCGGCGGATCTCGATGCGGCGCTCGCCGGGTTGCTCACCCGAGTCAGCCTTACGCCACCGGAGCAGTACCTCGACAAATTTCCGCATGAGCTGTCCGGCGGCCAGCGCCAGCGCGTCGCCATCGCCCGCGCACTCGGGGCGAATCCGGAAGCACTGCTCGCGGACGAACCGGTGTCCATGTTGGACGTCTCGATCCGGCTGGGCGTGCTCAACCTGCTGCGCGATCTGAAGGAACGGCTCGACCTCGCGATCCTCTACATCACCCACGACATTGCGTCGGCACGTTACTTCGCCGACGAAACCCTGGTCATGTACGCGGGCCGCATGGTCGAGGGCGGCACCAGCGAAGACGTCACCCAGGCGCCGGCGCACCCGTACACCAAGCTGTTGATCGACTCGGCGCCCGACCCGGACCGCATCCACAGCTTGCGCCCGGACACCGCCGACCGCGGCAACGGCGAGGCGCCCAGCCTGATCCGACCCCCGGCCGGGTGTCGCTTCCACCCGCGCTGCCCGAAGGCCATGCCGCGGTGTGCCACCGACCTGCCGACGCGGTTCGAGATCGGCGATTCGCCCGGCCATTGGGCGGCCTGCTGGCTCTACGATCCCGCGGGGGCCGGGCAATGAGATATCTGCTGCAGCGGCTGCTGTTCTACGTCTTCACCGCGTGGGCCGCGATCACCCTCAATTTCTTCATCCCGCGGATGATCCCGGGCGACCCGGTGCAGGCCCTGATGGCCCGCCACCAGGGGCAGATGAACAGCGATGCGGTCCACTCCATCTACGTGCTGTTCGGGCTCGACAAGGACGCGGGCCTCTGGGACCAGTACGTCGACTACTGGCAACAGCTCTTCCGCGGCGATCTGGGCCTGTCGTTTACCGCGTTCCCCGCCCAGGTGTCCGAGGTGATCTCCGATGCGCTGCCCTGGACCGTGGCGCTGGTCGGCATCACCACGATCATCAGCTTCCTGCTCGGCACCGGGCTGGGCGTGCTGGCCGGGTGGCGGCGCGGGTCCTGGGTTGACGGGTTGCTGCCCACCACGACGTTCCTGTCGTCCATCCCGTACTTCTGGCTCGGCCTGCTGGCGATCTACCTGCTCGCCGGGCCGGGAAGTTTCTTCCCGTCGTCCGGCGGCTTCGAGCCCGGCCTCGTGCCGGCCTGGGACCAGTACTTCATTCCGAGCGCGATCCAGCACAGCCTGTTGCCCGCGCTGACGATCCTCATCTCGTCGGTCAGCGGCTGGATTCTGAGCATGCGCAACATGATGGTGACGGTCGCGGCCGAGGACTACATCACCGTCGCGCACGCCAAAGGTCTGCCCGAGCGGCGGGTCGCGCTGGGCTACGCAGCCCGCAACGCGTTGCTGCCCAACGTTTCCGGCTTCGCGCTGGCGCTCGGCTTCATCGTCGGTGGCACGCTGCTGGTGGAAATCGTCTTCTCGTATCCGGGGCTGGGCTTCCTGCTGTTCCGCGCGGTCGGGGCCAAGGACTACCCGCTGATGCAGGGCATCTTCCTGGTCATCACGCTCTCGGTGCTGGTGGCGAACCTCGTCGCCGACCTCGCCTACCTGGCGCTCGATCCCCGCACTCGGAAGGAGGGCTGATCCGTGGCATCCTCGCAGCGGTTCCGGTTCGCCGCCAACGCCAAGGCGGCCACCGGCCTCGTCCTGCTCGGCGGTTACGTCCTGCTCGCCGTCATCGGACCGTGGATCGCACCGTACGACCCGGACGCGCGCGGCCCCGAGCTGGTGGCGCCACCCTCGGCCGAGCACTGGTTCGGCACGACGCACCTCGGGCAGGACGTGTTCAGCCAGGTGCTCGTCGGCACCCGCGGCGTCATGCTCGTCGGGCTGACCGCCGGGGCGCTCGCCACCGTGCTCGCCGTCCTGGTCGGGGTGACCGCGGGCTATCTCGGCGGCGGCTGGGATGACAGCCTGTCCGCCCTTTCCAACGTCTTCCTGGTCATCCCGGCGCTGCCCCTGATCATCATCGTGACAGCGGCCGCACCCGGCGGCGGCGACACCCTGGTCGCATTGATCATCGGGCTCACGTCGTGGGCCTGGGGTGCCCGGGTGCTGCGGGCACAAACCCTGTCGCTGCGCCGCCGCGACTACATCGAGGCGTCCCGGGCCACCGGCGAAAGTACCTGGCGGATCATCGGCTTCGAAATCCTGCCGAACCTCACCGCGATCATCGCCTCCGGCTTCGTCGGCACGGTCATCTTCGCGGTCACCTCCGAGATCACCCTTGCCTTCATCGGCATCGGCACGGTGTCCGAATGGAACTGGGGCACGATCCTGTTCTGGGCGCAGAGCCAGCAAGCCCTCGCCCAGGGCGCGTGGTGGTGGTTCGTCCCCGCCGGCCTCGCCATCGCGCTGCTCGGCACCGCCCTCGCACTGATCAACTTCGGCATCGACGAGTTCGTCAGCCCGCGCCTGCGCAGCGCCGGCAAGACCACCGTCAAGACCGCCTCCGGCCGCACCGTACGCATGCGCGTCGGCTTCACCCCGGTCCTCAGCAACTCCCCCGCCCCGCACACCCATGCCAAGCCGATCCCCGCGATCACCACCGCGACCGCCACCCCGGTGCACCGCAGCAAGGAGGCGACGCAGTGACCGGCGCACCCGTCCTGGAAATCACCAACCTCAACGTCGGATACGGACTCGGCGAGCACGCCGTCCGGGCCGTCCGCGACGTCAACCTCACCGTGCACCGCGGCGAAGTGCTCGGCCTGGCCGGCGAATCCGGCTCCGGCAAGTCCACCCTCGCGTACGGCCTCACCCGGCTCCTCGCCCCACCCGGCGTCATCACCGGCGGCACTGTCGTCTATCACCCCGCCGACGGCGAGCCGTACGACGTCCTCGAACTGGACGACGTGGGCTTGCGCAAGTTTCGGTGGGCGCAGACGGCGATCGTGTTCCAGGGGGCGATGAACTCGCTCAACCCCGTACACAGAATCTCCGCGCAGTTGACCGATGTCCTGGCCGCCCACGAGCCGACGACGTCCGCCGCGCAGCGCACCGCACGGGCGCGGGAAATGCTGAAACTGGTGGGCATCTCGTCGGACCGGATGGACGCCTATCCGCACCAACTCTCCGGCGGCATGCGACAACGGGTGATGATCGGCATGGCGCTGATCCTGCAACCCCAGGTGGTCATCATGGACGAGCCGACCACCGCGCTCGATGTGGTGATGCAGCGGCAGATCCTCGGCCAACTCATCGACCTGCGCGAACGGCTCGGCTTCTCGGTCATCTTCATCACCCACGACCTGTCGCTGCTCGTGGAGTTCTCCGACCGCATCGCCATCATGTACGGCGGCCGCATCGTCGAAGAGGCACCGGCCGCCGTGCTGTATCAGGACTCCCTGCACCCGTACAGTGCGGGGCTGCTCGGCTCGTTTCCGGCCCTGCGCGGCCCACGGCGCGAACTCACCGGCATCCCCGGCTCCCCACCCGACCTGCGGGGCATGCCGTCCGGCTGCTCGTTCCACCCGCGCTGCCCGAAAGCGTTCGACCCCTGCGCCGCGAACATTCCCGTGCTGGGCAATCCGGGCGGGGGCGGGCGAACAGTCGCGTGCTGGCTCCATCCCGTCCTCTCGTGGGGAGAAGTATGAAACCCGTCGCGTTCCCCGCCTCATTCCGTTGGGGCGTCGCCACCTCGGCCTACCAGATCGAGGGCGCTGTCGCCGAAGATGGCCGCACACCGTCCATTTGGGACACTTTCTGCCGGGTGCCCGGCGCAGTCCGCGACGGCGACCACGGTGACGTCGCCTGCGACCATTACCACCGCATGCCGCAGGACGTGGCACTGATCAAAAGCCTCGGCGTGGACACCTACCGGTTCTCGGTCGCGTGGCCGCGAGTGCAGCCGGGCGGGCGCGGACCCGTCAATCCGGCCGGCATCGCCTTCTACGACCGGCTCACCGACGAGCTGCTCGACGCGGGCGTGGAGCCGTGGGTGACGCTCTATCACTGGGACCTCCCCCAGGAACTCGAAGACGCCGGGGGCTGGCCGCACCGGGACACCGCGCACCGGTTCGCCGACTACGCGATGCTGGTCTTCGACCGGCTCAGCGACCGGGTCGGCACCTGGACCACTCTCAACGAGCCGTGGTGCTCGGCCTGGCTGGGCTATCAAGCCGGGGTGCACGCTCCCGGCCGCCGCGACCTCGGCGCCGCCGTCGCCGCCGTCCACCATCTGCTGCTCGGCCACGGGCTCGCCACCCAGCGCATGCGCGCGGCAGCCATCCGCGAACACACCTTCGGTATCACCCTCAACCTCGGCACCGCCGACCCGGCCACGGACGCCCCCGCGGACCACGCTGCCGCCCGCCGCGCTGACGGGATGGGGCTACGCGTCTTCCTGGACCCGCTCCGCAAAGGCACGTATCCGCAGGACGTGCTGGACGACCTCGCTGAGCAGGGCGCCGAGCTGCCCAGCCGGGACGGCGACCTCGACACCATCGCCACTCCACTCGACGTGCTGGGCGTCAACTTCTACTTCGGCCAAGACTTCAGCGGCACCGACGAGCAAGGCAGCAGCACCGGCGTCGACGGCCACCCCGTCGTCCGCCAGGTGCCGCTCGACCGGCCGCGCACCGCGATGGACTGGCCGATCACGCCGGAGCGGCTCACCCGGCTGCTGGTGCGACTCCACGAGGACTACCCCGGTCTGCCGATCGTCATCACCGAGAACGGTGCGGCGTTCGACGACGCCGCCGACGACGCCGGCTTCGTGTCCGACGAGAACCGGACGGCGTACCTGGCTGATCACATCGCGGCGGTCGCGGCGGCGCGCGAGCAGGGCGCCGACATCCGCGGCTACTTCGCGTGGTCCCTCATGGACAACTTCGAGTGGGCGGAGGGCTACGCGAAACGTTTCGGCATTGTGCACGTCAACTACGCCACCCAGCAGCGTACGCCGAAACGCTCCGCCCTCTGGTTCCGTGACCTGATCGCCCACCACCGCGGCAGCGCCTCGGGATGAGGATCTCCCCTATCGCGGCGCGGTGAGGATCTCGGCGCCGGATTCGGTGATGGCGATGGTGTGCTCGCTGTGGGCGGTGCGGCAGCCGGTGGCGCTGCGCAAGGTCCAGCCGTCCTTGTCGGTGATGAGCTTGTCGGTGTCCGCCATGATCCAGGGTTCGAGGGCGAGCAGGAGGCCGGGACGCAGGGTGAAGCCGCGACCGGGGCGGCCGATGTTGGCGATGTGCGGATCCTGGTGCATGGTCGTCCCGACGCCGTGTCCGCCGAACTCGGTGTTCACGGAGTAGCCCGCCTCGGTGAGGACCGTGCCGATGGCGTGCGAAAGGTCGCCGACCCGGGCTCCCGGGCACGCCGCGGCAATGCCGGCGCGGAGGGCGCGTTCGGTCACGTCGATCAGGGCGAGACTCTCCGCGGGCTGTGCTTCGCCCACGATGAAGCTGATGGCCGAGTCGGCGACGAGGCCCTGCTGGGAAACGGCGAGGTCGAGGCTCAGCAAGTCGCCGTCGACGAGCGCATAGTCATGCGGCAGCCCGTGCAGCACGGCGTCGTTGACCGAGGTGCAGATGTAGTGGCCGAACGGCCCGCGACCAAACGCGGGCGCGTAGTCGACGTAACTGGACTTCCCGCCCGCCTCGAGGATCATCGCCTTGGCCCACTGATCGATCTCCAGCAGGTTGGTGCCGACCGCGGTGCGGCTCTTCAGGGTCTGCAAGATGTGGGCGACCAGGGCGCCGGCCGCCCGCGCGCGGGGCAGGTCGGCGGCTTCCAGGATCTCGATCATGCGGTCGTCACTCCTGCTTCCTGCTCCCAATAAGTATCCCGGCCATATTATCCCGGTACTAGAATCGGCACATGGTCAGGTTGCCCCTCACTGCCGAAGAGGTCGAACGCGGACAGCGGCTCGGCGCGCTCCTCCGCCGTGCCCGGGGGCAGCGATCGATGCTCGGCACCGCTCTCGACGCCGGAGTCTCGCCGGAGACCCTGCGCAAGATCGAATCCGGCCGGGTCGCCACCCCGGCCTTTTCCACCATCGCCGCCATCGCCGACGTGCTCGACCTGTCCCTCGACGACGTGTGGGCACAAATCAACCAATCCAGCGAGCAACTGGCCTCATAAGGTATCGAATCAGCGGCTGCGGCCGCGACGGTACGCTGGGCCGGGTGGCAGACCGCCGTCCGCGAGCAGTCGGGCGATGGGCAGGGTGGCTGCACCCATGGCGACCGCATCCGGGCCGAGCTGGCACAGGTCAACACCGGTCCGCGAATACGGGTGTCGTAACGCGTGCCGGGCCACTGCCGCACGGATCTCGGCGAGGAACCGCTCCCCCAGCGCCAGACCCGCCGGCCCGCCCAACACGATCCGTTCCGGCGAGAACAGGTTGACCAGACCCGCGATCCCGGCACCGAGGTAGTCGACGGTTTGCCGGACGACGGCCGCCGCCGGCTCGGGGATCGGGTCCTCGGCCAACACCCGCGCCAACAACTGCGGTGCCGCGTCCTGGCCGGTCGCCTCGGCCAGCCGACCGGCGATCCGGTCTGCGCCGATGTACGCCTCCAGACAGCCCCGGGCACCACATCGACACAGCTCCCCGCCGTACATGAGGGGGGTGTGGCCCCATTCGCCGGCGTTGCTGTAGGCGCCGCGGTGGCCGCGACCGTCCAGGACGACCGCGGCCCCGGCGCCCGTGCCGACCAGGACGATGACGGCGTGCCGGGCCCCGCGTCCGGCGCCGAACCACATCTCGGCCCGGCCGACAGCCTGGGCGCCGTTTTCCACCTGGACCGGCACGTCGGTGCCGGCACGCAGCAACGCTCCCAGTGGCACGGCATCCCAGCCGGTGGGTTGCGAATGCACAACACCGTCCGGGTCCACCACCCCGGAGACACCCACGCCCATGCCGAGCACCTCGCTCAGCGCTACTCCGGACTCGGCGACGGCCGCTGTCAGCCCGGCGAGCACCTGCTGCACAGCGATCGTCGGGTCGGGCACGCCTCGGGCCGCGGAACCGGCGGGCAGCGGGTACCGCACGACGGCCAACCGGGACATCGCCAGGTCATAAAGCTCGACGATCACCTCGGAAGCGCTGACGTCGGCGCCCGCGACGTACCCGTAGTGGGGGGCGACGCGCAGCAACACTCGCGGCCGGCCGCCGTCCGAGCCGACCAGACCGGCTTCCTCCACCAGCCCCTCGTCGATCATCTCGCCGATGAGGTTGCTGACGCTCGCCTGGCTCAGCGCCGTGGTGGCCCCGAGCTCCTGCCGGCTCTGCCGCCCACCGTGGAAGAGGTCGGTGAGCAGGCTGGCCCGGTTGGCGCGGCGCACGTCCCGCACGGTTGTCCGCTTGGCTTCCACGGGCGATATTCTGCGCGTGACCGACGGGTACTGCTATACGGTCGGGCCTCGTGACCGATTACCGCGCTGTCAATCGCGCCAATTGGGATGAACGCGCTCCCGTCCACGCCGCTTCGCCCGATTACCGGGTTGCCGATTTCATCCGAGATCCGGCGCACCTGAGCGACGTGGTGACGTTCGACCTGCCACTGCTCGGCGACATTCGCGGCATGCGTGGCCTGCACCTGCAATGCCACATCGGCACCGACACCGTGTCGCTGGCCCGGCTGGGCGCGACCATGACCGGGCTCGATTTCTCGGCGGCCAGCATCGCCGAGGCACGCAAGCTGGCGGAACGGTCCGGCACGCCGGTCGACTTCGTCGAATCCGATGTGTACGGCGCTGCGGACGTACTCAAAGCAGGCTCCTTCGATCTGGTCTTCACAGGGATCGGCGCGATCGGCTGGCTCCCGGACATCCGCCAGTGGGCACGGGTGGTGGCGACGCTGCTGCGGCCGGGCGGACGGTTGTTCATCCGCGAGGGCCATCCGGTGCTGTGGGCGCTGCAGGACGATCGCGAGGACGGCCTGCTGGTGCTCGACTTCGACTATTTCGAGCACGAGGCACCGCTGGTGTGGGACGAGGACGGCACCTACGTCGAGACGGACCACTCGTTCGAGCACACGACCACCCACTCGTGGAACCACGGCATGGGCGAGATCGTCACGGCTCTCCTGGAAGCGGGCATGACGGTCACCGGCCTGGTCGAGCACGACTCCGTGCCCTGGGAGGCCCTGCCGGGTGCGATGACGAAGCTGCCCGGCGGCGAGTGGCAGCTCACCGACCGGCCGCGGCGGCTGCCGCACACCTACACCCTGCAGGCGGTCCGCACGGCCGTTTAGAGATCAACGGGTCTGGGGTATCTGCCGGGCATCCCCCACCTATGAGGAGCCCCCGATGCGCGCAGGATCGATCGGCGGAATCATCGTCGTCCTTTGGCTCGTGCTCGGCGCCGTCGCCGCGTTCGAGCGTGGTTACTTCAAGGACACCGGCGACACCAGCTGTGCCGAGGCGGGCACAGTCATGGTGACGGTGGTGGCCGGACCGCTGAACTGGCTCGGGGTCAACCCGAAGCTGACCTGCGACATCCCGGAGCCGTCGAAGTAACAGTTGTGCCGCGGCGGGCCGCCCGCGGGCGGCCCGCCCACGAGATCAGGCAGCCCAGGGCGGGCTGATCTCGGTGCCGTCGGCAAGGGTGGCCTTCAGCCCCGCGCTGGTGGTGACCCACGCCTTCGCCGTGGCACCGCCGGTGTTGTCGATGGCGAACTGCGCCCCGGCCGGCACGAACGCGGCCTCACCGGCGCGCACAGTCGCCCGCTCGCCGTTGATGGTCGTGGTGACCTCTCCCGCCAGGATGAACAGCACCTCTTCCTTGCTGACCTGGTGCGGCGCGCCGATGGTGCCATCGGCGATCTCCAGCCGCCAGGCGCTGAGCTCCTGACTCCCCCGCGACGGTGCCACGTAGGAGTGGAAGGTTGCGCCGTGCATGCGGTGCTCGACGGCGTCCTGCTCGCGAATAACAGCCATGATCTGTCTCCCCTTTGGTCAACTTGCTTGACCATATAGTCCAGCAGCTTGACCAATCTGTCAAACTGGGTCGGTGGACAGAAGCCTTCTCGACCTGCCGGTGCTGCTGCTGAGTGCCACCCGCGCCCTGGTAGACGGCATTGACGCCGGCGTACGCGCCCGCGGCTTCACCGACCTACGCCCCGCCCACGGCTTCGCCTTCGCGCGGATCGCCGGCGGCGGCGCCACGGTCATGCAGCTCGCCGAGCACCTCGGTGTCACCAAACAGGCAGCCAGCCAGATGGTCGACGAACTGACCCGCAAGGGCTACGTCGACCGCCATCCCCACCCGGACGACGCCCGCGCCAAGCTCATCGTCCTCACTGAGAAGGGGTGGGCCTGCACCCGCGCCGCCGACGAGGCGTCCGCGGACATTCTGCGCCCCTGGGCAGATGCGCTCGGCCCGGAACGAGTGGCCGCCCTTCGCCACGATCTGGCGCGGCTCGCCGTGCCGGGCCGAATGCGCCCGGTCTGGTAGGTCGGCACCTCGCCCGCCGGACCGTTGCCGCACACGGCGGCCAGCCAGACCGTTGCCGCGCCCGGCGGCCGGCCAGATCGTTGCCGCGCACGGCGGCCACCCCGCACGGCCCGCTCGACGCCGCCCACCGCTTTCCTAACCACCGCCCAACCGATGCTGACGGCCGACGTCGTTCGCCGCCGCTTCGACATAGCCGGCGTGGTCCACACCCGACCATCGAGGTAGCACAAAGTGAATGACGTCACGCTCACGGTGACCGAGATGCACCCTCGAGGGCCCGCGAGCAGGCATTCGTTTGGCAACTCCGCGCGGCCGGTTGCCCGATCGGGCAGCGGCGACTTGACCGGCCGTACACACATGTTCTTGGATCTTGCACGCACCGTCAGATGGGCACAACCCACAGCAAGCGTCCTCTGTGTACCAGCGGAGATCGCCGCCAACGGTGATTCGCACCAATCCCACTCCGCCCGATCGGCGGAGCCACGTATATGCAAAGGAACGCCATGAAGTCTCTCGTCGCCCGCACTTCGGTCATCGTCGCGATGACCGGCATCGCCCTCGGTGTCGCCGCCGGCCCCGCCGCCGCCGCCGACAACGAGTTCCAGCTCGACATCAAGAACGCCAAGGACCGCATCGTCGTCAGCGCGTACGGCACCTACGACCGGATGATGAGCATCCCGGAGCGCCCGGTGCCCCCGGTCCGCGTCAGCGGCACCCTGGCCGTCAACGCCGACAAGTGCGGCGTCGTCCAGATCGCCTACAACGCCCCGACGGACGCTCTCGCCTGGAACACCGTCGGCAAGCTCTGCGGCAAGGGCAAGACCAACTACACCGCCACCGCCAACCTGCTGCGCGGCGGCTTCCAGCCCGGCCTGCGCCTGTGCGCCGGCACCAGCGTGAAGAAGGCCGAGAAGGGCGCCAACTGCGAGTACTTCACCCCCGCCGCCGGCTGATCACCGGTTCCCTGATTCCGGGGAAAACCAGGCCGCCGAGCCCCGCCCGACCACCCCGCGGGCGGACTCGGCGGCCTGTTCGCGCTGCGATCCCTCGCCCGCCTGATCCTCGGCGTCCAGTTCGACACCCTCGACCTCGCTGTATACGCGGCAGGCATCCTGTCACCGGTAGCCGTCCAACCTCGTCGTCCGCCGCCTCACCGGCACGCCAACCCGAGCGGGGCAGCTCGGGACGGCCGCGTGCGGCACTCCCTCGGACGCCTCCCCGGAATCCCGGGCGCGGGCCGCCTCGTTCGACCCGCACCCGGATAGGTCGCCGCGGGCTCTCCAGAGCGGAGACGGGGTGGGTCGTGCTCAGCCTCGTTCGATCAGGTGGCCGATGATCTGGGGTCCCATCAGGACCGCCTCGCCCGAACCGTCGCGCCGCGAATCCGGTTCCGGGAGGTCGACGGGGTCGCCGGTGGCGCTGGCGCCGACCGGGCGGGGGCCGACCCAGGCAACCGCCAGACGGGACTCGCCCTTGAGGAAGCGCTGGACCCGGACGCCACCCGTGGCGCGGCCCTTGGCCGGGTAGGAAGCGAACGGGGACACCTTGACCTGGGTTCCTGTGGAGGTGACCACCATGGGTTCGCCGTGCTGCTCGTCGCGGGTGTCGACTGCGGTGAAGGAGAGCACTTCGGCGTCAGCGGTGAGGTTGATGCCGGCCATGCCGCCGCCCTTGAGACCTTGGGGGCGGACGAGTTTGGCCGGGAAGCGCAGCAAGGACGCGTCGGAGGTGACGAAGGCGAGGGATTCCCCGCCGTCGGCGAGCCAGGTGGCCTGGACGACCTCGTCGCCGTCCTTGAGGGTGATGACCTCGAACTCGTCGGAGCGGACCGGCCACTCGGGGGCGCAGACCTTGACCACGCCCTGGCGGGTGCCGAGTGCCAGGCCTGGGGACTTGCCGGGCAGCAGCGGGGCCAGCCCGACGACCCGCTCGCCCTTCTCCAGGGGGATCAGCTCCGAGGCGGACATGCCGCCGCGCAGGGAAACCGTGCCGGACTGCTCCGGCAGCACGGGCAGCGGCAGGACGTCTGTCTTGAAGGCGCGGCCCTGGCTTGTGATCAGCAGGACCCGGCCGCGGGCGGTGGAGTGGACGACTGCGCGGACGGCATCGTGCTTGACCCGGCCGCTGCGCCGCCGGGCCTCGGTGGCCTCCTCGCTCTCCGCCGCCGTACGGGCGATCAGGCCGGTGGCCGAGAGGATGACCTGGCAGGGGTCGTCGGCGACTTCCAACGGTCCGGCGGGGACGGACGCCGCCAGCACCTCCTTGAGGTCACCGTCGATGAGCGTGGTGCGCCGGGCCGAGCCGAACTCGGCGACGACGGCGGCGAGCTCGTCGGAGACGACCTGCTTGAGGACGTCCTCGTTGTCGAGAATCCGGGACAGCTCGGCGATCTCAGCGGTGAGCCGCTCCTGCTCGGTTTCCAGCTCGATCCGGTCGAAGCGGGTCAGTCGACGCAGCGGAGTGTCCAGGATGTAGTTGGCCTGGATCTCGGAGAGCCCGAACTCGCTCATCAAGCTCGTCTTGGCGGCCGCGGCGTCGTCACTGCCGCGGATGATCGCGACCACCCGGTCGATGTCGATGAGCGCGGTGAGCAGACCCTCGACCAGGTGCAGCCGGTCCTGCCGCTTGGTACGCCGGAAGGTGGTCCGCCGGGTGACCACCTCGTAGCGGTGGGCCAGGAACACCTCCAGCAGCTCCTTGAGCCCAAGGGTGCGGGGTTGGCCGTCGACCAGGACGAGGTTGTTGATGCCGAACGAGGTCTCCAGCGGGGTGA
This sequence comes from Actinoplanes sp. NPDC051859, assembly GCF_044452725.1. NCBI lineage: Bacteria > Bacillati > Actinomycetota > Actinomycetes > Micromonosporales > Micromonosporaceae > Actinoplanes > Actinoplanes sp. NPDC051859. The sequence goes on along the minus strand of NZ_JBITBX010000001.1, from coordinate 789,204 downwards.
GCCGGTAGAGGTCGGCGAGTAGCGCCTGCGGGTTGACGCCGACCTTGCACTCGATGACGAGGCGGGTGCCGTGCTCGCGGTCGGTGAGGTCCTTGACGTCGGCGATGCCTTGGAGGCGGGCGGCCTGGCGCTGGCCCTTGCGCGGGCCGGACGTGATGAGTTTGCCCTTCACCTCGTCCGTGATCGCCTCGATGATCTTTTCGGTGCCCACGCCGTACGGCAGCTCGACGACGGTGATGGCCTGGCGCCCGCGACCGCCCTCGAGGGGTCCGGTGGTGACGCGGGCCCGCATGCGCACCACGCCGCGGCCGGTCTCGTAGGCCCGGCGCACCTCGTCCAGCCCGAGCAGCTGCCCGCCGGTGGGCAGGTCGGGGCCGGGGACGATGCGCATGAGCGCGTCCAGGTCGGCGTCGGGTCGGGTGATCAGGTGCCGGGCGGCCGCGACGACCTCGGCGAGGTTGTGCGGGATCATGTTGGTCGCCATGCCGACCGCGATCCCGGACGTGCCGTTGACCAGCAGATTCGGGAAGGCTGCGGGCAGGACGGTGGGCTCGAGCTCGGAGCCGTCGTAGTTGGGCTTGAAGTCGACGGTGCCCTCGCCCAACTCCCCGACGAGCAGCATGGCCTCGCGGGACATCCGGGACTCGGTGTACCGCTCGGCGGCCGGGCCGTCGTCCGGTGAGCCGAAGTTGCCGTGCCCGTCGATCAGCGGGACGTTCAGCGAGAAGTCCTGGGCGAGGCGGACCATCGCGTCGTAGATGGCAAGGTTGCCATGCGGGTGGTAGCGACCCATGACGTCACCGACGACGCGGGCCGACTTCACGTACGCCCGGTCGGGCCGGTAGCCCTGCTCCTGCATCGACCACAGGATGCGCCGGTGTACGGGCTTGAGGCCGTCGCGGGCGTCGGGGAGGGCTCGGGAATGGATGACCGAGTACGCGTATTCGAGGTAGGAGTCCTCGACCTCGGTGGTGAGCGGGTTGTCGATGACCCGGGCGCCGGCCTGGTCGAAGGCGGACAGGTCCACCCGGGTCTGCTCGTTCTTGCGGCGTGCCATGTCTGTGACCCGTTCCTCAGGCGTCGATCGTTTCGCGGTCGATCCGGCCGGCGGCCTCGATCAGCCAGTTCTTGCGGGGCTCGACCCGCTCACCCATCAGCAACTCCAGCGTGGCCTCGGCGTGCTCGACGTCCTCGAGGGTGATGCGCCGGACCGTGCGGGTCGCGGGGTTCATCGTGGTGTCCCACAGCTCGTCGGCGTCCATCTCCCCGAGGCCCTTGAACCGGGGCACCGGCTTGATGACGGCCTTGCCGGACTTCTCCAGCCGGGCGACGGTGGTTTCCATCTCCTGCTGGGTGTAGGTGTAGATGGTCTCCGCGTTGCGGCCTTTGGTCGCCACCTTGTGCAGCGGGGGCATGGCGGCGAAGAGCCGGCCGCTCTCGATGACCGGCCGCATGTACTTGGCGAACAGAGTGATGAGCAGGGTGCGGATGTGCGAGCCGTCGACGTCCGCGTCGGCCATGATCATGACGCGGCCGTAGCGCATGGTGCTCAGCTCGAAGGTGCGGCCCGAGCCGGCGCCGAGCACCTGGACGATGGCCGAGCACTCGGCGTTGTCGAGCACCTGCTGCATGCTGGCCTTCTGCACATTCAGGATCTTGCCGCGGATGGGCAGCAGCGCCTGGTATTCCGAGCTGCGGGCCATCCGGGCCGTGCCGAGCGCGCTGTCGCCCTCCACGATGTAGATCTCACTGCGGTCGATGCCAGTGGAGCGGCAGTCGACCAGCTTGGGCGGCATCGACGCGCCTTCGAGGGCGGTCTTGCGGCGGGCCGCGTCCTTCTGCTGCTTCTGGGTGAGCCGGACGCGGGCCGCGTCGACGACCTTCTGCAGGACCGTCCGAGCCTCGGTCTTGGTGCGCCGATCGTCGATCCACTGCTTGAGGTGCTGCTCGACCAGGCCCTGCAACACCCGGGTGATGCCGGCGGTGGACAGCTCGTCCTTGGTCTGCGAGGTGAACTGCGGCTCGGGCACCCGCACGTGGATGACCGCGGTCAGGCCCTCCAGGTAGTCGTCCAGGACCGGCGCGTCCTCCTTGGGCTTGAGCAGCCCACGGGTGTTGCGGACCGCCTCGGTCAACGCCCGGACCATGGCGCGGTCGAAGCCCTTGCGATGGGTGCCACCATGCATGTTGCGGATCGTGTTGGTGAAGCATTCCACCGTCCGGTCGTAGCCGGTGCCCCAGCGGAACGCGACCTCGACCTGGGCGACGCGTTCGACGTTGGACTGCATGACTCCGTTGGCGTCGGCGGCGTTTTCCTTGTAGGTGCCCTCACCGGTCACCAGCAGGATGCCGGAGACCGGCTTGTCGCCCGACGGCGTCAGGAACTCGACCATGTCGCCGAGCCCCTGCGGGAAGTGGAAGGTCTCCTCGGTGGGCTCCTCGCCGGTGAGGTCCCGCAGCACGTACGCCACGCCGGGCACCAGGAACGCGGTGTTGCGCAGCTTGGCCCGGACGATGTCGACGTCGAGCTTCGCGCCGGTCTCGAAGTAGCGGGCGTCGTACCAGTAGCGGATGGAGGTGCCGGAGCTTTCGCCGCGCTTCATCTTGCGGGCGACCCGCAGGCCCGGCTCCTTCTGGAACTTCGCCGTGGGGCCGTCGCCCGCGAAGACGCCGGGGACGCCGCGCTGGAACGAGATCTCGTGGACTTTGCCGTCGCGGCGAACCGTCACGTCGAAGCGCAGCGACAGAGCGTTGACCGCGGATGCGCCGACGCCGTGCAGACCGCCGGAGGTCTTGTAGCCGGAGCCGCCGAACTTGCCGCCCGCGTGGAGCCGGGTGAGCACCAGCTCGACGCCGCTGAGCCCGGACTTCGCGTTGATGTCGGTGGGGATGCCGCGGCCGTCGTCGTCGACCTGCACCGAGCCGTCGGCGTGCAGGATGACCTCGACCTGCCCGGCGTGGCCGGCCACGCCCTCGTCGGTCGAGTTGTCGATGATCTCGTTGGCGAGGTGGTTGACCCCCCGGCTGTCGGTCGAGCCGATGTACATGCCGGGACGCTTGCGCACCGCGTCGAGACCCTCGAGGTGGGTGAGGTCGTCGGCCCCGTAGAGGATCTCCTGTTGCGCAGTCACGAGGTGGTACCCCTCCAGCGGTGGCGGCCGTCAACGAACGCGGCGAGCCTACCGGGGACCTACGACGAGTTTCGTGAGGCCGACCGGGAACGCCCCGGCCGAGGGTGGGAGAAACGGACGAATGTCACTCGCCGTGAGCCATCACACGGTTTCGACCGGCCTGCTTCGCCTCGTAGAGACCGGCGTCGGCGCGGCCCAGGAGGGCGTCCGGGGTGGTGTCGGCGCGGCGCAACAGGGCGCAGCCGACACTGATCGTCACCGGGATCGGCCCGGACCGGGTGTCCAGCGGCGTGCCGTCGATCGCGGCACGCAGCTTCTCGGCCAGCACCGGACCGTCCTCGCGGACACCGGGGAGCAGGACGGCGAACTCCTCGCCGCCGTACCGGGCGACGATGCCGTCCGGGGGCAGGCAGGTCAGCAGCCGGGCGACGACCTCCTTGATGACGTCGTCGCCGATCTGGTGGCCGTACGTGTCGTTGATCCGTTTGAAGTGGTCGATGTCGATCATCAGGGCGGTGAGCGGGCTGTCGGTCTCCCGGGCGGTGCGCAGCGACTTCTCGGCGAGCTCGAAGAACCGCCGCCGGTTGGCGACCCCGGTCAGGCTGTCGGTGGTCGCCAGCTCGTTGATCCGGCTGAAGAGCCGCGCGTTGTCGTACGCGACCATGCCCTGGCTGACCAGCGCCGCGGCCACGCCCAGGTCGGCGGCGGCGTAGGCACCGGACCGCTCGGCGGCCAGTACGAGCACACCCACCGCACCCTCCCGGTCGTCGAGGGTGACGGTCAGCCAACTGGTCCCCGCGTAGTCGCCGAGCGCTGCGGCCCAGGGCGGCGTACCCGAGATCATGTCGGCCTGGCGGTTGTCGAGCAGCGCGAGCAGCGCGGGGTGTTCGGCCGGCCGCACGGTGAACGGGTTGCCCCGGTCGCCCAGCACGGTGATCTCGGCGGACGCCGAGGTGCCGAGCAGCAGCCAGCCGCGGTCGCCGCCGGGCGTCTGCCGGGCGGTCAGCAGCAGCCGGCGCAGCACCAGCTCGGGGTCGAGGGTGCCGCTGAGCCGGGCCATCGCCCGACGCAGGGTCTCGGCCAGGTCCCGCTGGCGGTTCGCGGCGGCGACGGCCACCTCAAGCTGGGCGGCCCGGGCGGTTTCCAGGCCGACGGCGATGTGGTGGGTGACGGCGGTGAGCACGTCGACGTCGTCGACGGTGAAGACGCCCTTGGCGACCCGGCTGTCCAGGTAGACCACGCCGAGCAGTCGGTCGTCGAGCTCCAGCGGCGCGACGAGGATGCTGCGCAGGCCGAACTGGACGACGCTCTCGGCGCCGAGCGCAGCGCCCTCCTCGGTGCCGGTGACCACGAGCGGGTCCCGGCTGTGCCGGACCCGATCCACGACGGTGGTGCTGTAACCGGCGAGTTCCGCCAGGTCCTGACCGCCGGCATCCCGGCCCACGTACGGCGCCAGCACACCCGTGTCGGCGTCCACGAGGAACAGCAGGGCACGTTCGGCGCCGAGCAGACGAACGGTCTCGTCGAGGGCGACCCGGGTCAACCGCTCCGGGTCGATGACTCGGGATGCGGCGTTGCTGAGCTGCTCGAGGGCGGCCCAGCGCTGACCGGCACGACCGCGGGCAGCGACGACGGGCACCCGGTTGCGCCGGCCGGCGTCGAGGCGGAACTCGGCGGCGATCCGGCGGGCGCGGTGCGGCCACCCGCGGTCCTCGGCGATCCCGGCGGCCATTCGGGCCTGACGCTCGGCCTCGCCGGTGACGCCGAGCATGGTGAGTGCCCGGGCACGGACCAGGGCCGCCTCGTACGACGGCAGCGGGGCGTCGACCGTACGCAGCAGCTTCTCCGCTTTGGACAGGATGTCCAGAGCCTGACCGGCGCGGCCGGGCTTGAGGGCCGTGAGGGCCGCCTTCGTGACCCGGTGGTGGGCGGCGACGACCGGCCGCTTGGTGACCTGACCGAGGGTCGCGACGGCCGCTTCCGCCACGGCGTATGCGCGCTCCTGTTCGGCGGGGGCGGCCCGGCGAGCCTGCTCGAGGCGGCCGTAGGCGCGGTAGACGTAGTAGGAGTGCTGCGCGGGCAGCAGGTCCAGCGGGCGCAGGCCCAGCCCGTCGAACTCGGCGACGGCGTCGTCGAAGGCACTGCCCAGGTCGTCGCGCTCGATGGCGGCCAGCATCCGGGCCACGATCATGTCGACGATCTCGTGGATCTCCCGGGTGTCACCCGCCCGGTTCAGCCGGGCCAGTGCCTCGCCGGCCCGGCCGCGCATCGCCAGCAGGCCCGTGTCGACGGCCACGACGGCGCTGCGGTCGCCGTGCCCGCCGGCGTCCAGCCAGCGCTGCCGCCCGACGCAGGCGGCTTCGGCCTCGGCGATGTCGCCGCGCAGCAGCCAGTCCCAGCCGAGCACGGCGTAGCAGTCCAGGATCAGTCCGGCGTCGAGGAACCGGTCGCGCTCGATGAGCACACGGCGGACCCGCTCGCCCGAGTCGGCGCCGCTGCCGTGCAGGGCGATGGCGGTGATCCAGTCGATCCGGGCTACGAGGGTGGGATCGCCGAGGTCGGCGGCGATCCGCTGCGACGACGCCGTGATCCGATCGGCGATCCAGTGCATTCCGGACATCCGGAACGGCAGCGAGAGGGCCACCAGGTCTCGGGCCCGCTCCGGGGAGCGACCGAGCCGGTTGATCGGGTACGCCATCCGCAGGCCGTACAGCAGCGAGTGCGCCGGGCGCAACGACCGGACGCTGCCCGAGCCCCCGTAGTGGTACAGGGTGGACTCCATCTGCAACCGGTCACGCTGCTCGCCCTTGGCCGTGCCATAGCCGAGCCGGGTAGCGCGGACGACCCACGCCACCAGGAACATCCACACCCCGGTCAGGATCCGCAGCACCGGGTTGACCGGCAGCGGCTGGCCCAGCTCGGCGAGTCCCTGCTCGACCGCCTGCAGCTGGGCGGCGCCGCCCCAGCTGCTCTCGTGCACGCGGGCCAGCAGCAGGTGGATGCGCGCCCGCTCGATCCGGCCGGGTGCCTCGCTCAACGCCTCGGTCAGCATCGCGACCGCCTCGTCGAACCGGCCGTTCTGGTGGTAGGCGCTGCCCAGCAGCTGTTTGAAGGAGCTGCCCAATGCATCGCCGGTCCGGGCGGCGTCGCGGGCGTGCTCCAGATAGGTCAGTGCGGCGTCCGGGGCGTGCTCGGCGAGGGCGCGGGCGCCCGCAGCGGTGCACGCGCGCAACATCCGGCTGGGCGCCTGGTCGGGCCGGCCCAGTGCGCAATGCCGGGCGAGGGCGTACTCGTCCGGGTTCGGCCGCCGGTCGAGGGCGTCGGCGATCCGCTGGTGCAGGTCCCGAACCCCGTCCTCGTCCAGGTCGGCGAGCAGCGCCAGGCGGATGCTGTCGTGCAGGAAGCGGTGGGTGCCGTCGCCGTACGCGACCAGGCCCTGCCGGCCGGCGTCGGTGAGCACGCCGAGGACGCGGCGCAGGTCCGTCCCGGCGGCCTCGGCGACCACCTCGGGGTCGAAGGTGGTGCCGAACACGGCGGCGATGCCGAGCAGGCCGCGGCTTTCCGCATCCAGCGCGCCCATTCGACGCAGCAGCAGCTGGGCCGAGTCGGCCGGCAGGGCGAGGTCCCGGACTCCCTGGGCGTCGACTTCCCAGCTGCCCCAGTTCGGGGCGAGCAGCCCGGCGTCCATCACGGCCCGGGCGTAGACCAGCGTCGCGAACGGGTTGCCGCCGGTCAGCAGAGCGATCGCGGCAGCACCGTCCTCGTGCAGCCGAACGCCGCAGGACAGCGCGGCGATCAGGTCAGCGACCTGCGCGAGCTCCAGCGGGGGTAGCGCAAGGTCGGTGACGCCGCCGGCCCGCAGCGGTTCCATGGTCTCTCCGGCGTCGCCCGGGCGGCCGCTGGTCACGATCAGCATCGGCACGTCCGACACGGCGGCCGCGAGCTGTTCCAGGACGCGGACGGTGCCGTCGTCAAACCACTGCGCGTCGTCCAGGTGCAGCAATACCGGCCCGGCCGTCGTAGCCAGGCCGGTGAGCAGGTCGGCAACCGCTGCGGCGTGCCGGCCCTGACCGATCTCGCCCGCTACCTGAGGCACACCGAGCACGTCGGCGAGGGCGGGCGACAGGCTGGTGACCAGGCCGGCGCTCTCCCCCGCGGCCGCCCGCAGCAGCGCGCCGGCCTCGGCCCGCCCGCCGGACCGCTTGAGCAGATCCTTCACGTACGCGTCGACGGCCGCCCGCAGTGGCGCCATCGGGCGCCGGTCGCTGGATGCGGCGTCGCCCCGCAAGACGATGCCCCCGGCACCCCGGACCAGGTTGCCGAGCTCGTCGGCCAGCCGGGTCTTGCCGGAGCCGCTGGGACCGTGCAGCGTCACGACGCCGCCCTTGCCAGCCGCGGCCTGCTGCCAGTGGTCGCGCAGTGCCGCGAGTTCGGCGCCACGGCCGGTCAGCGGCGGTTCGAACGGAACGATCGGCGCGTCGTACTCGCCGAGCGGGAAGACCGCGGCCGGATCGGCGGCGAGCCGGCGCAGGTCGGCGCGGAGCCCGGCGGCGCTCTGGTAGCGGTCGTCGGGGTCCTTGGCCAGCAACCGGACGATGACCGCCGCGAAGGTCGCGCCCAGGCCCGGGGCCAGGGCCCGCGGGTCGGGTACGGGCGCCGTGGCGTGCAGGTGCAGCAGCTCACCCACGTCGTCGGCGGCGAACGGCGGCGCGCCGGTGACGCATTCGAACAGCACCGCACCGAGGGCGTACAGGTCGGAGCGGTTGTCGACGGGCCGGTTGAGCATGCCGGTCTGCTCGGGCGCGCTGTAGGTGAGCGTCCCGGCGATGGCGTCATCCGGCCCGAGCCCCTCGACGGCTGCGGCCGCGGCCAGCCCGAAGTCGATCAGATGGGCCGCGCCGGCGGCGGTGACGACGACGTTCTCCGGCTTGACGTCACGGTGCACCAGGTTGTGCTCGTGGGCGGCCTGCAGCGCGGTCGAGACGTCGGCGCCGATGGTGATGGCGTGCCGCTCGGGCACCGGCCCGCGCAGCAGGCGCCGGGAGAGCTGCTCACCCTCCACCAGATCCATGATCATGTACGGCCGCCCGGCCACCTCGCCGACCTTGTGCACCCGGGGCAGATTCGGGCAGTCGATCGTGGCGAGCACGGCGGCCTGGCGGCGGAACTCCCGGGACTCGACGGTCGGCTGGGTCGACTCGTCCTGGGTCCGGCCGTGCTGGTGGGTGGTCAGCCGGGCCGCCCCGGTCTCCCGGAGCAGCACCTTCAGGGCGTACTCGGTGCCTTCGTGTCGGACCCGGTAGGCAACGGCCTGCGCCCCGCGGCCGAGCTCGCCCAGCACCTGGAGCCCGGCGGCGTCGCCGAGCTCCGTCTGCACCGCTGCCGGTTCGACCGGCACGGATGGCGAGGCACCCACGATGCCTTTATCGGCGCCGCCCCGGCGGGCTGAAGGATTGTCAAGCGCAGGGCTGCAGGGTGCGGGTCTCCTGCAGTTCGAGCGCGCGCCACAGCTCGACCGGTGCCGGCTTGCCGGCCAGCGACACCGGCGGCAGCTCCTGGTAGGCGACCGCGGCACCGGACGCGCTCTGGGTCGCCGCGCAGACGACGACCGTGTCGTGTGGGGCACAGGACTGCAACCGGGACGCCGTGGCGACGACGCTGCCGCTCACCATGCCGTACCCGCCGTCGTGGGCCTCATCCAGGTCGACAATCACGTCGCCGGTCGCCAGCCCTACCCGGGTGCGTACCGGAAAGCGGCCGGCCAGGAGACGCCCCCGCAGCGCCTCCTGCACCCCGAGCCCGGCCCGGACCGCTGCGGCCGCCGCGGTGCGGACGCCCGCCGGTGTCCCGGCGCGGGCGCCGGTAGCGCCGAAGACCGCCATCACCGCGTCGCCGATGAACTTCTCCACCACGCCGCCCGCCGCGCGAACCACCGCCGATACCGTACGGAAGTAGTCGACCTGCAGCTCACGGACGTCTGCGCAGTCCAGCTCGTCAACCATGCTGGTGAATCCCACGATGTCGACGAAGAGCACTGTCACCGTCTGTCGTCGGCACCGGACACCGGCGGACATTGTCTTCATTTCCTCCGCCCCCTTCGCTGCGTTGGCGCAGTGAACGGTGCCAGGACGGGCGGGACAGCGGATCAGCAGAATGACGTATCTATGACAGCCACCGCGTCGTCGGTTCTTTGTGACGCAGAACAGTCCGAACCGACGAGAACGTCGTAGCGGCGTTCCCACTAGGCTGCCACGCATGGCCTGCGAAGGGGATGACGCGCCACTTGTCGGACGTTCCGACATCCTGACGTCGATCCAAGCCGACCTCCTCACCGCTGGTCCGGGCGGCACCGCCGCGGTGTTCGTGACCGGCGAGAGCGGCGTCGGTAAGAGTCGGCTGCTGCTGGAAACCGCGCACGCGATGCGGATGGGCGGCGCGGCTGTGCTGAGCGGTGCCTGCCTGGACATCGGTGACGCTTCCCCGCTGCATCCCGTCCTCCAGGCGTTGCGCCAGGCGGGCGTCCAGCCTGCCCCCGGGCCGGCCGACCCGTCCGACGGGGCGGGTGCCCTCCTCGAACGGGTGTCCGGCGAGCTGCGCACATTGGCCCGCGGACGTCGGCTGCTGCTCGTGCTCGACGACCTGCAATGGGCCGACCGCAGCACCCGTCAGCTGCTGCTTTACCTACTCGCCGGCCTCGGCGACGTCAACCTGTCCGTGCTGGCGGCGGTGCGTTCGGAGTCGCTGCACGGCGCCCATCCGCTGCGCCGGGTGCTGGCGGAGTTGCGGCGGCTACGGTCCGTACGTGTGCTGGACCTGGCCCCGCTCGACGTCGACGCCACCGTGGAGCTGGTCCGGGCGATCGCCGGGGCCGAGGTTCCCACCGAGGACGCCGGTTCGGTGTTCAAGCGCAGCGGCGGCAACCCGTTCGTCGCCGAGGAGCTGGCCCGCGACCTGCGCGACGGACGGGTGGAGCTGTCCGACACCCTGCGGGAGATCTTCCTGTCCCGCGTCGATGAGCTGCCCCAGCATGCGCACGACGTGGTGCATGCGGTCGCCGCCGGTGTCGCGCCGGTCGAGCATTCGCTGCTTGCCCGGGTGTTGCCGCTGCCGGAGGCGGAGCTGATCGAGGCGGTCCGGGCGGCGGTGGCGCACCGCTTCCTGACCAGCGCCGCCGACGGTTACCGGCTGCGGCATCAGGTCGTCGCCGAGGTGCTCGCCCACGAGGTCCTGCCGGCCGAGCACGCCGCCCGGCACCGGCGGTACGCCGAGGCACTCGAGGCGCTGCCGGGTGACCTAGACCACACTCGCCTGGCCCATCACTGGCAGCAGGCGGGCGAGCCGGAGCGGGCACTGCCCTCGGTCGTGGCCGCCGCCCGGGCCGCCGAACGGCTGTACGGCTACGCCGAAGCCCACCGGTACTGGGCGCTCGCCCTGGACCTGGCCCCCGACGACTCCGCGGAGCGCACCGACCTGCTGTCGCACGCGGCCGAGGCGGCTCACCGCTGCGGCGAACACCAGCGAGCCCTGACGACGCTCGAACAACTCGCCGCCCGCCCGGACAGCCCAGGAGTCTGCGAGATCCACCTGCGCCGAGCCCGCTACCTCGCCGCCGCCGGCCGCACCGCCACCGCCGAGGTCGAGTACGAGCGTGCCCTGGCCGCCCCGGAGTGCAGCCCCGCCGAGAAGGCCAGCGCGGCCGCCAACCTGGCCGAACTGCTCGTGCACCTCGGCCGGTACGCCGACGCGGGCGAGCGCGCCCGGGACGCGCTGGAGCTGGCTGAACGCCCCGACGGTTCCACCGCCGATCTGGTCCGGGCCAGCGCCGCACTGGGCTTCAGCCTGGCATTCCGGGAGGATCCGGACGCCGGGCTCGCCGTCATCCGGCAGGCCGTGGAGATCGCCGAGCGCAGCAAACACCCCGACGAGATCGGCTGCGCGTACCTGCACCTGGCCGAACTGCTCACCAACCCCTTGAACAACATCGAGGAAGGTGTGCTCGTCGCCCGCCGCGGCGCGGAAAGACTCGCCGCGATGGGCCAGGGCCGTACGTATCAAACCCGGCTGCTGGCGATCGCGGCGAACGGCCTGTTCCGGGTGGGCCAATGGGCGGAGGCCGGGCAGGTCCTCGACGATGCCATGCGGCACCGGCCGTCCGGCGCCGACGCGGTCGAGATCCTGCTCGCCCGGTGCCGGCTCTGGGTGGGATTCGGCGACGTCCGGGCCGACCGCGACCTGGACGCCGTGGCGACCATACTCGCCGGCGGCGGCGCCCGGCACGTGCTGCCGATGCTGACCCTGCGCGCCGGACTCGCCATGTGGCAGGGCCGGCACGCCGACGCCCGGGCCGCGGTGCAACGCGGGCTCACCGAGACCCGATCGGACGACCTTGTCCTGCTCGGCGTCCTCGCCTGGCATGGGCTGCGAGCCGAGGCTGAGGCGCAGGCCGGCGGTGAGGTGCCGGTCGACGAGGGCGCGGTGCGCCGGCTGCAGGCGGTCGTCGAGCGGATGGCCCGCGGCGTAGGCAACGCGGCCCCGCCGGTCCGCGCGGTGGTCGACGGGTACGTAGACCTCTGCGCGGCGGAACTGAGCCGGATCGAGCAGCGCAACGACCCGGCCCTCTGGGCTCGGGCGGTGCAGGCGTGGGACCGGCGCAAGCAGCCGTACCCCGCGGCGTACTCGCGGCTGCGTCAGGCCGAGGCGTCCTTCGCACGGCGGACCCGGCGGACCGCGGCGACGGTGGCGCTGCGCGAGGCGTACGAGACTGCGCGGGCGATGGGTGCCAAGCCGTTCGCCGCTGAGATCACCCAGGTGGCGACCCGGGCCCGGGTCGCGTTGACCGGGGACGTGGAGTTGACGGCCGTACCGGTCCGCGGCGATGACGGCCTGGGCATGCTCACCGAGCGGGAGCGGGAGGTGTTGGCGGCTGTTGCCGAAGGGCTGACCAACCGGGAGATCGGCCAGGCGCTGTTCATCAGCGAGCGAACGGTCGGTGTGCACGTGGGGCACATCTTCGACAAGCTCCAGGTCCGCACCCGGGTGCAGGCCAGCCGGGTCTACCTCCAGGCGGCGTGACCTTTTCGTTACCTACGTACGCGGAATACGTCGTTCTACCGATCCCTACGTAGGCGAACGGTGAAAGGCTCGTGGTCGTTCGGGGGAGCATCGCCCGGCGGCCGGCGTCGCCGGGCGGTGCTGAAGGTCCTCCGCCGAAGACCAGCGCCGCGTGGAGGAACCATGATCACCGAGTCGTCCGTCTGGGGGCCCGTGCGTCAGGAGATGGCCGACGTGTTGTCAGGCCACCCCGATGACGTGCCGGCCGTGGTCGCCCAGCTCACCAAGCTCCAGGACGTCCTCGAGCGAGTGCCGCCGTTGTTCGTCAGCAATCCCCTCGCCGACTTCAACAAGCTCTACCTGACCATCACGACGTGCGTGCTGGAGCGCCTCTACGCGGGCAAGTTCGCCGACCCGGCCTTCCTGTCCCGCCTCGACGTCGAGTTCGCCGCCCGCTACTTCGACGCACTGCGCCAATGGTCCGACCTGAGCGCCGGCTGCCCGAGAGCCTGGTCCGTGCTGTTCCACCGGATTCCCGGCCCGGACGCCCGCCCGCTGCCCTCGGCCGCCGCCGGGGTCAACGCGCACATCAACTACGACCTGCCGTTCGCCCTGGTCACCACGTTCGACCATCAGGGCTGCGACCCGGTCGACGACAGCGACCAGCACCGCGACTACCTGCAGATCAACGACATTTTCGCCGAGCAGATCCCGGACCTGCGCCGCGGCTTCCTGGAGAAGTGGCAGCTGTTCATCGATCTGATGAACGGCGACCTGGACGACCGGTGGCAGGGCGGGCTCGTGGAATACACCCGCAACGTCGCCTGGCGCAATGCGCAGCGGCTCTGGTCGGTCCGCCACGACCTGGAAGCCGTCGGCCGCGAGCGCAATCGGCTCGACCGCACCACCGAGGCGTTCGGCAAGCTGCTGCTCTCACCCATGGGCGCGATCCTCCAATAGCACTGCACCGAGGGGGCGGGGCAGGGCACGTGCTCGACGGCAAACGAGCGCGGGCCCTGACCTACTACCGGATCGCGATGAGGCGCGCCGCCGCCTTGTCGCCGTCCTTGGCGCCGGCCACACCGACCTCAGCACCGATCTTGAGGTCGCCGACCTTGACTGCCTTGCGGTTCTGCACCACCCGAACCTTGTCGCCAAAGACCCACGTCTGCGCAAAACCATCGGTGGACTTCACGGTCACCGACGTGGCGTCGACCGCGGTGACGGTGCCGCGCTGGACGACGATCGTGCGGTCACCGTCCTTCGCTCGTACGGTGATCTCGCCGTGGACCGTGTTTTTGCGCAGATGCTGACGCAGGCCGGCCCGCTTGCCGTCCTTCTTCTTCTCCGCCGAGGCCGCCGGGGTGGGAACGTCGCCCAGGCCGGTCTCCATGCCGACTTCGGTGAGGGCGTAGGCCTCACCGGCGACATCGACAGCGGCAACGCCCGGTGCGGCAGCCGGGGTCGAGCCGGCGGCGCCGCAGCCGGTCAGCGCGAGCAAGCCGGTCAGGCCCAGCGTGGTCATGGTCAACGCGATGCGGGTTCGAGTCATAGCGGCAAGGTTGCGCCGGGCATGCACGGACCCGATCAGCGTCATGTTCGAGCCGAGTAAGGAAGCGTCACCGTGAACATCGCCCCACCCTCGGGGGCGTGACCTGCCTCGATGCCGCCGCCGAGCCGGCCGACCAGCCGCGCAGCTAGCGCAAGACCGAGACCACTGCCGGTCTTGCGGACATGCCGGTAGCGCTGCTGTAAGGCACCCCGCTCGAAAGCAACGGCAAGATCCTCGTCGGTGAAACCCGGTCCGCCATCGCGAATCTCGACGATCCCACCGTGCTCCCCCTGCCGGACCGCCAGCACGAGCGGCGCCCCGGCCGGAATCACCCGTAGCGCGTTCTCGCACAAGCCGTCCAGCACCTGCCGGATTCGGCCCGGATCGGTGTCGACCTCCACCGCCGTCGCCGGCAGTTCGACCGACAGCCGCGGCCCGTCAGCACCGCAGCGCGGCGCCCATGCCTCCCCCGCCGAGCCGACCAGGTCAACCAGGTCCACCCGGACCACGTCCACCGGCAGGTCGGCGGCTTCCAGCCGGGACAGCACCAGCAGGTCCGAAATGAGCCGCTCCAGCCGGTCCGCCTCGGCAAGCATCGTCGCCCCGGCCCGCGGCGCGCCGTCCGCCTCGATGACCCCGTCGGCGAGCGCCTCGGCATAGCCGCGGATCGTCGCCAACGGCGTCCGCAGCTCATGCGAGACGGACAGCAGGAAATCCCGCTCCCGACCCTCACTGACCTGCAGCGCGGCACCGAGCTGATTCAGCGCCGCCGCCAACTCGGCGGCCTCGGCGGGCGGTCGCACGGCCAGCCGAACCGACCGGTCCCCGGCCGACAACCGCCCGGCGGCCAGCGCCGCCTGCCGCAACGGCCGGGCCGTGAAGTGGGCCAACAAGGCCCCGGCGCCCACACCGCCCAGCAAACCCGCAAGCAGGGCAACCCACACCCCACCGAGGACACGGCTGGCCGTGCCCGACACGGCGGGCCGGATCAACACCACGCCGCTGTCGACGCCCCGCAGCGGACGGCCGGCGATCAGGGCCGCCTCCCCCCGGACCACGCCCCGGGTGTCCACCACATTGCCGGCGGCCACCTGCGTCACGACCCGCTCGGGCAAGCCGGATTGATCGACGACCCCGCGCCGGATCAGGAACACGTCGATGTCATCCGCCCGCAGCCGGGCGACAATCCGTTCCCGCGCCGTGCGCTTGTCGTCGCTCAGCAACTCCACCGCCAGGGCAGACTTCTCCATCAGCTCGGAGCGGGCCGCGTTGTTCGCCGAGCGGACCGCGATCGGCAACGCCACCAGCGCCGTGATGATCACGGAAACCACCGCGGTGGCGGCGGTGACGAGGACAGTCCGCCCCGCGAGCGTGGCAAAGAACCTACGCATCGGCGGTATAACCGACCCCGCGCACCGTGCGGATCAATCCGGCGGCAGACCCCAGCTTGGCGCGGACCTGGGCAACATGCACGTCGACCGTACGGGTGCCGGCGTGCGCGGCGTACCCCCAGACACCGGCCAGCAGCTCCTCCCGGGTGAAGACCCGGCCCGGCCGATTCAGCAGGTGGCCCAGCAGGTCGAACTCGGTCGGCGTCAGCGCCAACTGGGCACCGTCCACGGTGACCTGGCGGCGGGCCGGGTCCAGTGACACCGGCCCGAGGCTGCGCACCCGGCCCCCGTCCGGCGGCCCCGCGGCCCGGCGCAGCAGCGCCCGCACCCGGGCCACCAACTCGCGCGGGCTGAACGGCTTGGTCAGATAGTCGTCGCCGCCCAGCTCCAGACCCAGAATCCGGTCAACTTCGTCATCGCGGGCAGTGAGGAAGACAATCGGCGTCCAGTCGCCTTCCTCGCGCAGCTTCCGGCAGATGGCTGTGCCTTCCATGCCCGGCAGCGAGATGTCGAGGATGCACGCCACCGGTCGCAGTCGGCGGGCCGCGGCGAGCCCGCCGACGCCGTCATGTTCCACGTGCACACCGAAACCGTCACGGCTGAGATAGAGCCGGACGAGGTCAGCGATCGGGCGCTCGTCCTCGACGACCAGGACCAGGCCCTTGCCGGAAACATCACTCACCCGGCCCATTCTGCCGCCGCGCGCCGGTGAGCAGTGTTCGGGTCAGGTACGGATCTGCAGGATCAGGCGTTCTGCCACAGCCCGATCAGGTTGCCCTCGGTGTCGCGGAAATACGCTGAGAAGCCCATATCGCCCACCGGCTCGCGGCCCACCTCGACCTTGCCGCCCAGCTTCTCGATCTGCGCCAGGCTGGCGTCCATGTCCTCGACCCCGATGGTGATCACCGGAACGTTGATGCGGTCCTCCCGCGCGAACATGCCACCGTTGATGCCGCCCGCCTCGCTGGGCCGGCCGTTCTCGTCGGTCGGCGTCGTCGTGGCGAGCGTGTAGGGCATCCCCGGCATCGGATTGAGCTGCCAGCCGAAGGCCTCGCGGTAGAAGCCGTGCGCCCGCTCGGCATCGTCGAACGGGACCTCGAAATGAACGACCTTGTCCATTACCCCTCCTCAAGGAATCAGGCTTGTCTGTGCACTCGACGCTAGACCCGACCACCGACAAAAACGCCCGCCGCCGACCCGAACGGGTGTCGAGGTCGGACGGCGAGCGCACGAGGGAGTAACGCTGACGCTACGGGCTGCCGGCGAGGCTACGGGCTGCCGGCGAGGAAGAGGAACACCGCCAGCAGGCTCAGGTGGATGCCGCCTTGCAGGACGTTCGCCCGTCCCGGCACCACCGTGAGCGTGCCCACCACGACGGTCAACCCGAGCAGGACCATCTGGGTGCCGCCCAGACCGAGCAGCAACGGACCGTCCAGCCAGATCATCGCCACGGCGATCGCCGGGATGGTCAGGCCGATGCTGGCCATCGCGGAGCCGAGGGCCAGGTTGAGGCTGGTCTGCATGCGGTCCCGGGCGGCAGCGCGGACCGCGGCGATGGTCTCCGGAAGCAACACCAGCAGGGCGATCACCACGCCGACGACGGCCTGCGGCATACCGGCACCGGCCACCGCGTTCTCGATCGCCGGGGAGATGCCCTTAGCCAGGCCAACCACGGCGATCAGTGCGACGAGCAGCAGGCCGAGGCTGCCCCAGGTGGCCCGATTGGTGGGCAGGTCGACGTGCTCCTCCTCGTCGATCACCTTGCCGGAGGTGGTGATCGGCAGGAAGTAGTCCCGGTGCCGGCGGGTCTGGACCAGGACGAAAAGCAGCCAGAGCGCAAGGGACGCGACCGCGGCGAAGGCGAGCTGGGCGGGCGAGAACTGCGGACCCGGGCGGCTCGTGGTGAAGGTCGGCAGGACCAGGCTGAGCGTGGCGATCGTGGCGACCGCGGCGAGCGCTCCGCCCGTACCTTCCGGGTTGAAGACGGCGATCCGGCGGCGGACCGCGCCGACCAGCAGGGACAGCCCGAGGATGCCGTTCAGGGTGATCATGACGGCGGCGAAGACGGTGTCGCGGGCCAGCGACTGGGCCTTCTCGCCACCGCTGATCATCAGGGTCACGATGAGCGCCACTTCGATGATCGTGACGGCGACCGCCAGCACCAGCGAGCCGAACGGCTCACCGACGCGGTGCGCCACCACCTCGGCGTGATGCACGGCCGCGAGCACGGCCCCGGCGAGCAGCAGACCGATGCCGATCACGAGGGGCGGTGGCAGGTCACGGCCCCACGTCAGGATGAGTGCGGCCACCGCGACGACCGGGACGTAGGTGGTCCAGTGAGCAAGGTAGGAACTGATTCTTGAAGCCACAAATACACCCTGCCAGATGTGGCTGACTACCGCCCGAGACCGGCGTCACGAGCCCGGACGATCGCCTCGGCCCGATCCGCAACCTGCAGCTTGGCGAAAACGGTCGACACATTGTTGCGGACCGTTTTCGGCGACAGGAACAGCGCCGCGGCGATCTGACCGTTGGAGCGGCCCGCCGCCAGCAGGTCCAGAATCTCCCGCTCCCGCGCAGTGAGCTGCGGGAATGCGGCGGCGGGCGGGGTGGGTCCGGCAGCGAAGAACTGGGCGATCCGGGCCGCCAGCGGGGCGCCGAAGACCGCACCGCCGGCCGCGACCGTGGTGATCGCCCGGACGATTTCCTCCTGTTCGGCGCCTTTGACGAGATAGCCGCGGGCACCTGCCCGGATGGCCGCGAACACCGTGCCGTCATCCTCGGACATGGTGAGCACCACAATGCCGACGTCCGGGGCCTGCGCCACCAGCTCCCGAGTGGCCTCGACGCCGTTCAGCTCCGGCATCTGCACGTCCATCACCACCACGGCCGGGCGCAGTCGCAACGCCTCGGCGACCGCCGCACGGCCGTTCGCCGCCGTGGCGACCACCTCGATGCCGTCGACCGAAGCGAGCAGCATCGACAGCCCGTCCCGGAAGATCGGATGGTCGTCGGCAACCAGCACCCGGATCGCCTCAGCCATGCGCCACCTCCGCGGTCACGCCGGCCGGTCCGGCTGCACCGTCGGCGCCCACCGGCAGCCGGGCCGTGACCACTGTGCCGCCGCCGTCCGGGCACTCTATCCGGCAATCGCCGCCCAGCTCGGCGGCACGCTCGCGCAGCGACACCAGACCCACCCCGGAGGGGGTGCCCGCGGGAATGCCCACGCCGTCGTCGGCGACCTCGACGACAAGATCAGCGCCGATCCGGGACAGCCGGACCCGGGCCGAGGCCGCATGCGCATGCCGCGTCACGTTCGCCAAAGCCTCCGAGGCGATCCGGTACGCCGCCACCTCCACCGCCGCCGGCAGACCCTCGCCCTGCGTTCCCTCCACCGTCACCGTCAAGCCGGGTGCGCGGAGTCGTTCGGCTTGCTGACGTACGGCGCCGAGCAGCCCCACATCGTCCAAAGCCGGTGGCCGCAGATCGTGCACGAGTCGCCGAACGTCCGCCAGCGCCGCGGTCACGTCCTCGCGTGCTTGGCGCAGCAACCGGTCCGCTTCCTCAGGCTTGCGGGAGGCCAGGTTCCGGGCAGTGTCGATGCGCAGGCCCACTCCCCCGAGCGTCGGCCCCAGCCCGTCGTGCAAGTCACGTCGCAACCGGCGCCGCTCCTCCTCCCGGGCCGCCACGATCCGCTCCCGCCCCCGCTGCAACTCGGCCGCCAGGTACGCCGTCCGCGCCGCAATGGCCGCCTGCCGCACGATGTCCCCCAGCAACCGCTCGTCTGGAGTCGACAACGACGGCAGCCGCGCCGGCAACACCAGCCGCCCCACCGTCTCGCCGCGATAGGTGATCGGCAGCGCCCGCGTCCCCGCCGGCGCCGCCCCGAACGCCGCGACCACGCTCGCGCCGCCGGGCCGGTCCACCTCGACGGCCACGTACGGCACTTTGAACGCGGCGGCGACGCCCCGGGCCACGGCGACGAGCTGGTCCTCGGGGCGGTCTCGGTGTTCCAACTGCTCGGCGAGCCCGGCGACCACCCCGTACGGGTCGTCGCGGCCGCCCCGCGCCAGCCGACGCACGAGCAGCCAGAGGCGTTGCCGCAGCGGGCCGTACACCGCGGTGACCAGCAGGAGGGCCAGCACAGCGGCGTCCCGTTCGGCGAGCCGTTCCCCCAGCACTGCGCTCGCCACGCCCAGCACGCAGGCGTCCACCACGAGCACGGACGCCGCCATGGCGGCATAGAGCAGCGTGCCGCCGAGCAGCCGGTCGATGTCCACCAGCTGCGGCGCGACGATGCCGATGGTCAGGGCCAGGCCGGTGAAGCCGACCGCCACCGTCAGCCCGAGCGACGTCCAGGCCTGCGGGAGCACCGTCGTAGCCAGCATGACCAGAACGTCCACCACCGCCGCCCAGAGCAGCCAGCGCATCCGGGCCCGGCGCCGCGGATCGCCCGCGGACCGCCGGTACCGACCCACCACCACCGCGAAGGGTACGACCAGACTGACCGGCACCAGCGCACCGGCGACAGCCACCAGCGCTGCCCACACCGGTGTGGGCAGGGCGATCGTGGTGGGATCGAGGTCCAGCCCCGCGAAAGCGGCCGGGAGCGGCAGCCCGGCATCATCTTGGGCCACCCCGGATGGCGTGAACAGGAGCACGAGCGGCAGCAACGCGGTGCTCGCCAGTCCGGCTAGAGCGGCTAACCGCCAGCGCCCACGCGGCAACCGCCCGTCCGGGTAGAGCAGCAGGATCAGCGGAAGCGACAGCAGCAGCGAGGCACCGAGCCGTTGATAGAGCCAGAACGACAGGGCCGCGCCGGGCAGCGCCGGGTCGCTCATCGTCGCGTACGCCAGCCACGCGCAAGCCGCGCCGTCGACTGCCCAGTGCACGCCGGTGATCAGCAGGACCCACGCCACCGGATGCCGCGGCAGACGGTGCAGCAGCAGCGCGCCGGGAGCGCAGAGAAACGCACCCGCCACGCCCGCCACCCAGCCCAACTCCAGCTGAGTGGCGACCCGGTGCGACGCAGGCACCGCGGCGTCCACGACCGCGGCGGTCACGACGGCGGCCAGCGCCACCACGAAGGCGGCGACGCCGATGATCCCCGGCAGCACGCGCCGGGAAGCGGACGTGGACCGGCCTTCGGCTGGCGGCGCGGGGGCCGGGTCGCGCTCTTCGGCCGGCGGCGCAGGGGCCTGCGCACTCTCGTCGGCCGGGGGCTGCGCGGCGGGGACGGGCGTGGTCACTGAAGCATCGTCGCAGCGAAGGTGTCCCGCGGGCCCGAGGACGCGTGTCCCGGATTTCCCGGGACATTTTCGGGGACCGGGCCGGGGGCGCTCGGCCCTGCCGGCCCGGGACGCCGTCCCGGCAAAGTCACCGGTGTCAACGAGGACATCGCTTCCGCAGGGAGAACGCCATGACGATCACCACCGCACCCGGCCAGGCTCGCACCGACGTCACCACCCCAGCCCTGGCCGCCGCCGGCAGCCGGCAGGTCCGCACTACCGGCATCGCTGTCGCCGCCGGCTCGCTGATCTGGGCCGCTTCCATGGCCGCGGTCAACCCGCAGTCGACCGCGAACGCCGACATCATGCTCACCGACCTGGGCGCCATTCCGTTCCAGCTTTCGCTCTTCGCCCTGGTCACGACGCAGCTCCGGACGGCCGCGACCGGCACCTCCCGCGTCGCCCGCGGCATGCTCCGCGTCGAATACGGCCTGCTCTCGCTGGCGACCTTGTGGACTGTCCTGCACGGGCTGGTGCCCAGCTTCCGCGACGACACGTGGCTCGCCGTCCTCGATGCCTTCTGGCCGCTGTCGATGCTCGGCATGTTCATCATCGGCGTGAAGATCGCCTTTGCGGGTCGCTGGCGGGGCCTCGCTCGCGGCTGGCCCCTGGTGGCCGAGAGCTGGGCCGTGGTCAGCGTCCCCGCATTCGGCATCCTGGGTGCCGAGGCGGGCCGCTTCGTCGGCGCCGGCCACCTCCTGATCGGCTACGTGGCCCTCGGCCTCATCCTGGCCCTGCGACCGCACCTCACCGCCCGCCCCTGACCAGCAGGAAGACCCGGCCGGTGTGTCGGGTCTGTCTGCTTTTCGAGCGCAACCACTCACGCAGGTCGCCGGGGTGGGTCGAGCGTTCAGGGCGCCCCGCGCCCTGCTCGGCCCGCCCCGGCCCTCGGCGTGAGCAGCGGTCTGCACCCACCACCCCGCTACGACAGCAGCAGTTGACCTTGCTTTCAATCGGCGAAACCAGGGAATGATGACCTCATGGCTTACGTGTCGCAGAGCGGTGAGTTCACCCGAGACCAGCGCTATATCGCCACCCGCATCACCGCCGACGGCCGCGACGGCTATCCGGTCGAGCCGGGCCGCTACCGCCTGGTGGTCAGCCGGGCCTGCCCCTGGGCCAACCGGGCGATCATCGTCCGCCGACTCCTCGGCCTCGAGGACGTCCTGTCCCTCGCGATCGCCGGGCCGACCCACGACGAGCGGAGCTGGACCTTCGACCTCGATCCGGGCGGCCGCGACCCGGTCCTGAAGATGGAACGGCTGCAGGAGGCGTTCTTCCGGCGCTTCCCCGACTACGACAAGGGCATCACCGTGCCGGCGATCGTGGACGTGCCCACCGGTCAGGTCGTGACAAACGACTTCGCGCAGATCACCCTCGACCTGTCGCTCGAATGGACGAAACACCACCGCGACGGCGCACCCCAGCTGTATCCGCCGGCGCTGCGGGCGGAGATCGACGAGGTCAACGGGTACGTGTTCAAGGACGTGAACAACGGCGTCTACCGGGCCGGCTTCGCGGGCTCGCAGGAGTCGTACGAGCAGGCCTACCACCGTCTCTTCGACCGGCTGGACCAGCTGTCGGACCGGCTGACCGCTCAGCGTTACCTGGTGGGCGACACGATCACCGAAGCCGACGTGCGGCTGTTCACCACGCTGGTCCGGTTCGACCCGGTCTACCACGGTCACTTCAAGTGCAACCGCAGCAAGCTGAGCGAGTTGCCGGTGCTGTGGGCGTACGCGCGGGATCTGTTCCAGACGCCCGGCTTCGGGGACACGATCGACTTCGTCCACATCAAGGCGCACTACTACGAGGTGCACCGCGACATCAATCCGACCGGCATCGTGCCCGCCGGCCCGGACCTGAGCGGGTGGCTGGCTCCACACGGGCGGGAGAGCCTCGGCGGGCGGCCCTTCGGCGATGGCACTCCGCCGCCGCCACCGAAGGCCGACGAACAGGTGCCGGCCGGACACGGGGTCTGAGAAAACGTCGTACCCCGCTTCTAGAGTCTCGGTGTGCCTGTCGAACGTTGGTCCCCCGCCCAGGTCACCGCCGTCGCCCCGGACGCCGGGTCCCTCAAGAGCGCCCGCGGTGTGGCCGCCCGCGCGAAGTGGCAGGAGCTCGGCCGCCACGACGACGTCCTGTGGGGACTGTGCAAGGGCAGCGGGAAGAACCCCTATCAGGTCTGTGTGGACCTGGCGAGCCCCGCCTATAAATGCTCCTGCCCGAGCCGCAAGTTTCCCTGCAAGCACGCGCTCGGCCTGCTGTTGATGTGGGCCGAGGGCACCGCCGCCGACCCGTCGACCACCCCGCCGGCATTCGTGACCCAATGGCAGGCGAGCCGCACGGCCCGCGCCACGGCCGCCGCCACCAAGGCGGACCGACCGGCTGATCCCGAGGCGGCCCGCAAACGCGCCCGGCAACGCCAGGAACGGGTCGCCGCGGGCATGGCCGAGCTGGGCCGCTGGCTCGACGACCAGATCCAGCAGGGCCTGGCGCACGCCGAGCGGTCCGGCCGGGCGCCCTACCAGACGATGGCGGCGCGCCTGGTCGACGCGCAGGCGCCGGGCGCCGCCGCCGCGGTCCGCCGGCTGGGTGACGTGGCCGGCATCGGGCCGCAGTGGGCCGACCGGCTGCTGGGCGAGCTGGCGATGCTGCGTCTGCTGGTGGCCGGGCACGAACGGCTTGACACCCTGCCCCCGGCGACCGCCGCCACCGTCCGCGCACGGATCGGATTCCCGATTGCCACCGAGGATGTGCTTGCCACACCGCCCGTGGCCGACCGCTGGCAGGTGCTCGGGCAGACGGACAGCGACGACGGCACCATCGTCACCCGCCGCACCTGGCTCCGCGGCGTCGAGAGTGGACGATTTGCGCTGCAGCTCTCCTTCGCGGCACCGGGCCAGGCATTGGCCGCCGACCTCGTGCCCGGCACCTCATTCGACGGCGACCTGTGCTTCTATCCCGGCGCGGCGCCGCTGCGAGCGCTGGTCAAAGAACGGCGGTCAGCCCCGCAGCCATTGGCCGCGCCGAGCGGCGCGGTCGAGGTGCGTGCCGCCCTGCCCGGTTGGGCAGACATTCTCGCTGCCGAGCCATGGCGATTCGACGCCCCGCTGCTGCTGGCCGACGTGACGCCCAGCGCCGACGGGTTCCTCACCGGCTCCGACGGTGCAGCGCTCCCCTTGGCCGCCGGGCATCGGGAGCCGTGGTGGCTGCTAGCCGCCGCCGGTGGGTCCCCCGCCACGGTCGCCGCGGAATGGACCCCGATGGGTCTGCGCCCGCTCGCCGCCTGGGTGGCCGGCCGGTTCCTGCCGGCTGCTCCCCCGGCTCCCGCCGGCACGCCTCGCCGCAGCCCTGAGCTGCCACCCGCTCTGCTGGCGGCAGCCCTGGTCGGCACCGCCCGCAAGCCGTTCACCGCCACGACCGTCGAGGTCGGGGACCGCACGATCACCCTGGGCACCGGCTGCTCGCTGCTCGAGGCCGCTGCCACAGCACTGGTCTACCGACGCGCAGGCACCACACCATCCACATTGCACCCGGCGGTGCCGGCCGCGCCCGCAGAGACCGAGCCGCCGCTGCCACCTGCCGCGGGCGCCCGACTGCTGCTCCTGCTCACCGACGGCGGCGCGCCCGGCGGCGCCCAGCAGGCACAGGAGCTGCTAGCTCAATGGCTCGACGCGGCCGCGCGGCACGGCGGTCACGTCCCGCCGGAAGCACTGCCCGCCCTCCTCGACGCGGGCCGCCGCAACAGCGTCGTCCGCGCCGACATCGGCCGGGTCGCCGGGGAACGCGGCCGCTGGCTCGCCGCCCAACGGCCGGAATGGCAATGGTTGCGCGCCGAAGCGCCCGGCACGGCCGTCGCGGAGGACCCCGAAATCTGGACCACGGGTACGGGTGGCGAACGCCTGGCCCACCTCACCCGCCTCCGCACCACCGACCCGGCCGCCGCCCTGTCCCTGCTCCGCAGCACCTGGGCCAGCGAGACATCCGAGAATCGCGCCCGGTTCATCAGTGCCCTGCACACCGGGCTGTCCCTCGCCGACGACGAGTTCCTGGAAGCTGCGCTCGACGACCGGCGCAAGGAGGTTCGCGAAGCTGCGGTGGAGCTCCTTCGCGAGCTGCCCGGCTCACGGCTCGCCCAGCGGATGACGGCCCGCGCCTTGGCCGCTGTCAGCCGGGAACGCCGCACCCTGGGCCGCGACCGATTGACCGTCAACCCACCCACCGAGCTGACCGCCGACCTGCGCCGCGACGGCGTCGCCGCCCAGCCCGCCCGCGGCACCGGCGTGCAGGCCTGGCTGCTGGAAGAAGTCGTCGCCGGCACCGACCTGTCCGCCTGGACGCCGGCGCTCGGCCGCGACCCGGCAGCCGTCATCAGCCTGAGCCACGGCACCGACTGGGAGGGCGCGCTGCTGCACGGCTGGGCCAAAGCCGCCATCACCCAAGCCAATCCGCACTGGGCCGCCGCGCTCGTGCACCACGACTCCCGAGAGAAGGCCCCGAGCCTGCGCGAGGCGGTCCGATGGGACCTGCACCTGCTGCTACCTCCCGCCGACCTCGCCCGCATCGCCGCCGACTTCCTGCGCCGCGAAGACCACCTCGCCCACCGGCTCCTCGCCGTCCATCCCGGCGCCTGGCCCGACGAGCTCGCCGTCGCGGTCATCGACACCATCGCCCACCGCGCCCGTACCGACCGGCACAGTTGGCAACTCGCCGAGCTGTGCCGGGCCGCCGCGACCGCCATGCCACCGGCCTACGCCACCCCCGTCGCCGCCCTCGCCACCCGGCTCGACCAAGACTCGGCCGACCCGTCCCGGATCCGGCCCGTCGCCGACCTGGCCCGGATCCTCACCTTCCGCCACGAGATGCTCCAGGAGTTCAAGTGACCGCGTTGCGCCCGCACGCCGAGCAGCAGTACGCCGACGAACTGGCCCTGCTCGCCACGACCGACGACCGGCCCCGCCCGCCCGGCTGGCGGCTCTCCCCGCAGGCCGTGGTCACCTACCTGCTGGGCGACGGCGCGAAGATCACCCCGAAATATGTCGGCCCGCGCCGACTCATGGAAGTGGCAGTGTCCACCCTGGTCACCGACCGGGCGCTCCTCCTGCTCGGCGTCCCCGGCACCGCCAAGACCTGGGTCGCCGAACACCTCGCCGCCGCCGTCAGCGGCGACTCCACCCTGCTCGTCCAGGGCACCGCAGGCACCGCCGAAGAAGCCATCCGGTACGGGTGGAACTACGCACGCTTGCTCGCCGAAGGCCCCACCGAGGCCGCGCTCACCCCCAGCCCCGTCATGCGCGCCATGCAAACCGGCGCCATCGCCCGCGTCGAAGAACTGACCCGGGTGCCGTCCGACGTCCAGGACGCCCTCATCACCATCCTGTCCGAGAAAACGCTGCCCGTTCCGGAGCTGAACACCGAGGTCCAGGCCCAGCGCGGTTTCAACCTCATCGCCACCGCCAACGACCGAGACCGCGGCGTCAACGAGCTCTCCAGCGCCCTCCGTCGCCGCTTCAACACGGTCGTGCTGCCGGTGCCCGCCTCCGCCGACGACGAGGTCGACATCGTCACGCGCCGGGTCGCCCAACTCGGCCGCTCCCTCGACCTGCCCGAGGTGCCCACCGCGCTGGAGGAAATCCGCCGCGTGGTGACCGTTTTCCGCGAGCTGCGCAACGGCATGACCGAGGACGGGCGTACCAAGCTCAAATCCCCCACCGGCACCCTGTCCACCGCCGAGGCCATCTCCGTCATCACCAGCGGCATGGCCCTGGCGGCCCACTTCGGCGACGGCCGTCTCCACCCCGCCGACGTCGCCGCCGGCATCCTCGGCGCCGTCGTCAAAGACCCCGTCTCCGACAGCGTCGTCTGGCGCGAATACCTCGAAACCGTGGTCCGCGAACGCACCGAGTGGCGCGACTTCTACCGCGCGGCGCGAGATGCCTGAGCGCCACTACGGCATCCGCCACCACGGTCCCGGCTCCGCCCGCGCCGTCGTCCAGGAACTCGACCGGCACCCGCCGTCCATCCTTCTGGTCGAAGGCCCACCGGAGGCTGACGACCTGGTGCACTGGGTCGCCCATGCGGGCCTCGAGCCCCCGGTCGCTCTGCTGGGCTATGCCGCCGACGATCCCCGGCGGTCCGCATTCTGGCCCTTCGCCGTCTTCTCGCCAGAGTGGCAGGCGATCAGCTGGGCGGTGCGCAACGGGGTGCCCGTGCGCTTCTTCGACCTGCCCTACGCCTACCGACTCGCCGACGACCCGGCTCCTGCCACCCCATCCGCACCTATCACGCCGTCC